>DASUFZ010000196.1:0-2401 GCA_036274295.1 Myxococcota bacterium
CGAACTTCCTCGACAAGTCGCCCGACGAGCTCTTCCGGCGCATCGACCCCGACTACCACTATCCGACCTTCGGCGACGACGGCACCGTCGACGAGATGGCGCCGACGCAGGGCAAGTTCTTCGCGAAGCTCTCCAAGGCCGACAGCCACGCGATGTGGGGCAACTTCAAGGTCGGCTACTTCGACAACGAGCTCGCGCAGGTCGACCGCGGTCTCTACGGCGGCAACCTTCACTACCAGACGCTCGGCACCACGAGCTTCGGCGAGCAGCGCGTGGCCATCGACGGCTTCGCGGCCGAGCCCGACACCGTCCAGAGCCGCGAGGAGTTCCGCGGCACGGGCGGCTCGCTCTACTACCTGAAGCACCAGGACCTGCTGACCGGCTCGGAGCGCCTGCGCATCGAGATGCGGGACAAGGTCTCGGGCATCGTCCAGAGCGTCGTCTACCTGCGCCCGACCCTCGACTACGACATCGACTACTTCCAGGGCCGCGTGATGCTGACCGAGGCGCTCGGCGCGACCTCCGCGGACGACCTGCTGGTGCGGAGCCAGGGGCTCTCCGGCAACGACGCCTTCCTGGTCGTGTCCTACGAGTACAACCCGAGCTTCGACGAGCTGAACGCGATGGCGGCCGGCGGCCAGGGCCACGTCTGGCTCACCGACTACCTGAAGCTCGGCGCGACGGCCAGCCAGAACGACGGCACCGGCAGCAACAGCACGCTCTACGCGGGCGACGTCACCCTGCGCGCGACGACGGACTCGTGGCTCAAGCTCCAGGCCGGCCGCAGCGAGGGCCTGGTCTCGACGACGCTCGCGTCCGAGGACGGCGGCTTCCTCTTCTTCGGCCCGCTCGCCGAATCGCTCGAAGAGCAGGACGCGAACGCCTACCGCGCGGACGTGAGCTTCGAGGTTTCGGACTTCATCGAGGTGGGACGCGGGCGCGTCAGCGCCTACGCGCAGAACCTCGACGGCGGCTACTCGGCCCCGGGTCAGAACGCGCTCACCGACACGCAGACGTACGGCGGTCAGGTCCAGGTGCCGATCACCGACGCGCTCGACGTGAAGGCCAAGGCGGACTGGCAGAAGCAGGACAATGGGCTCGAGATCCGCGCCGAGGAGGTCGACCTCGGCTACCAGCTGACGGAGGGCTGGCGGCTCGGCGCGGGCGTGCGCAACGACAAGCGCGAGGACGATTCACCCGTCGAGGCGACGACGCAGGAAGAGGGCGAGCGCACCGACGCCGTCGCGCAGATCGGCTTCGAAGCCAAGGACCGCTGGAAGGCCTACACGTTCGGCCAGGGCACGCTTGCCTCGTCGGGCGACCGCGAGGACAACCATCGCGGCGGCGTCGGCGGCTCCTTCCGCATCAACGACCGGCTGCTGCTCGAGGGCGAGACCTCCTACGGCAATCTCGGGCCGGCCGTCCGCCTCGGCACGAGCTTCCAGCAGACCGAGGAGACGCGCCGCTATCTCAGCTACGCCTACGAGAACGAACGCGGCTACGACGGCCTGCACGAGCGCTCGGGCAACCTGATCTCCGGCATGCGCACGCGCCTGTCCGACAGCAGCAGCGTCTTCGTGGAGGACCGCTACAAGCACGGCGAGATGAGCACGGGCGTCGCACGCGCCGTCGGCATCACGCTCGCGCCGAGCGATCACTGGACGGTGACGAGCCATTGGGAGGTCGGCGACCTGTTCAACCGCGAGACCAACGCCGAGACGAAGCGGCGCGCGGGCGGCGCGCTGGTCGGCTACGGCTTCGACGTGCTCCAGCTCTCGAGCGGCATCGAGTACCGCCACGACGACAGCGAGCAGGTCGACGGCTCGCAGACCGACCGCACGACCTGGCTCTTCCGCAACACCGCGCGCTACCAGCTGACCCCCGACGTGCGCCTCATCGGGAAGTACAACCGCTCCTTCAGCGACAGCTCGGAGGGCAACTTCTTCGACGGGCGCTTCATCGAGGCCGTGGCAGCCACGGCCTACCGGCCCGTCAACCACGACCGCCTGAACGTGCTCGCGAAGTACACCTACTTCTACAACTTCCCGACGGCCGACCAGGTCACGTTGAAGAACACCCCGGTCGAGTTCGTGCAGGAGAGCCACGTCGCGGCGATCGACGCCACCTACGACATCACCGAGAACTTCACGCTCGGCGCGAAGTACGCCTACCGCCTCGGGCGGGCGAGCCTCGACCGCAGCAACCCCGACTTCTTCGACAACAACGCGCACCTCGCGATCCTGCGCGGCGACTACCGCTTCCTGAAGTACTGGGAGGGATCCGTCGAGGGCCGCCTGCTCGACCTGCCCGACCAGAACGAGCGGAAGAGCGGCGCCGTGCTGACGCTCTACCAGTATCTCGGCGAGCACTTCAAAGTCGGCGTCGGGTACAACTTCACCGA
>DASUFZ010000197.1:0-3120 GCA_036274295.1 Myxococcota bacterium
CAACCTCGACGTGATCAAGACGGCCGACTGGGTCATCGATCTCGGTCCCGAAGGCGGCCCCGGCGGCGGACACGTGATCGCGTCGGGCACGCCGGAGCAGGTCGCGAAGGTGAAGGGCTCGCACACGGGGGAGCACCTGGCGGCGCTGCTCAGGAGCGCGGGTACGCCCTCTCCCAGTCGGCGCGCAGGCGCCCGAGCATCGCCGGGTAGACGATAAAGCGCCGGAAGGGCTCGATCGCCGCCATGTAGAGCGCGGTCCAGCGCGAGACCGGCTCGACGTACACGCCGAAGTAGAAGCGATAGCCGCCGGCGCGCGGCACGAGCGCCGTGCAAACGAAGCCGTGCACCGTCGCGTTGCGGATCTCGCCGACCGACTCGTTCGGCAGCTCGTAGAGCAGGCGGAAGAGCCCTTCCTGCGTGCCGGGCGGGACGAGCGAGCGCCGGCGCAGCTCGTCGGGCACGCGCGCGTCGCAGTACGTGCGCTCCGACACCGGCCGGTCCCAGCCGAAGATGCGTCCGAGGAAGAAGCGGAAGGCGAAGAGCGCGCGCGTCGCTGCGCCGCGGCGACTGCCGCCCGCGAGGAAGAGGCGCTTCGCGTCGGCGAGCGTGCGCCCGCTGCCGCCGTTCGGAAGGTCGACGGCGGAGACGTCGTGGAGCGGGACGTCGCGCAGCAGCGCGTGCGCCTCGAGCGGGAGCGCCAGGTACTCGGCCGGAGAGACGCGCACGGCGGGGACCTTTCGAGGGCGCGCGACGGGACGAGCGGCAACATAGCCCGTATCCTGCGCGTTCCATGTCCGCCGAAGCCGAATGGCAGGCGCTCGAGCGCCACTGCAATGCGATCCGCGGCACGCACTTGCGCCAGCTCTTCGCGGACGATCCGGCCCGCGCCGAGCGCTTCTCGTGCGAGGCCGCGGGCCTCTTCCTCGACTACTCCAAGCAGCGCATCACGCAGGAGACGCTGGCGCTGCTCCTCGACCTCGCGCGCGCGTGCGATCTGCGGCGCTTCATCGACGCGATGTTCGCGGGCGAGATCCTCAACACCACGGAGCGGCGCGCGGTGCTCCACGTCGCGCTGCGCGCGCCGGAAGGCGAGGTCATCCGGGTCGACGGGCGCGACGTCGTCCCCGAAATCCACGCGACGCTCGAGCGCATGCGCACGTTCACGCTCCAGGTCTCGACGGGCGCATGGAAGGGCTACACGGGGCGGCGCATCCGCCACGTGATCAACATCGGTATCGGCGGCTCGGACCTCGGCCCGCGCATGGCGGTGCGCGCGCTCCTGCCCTACGCCGAGCCGGGCCTCGACGTGCGCTTCGTCGCCAACGTCGACCCGTCCGACTTCGCGATGGCGGTCCAGGGCCTCGACCCTGCCGAGACGCTCTTCATCGTCTGCTCGAAGACCTTCACCACGCAGGAGACGCTCGCCAACGCGCGCGCCGCGCGCGCCTGGTGCGTCGGCGCGCTCGGCGGCAGCAGCGCGGCCGTCGCGCGCCACTTCGCGGCGGTGTCGACGAATCTCTCGGCGGTCGCCGAGTTCGGCATCGACCCGCAGCACGCGTTCCCGCTGTGGGACTGGGTCGGCGGGCGCTTCTCGCTCGATTCGGCGATCGGGCTCTCGATCATGCTCGCGATCGGCCCGCCGCAGTTCGAGCTCTTCCTCGGCGGCCTGCGCGCGATGGACGAGCACTTCCGCGGCGCGCCCTTCGAAGAGAACCTGCCCGTGCTGCTCGCGCTCGTCGGCATCTGGAACGCGAACCTGCTCGGCGCCGGCAACCTCGCGGTGCTCCCCTACGACGAGCACCTCGCGCTGTTCCCGGCGTGGCTCCAGCAGCTCGAGATGGAGAGCAACGGCAAGTCTGTCACGCGCGCCGGCACACCGGTGCGTCACCAGACGGCGCCCATCGTGTGGGGCCAGCCCGGCACGAACGGCCAGCACGCGTTCCACCAGCTCATCCACCAGGGCACGCGCCTGGTGCCGTGCGATTTCATCGGCTTCGCGAAGGGCCACTCCCGGAACCACGAGCAGCACGTGATGCTGCTCGCGAACCTGATCGCGCAGAGCGAGGCGCTCGCCTTCGGCAAGACGCCCGACGAGGTGCGCGCCGAAGGCGTCGCCGAGGCGCTCGTGCCGCACAAGACCTTCGAGGGCAACCGGCCGAGCAACACGCTTCTCGCCGAGCGCCTCGATCCGTTCACGCTCGGCGCGCTGTGCGCGCTCTACGAGCACAAGGTCGCCGTGCAGGGCCTCCTCTGGGACATCGACAGCTTCGACCAGTGGGGCGTCGAGCTCGGCAAGGTGCTGGCGAACCGGGTGCTGAAGGAGCTCAGCTCGGAAGAAGAGCCGAAGCTCGCGCACGACGGGAGCACGAACGGGTTGGTGCTGAGGCTGCGCGAGAAGCGGTAGCCGATCCCCGTACCGCGATGGCCTCACAACGCCGTGTCGAGCGCATCGAGCAACGCCCGGTTGCGCCGGGTCTGCCAACCCGGCGCGACGCGATTCGTCACGTACCCGAACGCGACGCCGGTCTCGGGATCGGCGAAGCCGACGGCCCCGCCGGTTCCGAAATGCCCGAACGCGCGCTCGCTGCGGCCCAGTCGTCGGCGCGATGACGTCGGGGCGAACCCGAGGCCGAACTCGATGGGCTCCCCGAGGACGGGACAAGGTCCCGAGGACTGCACACGCGTCGCCTCGCGGAGCAGGTCCGACGAGAGGATGCGGCCCGGCACCAGGAGCGAGGCATAGAGCTGCGCGAGCCCCCGCGCCGTCGCGTGGACGTTCGCGGCCATGAGCTGCGCCTCCCGCCACTCGGGAGTGTTGACGACGCCGCCCGAGCCGTAGCCGGGCGGATTCGCGTACGCGAGCGCGATCATGCGGCGCGCCTCGTCGGGCGACGCGGCGTTCGCGGCCACCGCGTCGGCGAGCCCGGGCGGCGACTCGAAGAGCACCTCGGCGCAGCGGCGCTGCTCGTCCGCCGGCAGCGCGCACCAGATGTCGGCGCCGATCGAAGTCGCGAGCCGCCGCAACGCATCCGCGGGCATCGACCCGCTCGCGCGACGCACGATCTCCCCGAGCAGGTGCCCGTAGGTGTTGGTGTGATAGACGACGCGGCTCCCGGGTGG
>DASUFZ010000198.1:0-36694 GCA_036274295.1 Myxococcota bacterium
ACATCCAGAGCGCGCCGACACCGACGCACAGCGATGCGCGCCTCGCGATACCCCCGTGACCCGACACGCGGCGCAGCCTAGCCCGCCTCAGATGGGCGCGCCGCGCCGCGACGCGCCGAAGGCCACGAGGTGCTGGTAGCGGACGGGCATGAGCCGCTGGAGCCACGAGATGGCGTGCGCGTCCGGTCCGACCAGCACGCGGCGTTTGCGACGGCGAACCCCCGAGACGATCACGCGCGCCGCGCGCTCCGGAGAGGTCCACGTCGCCTGCTGGAACGCCGCGTCGATCTCTTCGCGGCTCATCTCCAGCGGCTGCGCTGCGCCGATGCGCGCGTTGCGCGCGATCGCCGTGCGGATCCCGCCCGGGTGCACGCAGGTGACGCCGATCGGCGACTTCTCCATCGCGAGCTCCATGGCGAGGCACTCGGTGAAGCCACGCACCGCGAACTTCGCCGCGTTGTAGACGCCGTTGCCCGGGTAGCCGATCAGCCCGAACACGCTCGAGATGTTGACGATGTGGCCCTCGCCCGCGCGCGTGATGTGCGGCAGGAACGCCTTCGTCCCGTACACGACGCCGCGGAAGTTGATGCCCATCAGCCAGTCGATCTCCTCGAGCGTGACGTGGCGGAGCGTCGCCGCGAGCGCGACCCCCGCGTTGTTGACGACGAGGTTCGCGCGGCCGTGCTGCGCGACGACGGCGTCGGCCCAGGCGTAGACCGCGTCGCGGTCCGCGACGTCGACCCGCGCCGCGCTGACCTTCGTGCCCGCCGCCGCGAGCGCCGCGCGGGTCTCCTCGAGCCCCTCCGCGTTCACGTCGCAGAGCGCGAGCTCGCAGCCCTGGCGCGCGAGCTCGTGGGCGAGCCCGCGCCCGATGCCCGCCGCAGCCCCTGTCACCGCCGCCACCCAGCCGTTCAGATTTCGCATGGGGCGAACCGGTAGCGCGCCTCGCCAGGCCGCGCGGCGTCGTATGCTACGGCCCGCGCGTCAGTACAACGGAGGCCCCCCATGATCGACCTGCACTACTGGCCTACGCCGAACGGCAAGAAGGTCACGATCCAGCTCGAGGAGAGCGGCATCCCCTACAAGATCGTGCCGTGCCGCATCGGCCAGGGCGATCAGTTCTCCGACTCCTTCCTGAAGATCAGCCCGAACAACCGCATGCCCGCGATGGTCGACCACGCGCCTGCGGACGGCGGCAAGCCGATCGCGCTCTTCGAGTCGGGCGCGATCATGCTCTACCTCGGCGAGAAGAGCGGGAAGTTCTACCCGAAGGACCTGCGCAAGCGGCACGAGGTCAACCAGTGGGTCATCTGGCAGATGGCGAACCAGGGGCCGAAGACCGGCGAGTGCGGCCACTTCCGCCGGCTGAAGGACTCGCAGGGCGATCAGTCCTACGCGGTGCGCCGCTTCACCGACGAGGTCAACCGGCTCTACGGGGTCATGAACAACCAGCTCTACGACCGCCGCTATCTCTGCGGCGACGAGTACACGATCGCCGACATGATCTGTTACCCGTGGACCGTCGGCTGGGAGAGCCAGGGCCAGAACCTCGCCGACTTCCCGTACTTCAAGCGCTGGTTCGACGAGCTCTCCGCGCGTCCCGGCGTGAAGCGCGGCATGGCCGTCGGCTCGGACCTCGTGCAGGACTTCTCGCAGATGACGCCCGAGCAGGCCGAGCAGGTGCGCAAGCTCCTCTACAACCAGCGCGCGCGTCCCGCACCGGCCGGCGGCTTGCTCTAGCTACTCGAGGTAGCCGAGCGCGCGCAGGCGCTCGGCGTCCTCCTCGGTGCGCGCAGGCCGCGGTGCGGCCGGCGGCGCGTGGCGCTGCGCGTAGGTCTGGTACGCCTTCAAGGAGGCTGCGAGTCGCGCGCGCACCTCGGGCCTGGTCTCGGCGAGGTTGCGCGTCTCGTGGGGATCCTGGGTCAGGTCGTAGAGGGCCTCGCTCACCGGCGGTCCCCAGACGTCGACCTGGGGCGGCTCGAGCCCGAGCCACTGTCGCTTCTCCGCCTTCACCCGCTGCGCGGGCGGCACCCAGCGCTGCGCGGCCACGTATTTCCATTTGCCGGCGATGACGGTCCGCACGACGTTCCGCTCGGGGATCAGCAGCTCGCCGATGTACGGCTGCTTCGGCGCCTCGATCTCCCAGCGGCCGTCGTCGCGCCGGAAGAGCGCGCTGCCCTCGGAGGGTCCCTCGTGCGCGATCTCGAGCAGCGCGAGCACCGTCGGCGCGACGTCGACGGTCGACACGCGCGCGGCGACACGCTGCGGCGGCAGTCCCTTCGCGAAGAAGACGAGCGGGATGCGCACGGACTCCTGGAAGAGCGTCCAGCCGTGCTCGAGGAATCCGTGCTCGAGGAACTCTTCGCCGTGGTCCGCGGTGATGACGACGAGCGTGCGGTCGAGCACGCCGAGCGGCGCGAGGCCCTCGAAGAGACGCGCCAGCGCGCGATCGGTGTCGGCGATCTCGGCGTCGTAGCGCAGCACCATGTCCTCGAAGCGCGGCTCGCCCGGACCGAAGCCCTCCTGGAGCAGGCGCTCGAGCCGCGGCCGCGCCTCCATGTAGAGGCCCACCGGATTCGCGAAGGGCTCCTTTGCGAAGCGCTGGTACATCTCCGGCGGCGGCTCGTAGGGCCCGTGCGGATCGAGATAGTGCAGGTAGAGCATGAAGGGCTTGCCGGGCTCGCGGGTGACGAACTCGAGCGCGCGCTCGCTCACCTTGCCGCTGCCGCGGCTCAGGCCCCATACGGTCGTCAGGTGCTGGTGCTCGTCGAAGCCGCGCGTGTAGGCGGGATCGGTGAGCAGGGTCGTCATGCTGAAGAAGCCCGTGCGATAGCCCGCCGCCTGCAAACGCTCGCCGAGGGTCTGCGTGTCGGCCGCCGGCGTCGCGCCCCATCCGACGCTTCCGCTTGCCGAAGGGAGCCGGCCGGAGAAGAGCGTCGAGACCGACTCGCGCGTGAACGACGAGTTCGAGAGCGCCTGCTCGAAGACGACGCCTTCACGCGCGAGCGAGTCGATGAAGGGCGACGTGTCGCGCGTGTACCCGTAGGCGCCGAGGTGATCCGGGCGCAACGTGTCGATGTTGACGAGGACGAGGTTGAAGCCGCGAAAGCTCTGGGCCTCGCCACAGGCGAGCAGCAGAACACCGAGGAGAGCAACGCGCTTCATGAGCAGGTCGAGCGATCAGACGCGGCGAGCGAGATAGCGCAGGCGCGCGAAAGGCGCCGCGGAGATGCGGTGCGGAGTCAACAGCCGCCGCCGACCGCGTGCTGGACGAAGCCCGCGCAGCTCGACGAGGTCGCGAGCTTGAGCGGGCCCTCGCGCTGGATCCCCGCGAACATGCCGACGGCCGCGAGCAATCCGAGCGCGAGCACGACGAACGAGAACGCGCGTGGCAGCCGCGAACGCGGCCGCGCCGCCGGACAGTTCGCGCAGACCTCGAGGACCCGGCCCTGCTGCCGCCAGATGTGCCGGTGGGATCCGGTCCGAAGGGGGGAATCGGCCGCGACCACGCGCAATACCTCGAGCGCGTTTCCATACTATCACCCGAATCGGGGTGGACTTCGCGACACGGGGTTCGGTCCGCATCGGCGGTCGAGCCGATTCTCGCGCTCGCACGCTAAGTGCTGGTCGGGCCGGAGAGATTCGAACTCTCGACCTCCAGACCCCCAGTCTGGCGCGCTAACCAGGCTGCGCTACGGCCCGAACCGCGCAGAGGGGTAGCAGGATCGCCGGAGCGGGTCGAGGCGCGCGCGCTACTCGAAGACGAGCGTGCGGTGCTCGGCGTCGATCGCGACGCTCCGCTCGACGACGCGTCCATCCGGGAAGCGCGCGACGAAGTCATGCGGGCCGCGCTCGACCGCGACGCCGCCGAGCGGTGTCTCGCCGACTTCCTTGCCGTCGATCTCGATCAGCGCCCAGGGCGATGCGTTGATCGAGATCTCGACCATCACGGGAGGCGGAGGCGGCGCCGGTGCTGCTCCGGGCGCGGGCGCTGCCGTCGGCGCAGGCGCAGGCTCCGGAACCGCTTCGGGTTCGGGCGCGACGGCGACCGCTTCCGGTTCAGCCCCGGGCGGCGGCGCCTCCGGCGCCACCTCGGGAGCCGGCGACGTCTCGGCAACGGGCTCTTCCACCGCAGGCTCGGGGACGGTCGGCGTCGCTGCCGGCGGAGTCGGCGCGGGCTCGGCGGTCGAGGGCGCGGCGGATCTCGCCACGGGTACGTCGCGTTGCAGGCGCGACGCCAGCACGAAGCCGAGGACGGCCGACACGAGCGCGACGGCGAGGAAGATGGGCACGGTGGGAACGCGGCGCGGCGGGCGCTCACCCGCGGGCTCGGCGACGACCTTCGCGCGCGCGCGCGCCGGGGCAGCGGGCGCCGCCTCCTGCCAGGGCGGCGTCGGCAGCGGCGGCGACACGGAGATGACGTCGACGCGCTCGGGCTCCGGCTGCGGAGGCGGAGGCGGCGGGCTCGGCGGAGCCGGGCGTGTCTCGCGTACCGGCGGCACCGCTCGCGCCGGCGGCGCCTCGCGAACGGGCTCAGGAGGTGACTCTACTGTGCGACGGCGCACCACTCGGTACTCACCGACCGGTTCGTCGAGCACAGGCGGCGCGACGCGCGGCGGCGCTGTGGGCGCAGGTGCAGGCTCAGGAGACGACGGCGGTTCGATGGCTGCCGCAACGCGCGTCTCGACGGGCTCCGGCGCCGGGCCGCCCTCGGCTCGCTTCAGGATCGACTGCGCCGCCAGGTGCAGGCGGCGCGGATTGCCCGAGGCGGCGCGTTCGAGCTCTTCGAGCACGTCGTCATCGAACGCACGGCGCAGACTCGCGGGCGCGCTCGCGTGCTCGAGCTGCGCGACGACGTAGTCGCGCAGCTCCGTGCGCGGGATCCGCTCCTCCAGGGTGACGCGCTTCAGGGTCGCGCCGAAGGGCGCGCTCGCGTCGAGCAGCGCGGGGCCGCCGATGCCGGCGAGCGCGACCTGCAGCGAGCCGGCCGCCTGCTCGCGCAGGGCCGCGAGACCGCGCGCGGAGTCCGGCGGCAGCGACGTCGCGTCGTCGATCAGCAGCAGCAGCGGACGCCCGCGCGCAGCGCGCTGCGCGGCGATCCGCAGGAGCGTCGCCTCGGGATCCGGCGTGAGCTCGTGCCCCAGCAGCCCGATGGCGAGCGTGCAGAGCTCCGGCGTCGAGAGCATCGGATACGGCAGGTAGAGCGGGTCGAAGCGATCCGACACGCGCTGCGCCAGCAGCTGGAGCAGTAGGGTCTTGCCGATTCCCGTCGGGCCCTCGAGACACGGCACCGAGCCCGCCATCAGCGCGGAGGCCATCTGCGCGAGGGCGCGCTCGCGCTCCGGGCTCGGCACGTACGCGCCGGGATCGGACGTCAGCGCGAAGGCCTCGCCGGCGACGCGCGCGTCGCTCACGGCGAGACCCCCGGACCGTTCACGGCGGCTCCTCCCGCGCCTCGTTCGAGCGGGCGCCAGCGCCACTGGCGCTCACCGGGTCCGAGCGCGGGAAAGTCGAGGACCTCGAGCACCCAGCGCGTTTCGGCCGGGAAGCTGCGCTCCACCACCAGCGGCGGGTCGAGGCGCACCACCACGCGCGCGGCGCTCGGCGGCGCCGCCACCGGGAGCCCGCCCGCCTTGCTGCAACCCCACACCGCCGCCTCGGGCCCGGCGCGCTCGACGCAGAATTCGACCGGTCCGGCGGTGCGCGCGGGCTCGACCGCCACGCGCGGCAGCTCGAGCTGGCCGAGGCAGGACGGCGCCGGCGCCGGCCCGAGCACGACGAGATCGAGGCGCACGCCCCGGCGCGCGAGCGCGGAGGCCGCGCTGCACAGCGACGCCTCGCAGCCGTCGTCGAGCGCGCTCCAGGCGACGACACGCAGCGGCGTCGCCCCCCCTCCCGGAAGCGCTTCGGCGACGTCGTAGAGCGCCTCCGCCAGCGATCCCTCGCCGAGCGGCGCGAGCCGGTCGAGCGACCCGAGCAGCGCGGCGTCGCTCGCGCCGAGCGGTCCGCCGAGCGCGCGCGCCGGGCTCGCGCAGTGCATGCCCCGCTCACCGCCGACCGCGCGCAGCTCGACCGGCGTCGCGGACGGCAGATCGCGCAGCCAGCGCTGTGCCGATCTCCTCGCGGCATCGAGATACACGACGCCCGACGGGTCGCGCTGCGACATCGAGCGGGTCGAATCGATCAGCGCGACGACGCGCCCCGGATCGCCGGGTGCGGGCGCCGTGTCGAGGCCGCGCATCACCTCGAGCGCGACGAGCGCTGGCTGCACCGGCGGCTCCGGCGGCGGCGCCGCGCACGCGAGTGCCAGCAGTGCCGTCGCGCACGCGAGTGCCAACGTTGCCGTCGCGCACGCGAGTGCCCGCAGTGCGAGCGAGGTCGAGCGCGCCGCGCTCACTGCTTCCGCTCCGCGCGCACGGCATCGAGCGCGCGGCGCACCTTCGGCGACGTCGCGCTGTCGAGCCGCAGATTCGGCTCGGCGTCGAGCGCGCGACCGAGGCTCGCCTTCGCGTCGTCCTCGCGGCCGAGGGCGAGCGCGGCCGTGGCCGCCCAGATCTCGAGCGCCGCGCGCGTGCGCGGCGCGAGCGACGCGCCTTCGCGGCGCGCGCGATCCGCGCTCGCGAGCGCCGCTTCGAAGCGCGCTGCGCGCACGTGCGCCGCGGTCTCGTCGACCAGCCCCATGGCCGCGGAGTTCGCCGGTGCGGGCGCGGTCCGCGCGACCGCCTGCCGTGTCGGCGTGGATGCCGGTGCCGGGGCGCGCGTCGCAACGGCGATCGGGGCCGCGAGCGACGACCAGGCGTCGAGCGCATCGGGCATCTGCTCACCGCGCTCGATCGACGGCCGATGCAGGGTGACCGCCGGGATGATGGCGCGCGCCCGGCGCGCGAGATCGACGTCGGCCGGCGCCAGGCACGAGGCGTGCTGCCAGAGCGCGCGGGCACGTGCCGGATCGCGCGCCTCGAGCGCGTGGGCAGCGACGTCGAGCTCGCGGACCCGCAGCGCGGCCCAGCGGGCCCGCAGCGGATCGGCGTCGCGCACGGTCGGCAAGGGGTTCGGCTCCTCCGGCCACGATCCACACGGCGGTTGCGCAGCGGCCGAGCCGGCGAGCAGCAGGCCGAGCATCGCGCTCGATACGCGCAGGCGGATGCGTGTGCGGTGCGGCGCTTGACCCTCGACCACGCACCCCCCTACCTTCCCGCCGCCGTTCTTGTAGCCGATCCAGGCGGAGGATGTCGTGTCTCAGGAAAGGCCGGTCCGGTGCCCGGTGAGCCGGATCGAGATCCGCCTCCAGATCGGCCAGAGTCTGCTGGCGGCCTCCGACGACCCGCTGTTCCTGGGACTCGCCGGTCCCTGCGGCCGCGAGTTCCGGCTGGAGCTGGCGCGCGGCCGTTCGCTGCGGCGCGGCGCCGAGGATCACTACGTGCTGGGAAGCAGCCGCGACGCCGCCACCAACGTGAAGCACCCCGATCTGAACGATCCGACCTTCCCGGGACTCGACGCCGAGACCATCGAGGGTGTGTACCTCCGCAAGGGCACGGACCCGATCCCGAACGTCCGCGCGGTCAGCGAGCTGGACGACCGCCTCGAGGTGCTCTCGGTAGGCGTGGAGATCCACGTCGACGGCGAGCAGGCTCCGATCCGCTACGGACGTCGAGGCCCCATCTGGCTCGGGCTGGCGGCCGGCCTCCGCTTCGATCTGGCGCGCCTGACCGGCGCGTCGTGATCCGGCGGAGCGCGATCCCCGCCCTGCTCGCGATCCAGGTCGCCCTCGCCTCGCCGGCGCTCGCGGGCGGCTCCGCGCCCGGCTCGTACTGCCCGCTTCCCGAGCCGGGCGAGAAGCCGGCGTGCCTGGGACCGGCGCGCGAGACCTACACCGACTACTTCACGGCGCTCGACGCCGGCACCGTCGCCGATGCCGACGCCGCGAGCCTGGAGGCCGCCGTCGCGCAGGGCGCAGCGGCCGAGCACGCCTATCTCGCGCTCTCGTCGCTGACGCACGGGTACTACGAGATCGCGCGACGCGAGGCCGCGCGACCCGAGCAGGATCCCGAGGTGGCGCTGCGGCTCGCGCGCTGGAACGCGCTGCTCGAGCGCGCGTACGCGGCCAGCCCGGACGACGACGGCTACCGCGCGGCGGTCCGGCGCGCCGCGCTGGAGCTGCGCGAGCGCGCGCCGCTGCAGGTCCCGTGTCAGGACGATCACGGCACCGCTGCCGCGTGTAGTTCCACCGAGAGCGTGCTGCGCAACATCGACGCGCTGGAGTCGCGCGCGGGTCTGCGCGGCGCGCTCGAGCGCCTGCTGCGGCGCATGTTCCCGGAGGGGAAATCGTGAGCACTCTGCTGCGCCGCATGGCGGGCGCCGCCCGGCTCGACGCCGCCACCTACGAGGAGGTCGAGGCCGACCGCGGCTCGCTCGGGCAGGCCGCGTGCGTCGTGCTCGCCGCGAGCCTCGTGGTCGCGACGGCGCGCGCCTGGCACGGCGTCCATGCCGGCTTCGAATCGGCGCAGCTCGCCTTCCAGGTGCTGCTCTCCGCGCTCGAGCCGCTCGTTCTCTGGCTCGGCGGCTCGGCGTTCGCCTACATGGTCGGCGCGAGCTTCTTCCGCGGGCGCGAGACGCACACCGACTTCGCCGAGGTGCTGCGCACCACGGGCTTCGCCTTCACGCCGGCCCTGCTGCTCGCGCTCGTGATCGTGCCGCCCGCGTCGCTAGGCCTAGCACTCGGTCTCGTCGTGCGAGCGTGGACGCTCGCGGCGCTGGTGGTCGCGATCCGGCAGGCGCTCGATTTCGACACGCCGCGCGCGATCGGCACGTTCGGCGCGGCCGCGCTGCTGCTCTGGCTCGTGCTGTGGGGCGCGTCGATCGCCCCCCTGCCCTTCTAGGACTCCGCTCGGCTGCGCCTCGCTGCGCGCGGCGGCGTGGGAGGTGGAACCACGCGGGTCTTCGCCGCCGCTTGCGGCGACCCGCGCGCCTTCGGCGCGCTTCGCCGTGCTCGGGTCAGAGCATCGCCCGGATCGCGGAGAGCTCGTCGCGGATGTGGCGATAGCGCGCGCGGTCGCCGCTCTCGAGCGAGAGGCTGCCCGTCTCGAGCGCGCGCCCGACGCCCATCTCGCGCAGCTTCTGGCGCGCGCCCGCGATGGTGTAGCGCTGGTCGTACAGCAGCTTCTTGATCAGCAGGATGATCTCGACGTCGCGATGGCGGTACAGCCGCTGCTTCGAGCGCGACTTCTGCGGAGTCATCCAGCGGAACTCCGACTCCCAGTAGCGCAGCACGTACGGCTTGATGCCGGTGATCCGGCCGACCTCGCCGATGCGGTAGTAGCGCTTCTCCGGCGGAGTCCTACCACCGCCCGCGATCTCGTTCGCGTGCTCCGACATGCACCCCCCATCTTCGCGCCTCGGCGGCGCGCCCCTCTAACGCGATGCGCTCGACGTCTCCCGGCTGCCCGGCGCCGCGTCCGATTCCTCGTTCAAGAGGTTCTTCAGGACGAGGCTCGGCTTGAAGGTCAGCACCTTGCGCGCCTCGAGCAGGATCTCCTCGCCGGTCTGGGGATTGCGCCCCTTGCGCGAGTTCTTGTCGCGCACGACGAAGTTGCCGAAGCCCGAGATCTTCACCTTCTCGCCGCGCGACAAGGTCTCCTTGATCGCCTCGAAGACCTTCTCCACGAGCTCGGCGGACTCCTTCTTCGAGAAGCCCACCTGCTCGTAGATCTGCTCGACGATCTCGGCCTTGGTCATGCTCCCTCCCATGTGCTCACCGAAGCTCGGCGCCGAAGCGCTCGGCGAGCGCGCGCACAACGAGATCCATGGCCCGATTCACCTCCGTGTCGACGAGCGTGCGATCTCCGCGCTGGAAGACCAGGCGGAACGCGACGCTGACGCGACCTTGTGGCAGACCCTTCCCCTCGTAGCGATCGAAGAGCTCGACGGAGACGAGATCCGCGCCCGCCTGTTTGCGGATCTCCTCGAGCAGCTCGCCCGCGGACTGATCGCGAGCGATCAGCACCGCGAGATCGCGGCGGATCGCCGGCTCGCGCGACGGCTCGCGGAAGAGCGCGCGCGGCGCCGCGATCGCCGTCAGCGCGCCGAGGTCGACTTCGACGAGCGCAGCGGGGACGTCGAGCTCGAAGGCGCGTAGCACCTCCGGATGCAGCTCCCCGACCGAGCCCATCGCTCGACCCGAGATCGCAATCTCCGCCTGAGCGCCCGGGTGCAGGTACGGCACGTTCCCCCCGCGCCGCAAGCATGCCTCATAACCCAGCCCGCTGAAAAGCCTTTCTGCAATTCCCCGGGCCTCGAAATAGAGCGGCGGGGGCTCGGGGGCGTCCCAGAGGTGGCGATCCCGGCCCCGCGTCAGCAGGACACCGAGCTGGAGGGGCTCGTCCGGCAGGGTCTCGCCGGCTCTGGGCACGAACACCCGGCAGACCTCGAAGACCGCGACCCGGTCGACCTGACGGCTCCGGTTCTGGTGCGCGACGCGGAGGAGCGACGGCAGGAGCAGGGTCCGCAGGCGCGAATCGTGGTCCTGGACGGGATTGAGCAGGCGCAGGCCCTCGCGGCGCGGATCGCCCTCGTCGAGCCGCAGGCTCCGGAGATCCTCGGGGCTGACGAAGGGCATCGTCATCAGCTCGGAGAGGCCGAGTCCGGCCAGGATCGTGCGCGCTCGATCGGCCAGCACGGCGCCCGGCGGCAGCTTCGCGGGGCGCAGCTCCGCGATGGGCAGGCTGGTGGGGATCTTCTCGTAGCCGTGCAGGCGCGCGACCTCCTCGGCCACGTCCTGCGGCAGCTCGAGGTCGTTCCGGTGCGACGGCACCGTGCAGCGAAGGCCGGACGGGCCCTGCGCGGTGCTGTCGATGCCGAGCCGCGCGAGCAGCGAGGCGGCCTCGTCGCGCGAGATCGCGGTGCCGAGCAGCCGGTTCATGCGCGCGACGTCGAGATCGATCGGGCCCCGCGCCGGCGCGGGCTCGCCGCTCACCTCGATGCGGCCGGGTGCCACGGAGCCGCCCGCGTACTCCGCGATCAGGTGAGCGGTGCGGTCGGCCGCGCGCCCGATCCCCTCGCGATCGACGCCGCGCTCGAAGCGGTACGACGCCTCGCTGTGGATGCCGTGGCGGCGCGCGCTGCGGCGCACGGCGCCCGGCGCGAAGTGCGCGCTCTCGATCAGGAGATCCGTCGTCGCGGCCGTCACCTGCGTGTCGGCGCCGCCCATCACGCCCGCGATCGCGATCGGTCTCTCTGCGTCCGCGATCAGGAGATCCTGCGGGTCGAGCGTGCGCTGCACGCCGTCGAGCGTGGTCATGCGCTCGCCGGCCGCCGCGCGCCGCACGCGCACCTCGGCGCCGCGCAGGGTCGCGAGATCGAAGGCGTGGATCGGCTGCCCGAGCTCGAGCAGCACCTGGTTCGTCGCGTCGACGACGTTGTTGATGGAGCGGAAGCCCGCAGCCTCGAGGCGGCGGCGCAGGCGCTCGGGCGAGGGACCGACACGGACGCCGCGCACGATGCGCGCCGCGTAGTGGAAGCAGGCATCCGGCGCGTCGATGCGGATGCGCGCGGCCGCCGCGGCGGGCGCGCCGGTCTCGACGGGCGCCGTGTCCGGCAGGCGCAGCGGGCTCTCGAAGAGCGCCCGCACCTCGCGCGCGATGCCGAGCAGCGACGCGGCGTCGCCGCGGTTCGGCGTCAGCCCCACCTCGAGCACCGCGCCGTCGCCGCCGAGCACCTCGGAGAGCGGCGCGCCGATGCGCGCCTGCGCGTCGAGCACCAGGATGCCGGCGTGCTCGTCGCCGAGGCCGAGCTCGCGGCTCGAGCAGATCATGCCCTCCGACACCACGCCGCGGAGCTTGGCCTTCTTGATCTTCGTGCCGTCGGGCAGGCGCGCGCCCGGCAGCGCGACCGCCACCTTCTGGCCCGCCGCGACGTTCGGCGCGCCGCACACGATCGTGCGCTGCGCGCCGTCTCCGACGTCGACCTGGCACACCGAGAGCTTGTCGGCATCGGGATGGCGCTCGCAACGCGCGACGAGCCCGACGCGCATCTCGGAGAGATCGGGGCCCTGCTCGTGCACGACCACGTCCTCGAAGCCCGCCATCTCGAGGCGCTGCGCCAGCTCGGCGGCCGGCGGCAGCGCGACGAACTCGGCCAGCCACGCGAGCGGCAGCCGCATCAGACCTGCTCCAGCACGCGCACGTCGCCCTCGAAGAGGTGGCGCAGGTGCGGAATGCCGTAGCGGCGCGACGCCGTGCGATCGATGCCCATGCCGAAGGCGAAGCCCTGATAGCGCTGCGGATCGATGCCGCAGCGCTCGAGCACGCGCGGATGGATCATCCCGCAACCGCCCCACTCGACCCAGCCCGTCTCGGAGCACATGCGGCAGCCCTGCTTCTTGCAGAGCTCGCAGGAGTAGTCGAGCTCGGCCGACGGCTCGGTGAAGGGGAAGTGGTTCGCGCGGAAGCGCAGCTCGGCGTCCTCGCCGAAGAGGTGACGTCCGAAGGCGACGAGCACGCCCTTCAGGTCGGCGAAGCTCACGCGCTCGTCGACCAGGAAGCCCTCGATCTGGTTGAACATGGGCGAGTGTCGCGGCGAGAGGTCGTGCCGGTACACGCGGCCGACGGCGACGAAGCGGAACGGCGGCGTGCGTCCCGTCATCGCGCGGATCTGGACGTTCGAGGTGTGCGTCCGCAGCAGCGGTCCGCTCTCGAGGTAGAAGGTGTCCTGCATGTCGCGCGCCGGGTGATCCGGCGGGATGTTCAGCGCCTCGAAGTTGTTCCAGTCCGTCTCGACCTCGGGCCCTTCCTCGAGCGAGAAGCCGAGCGACGTGAAGAACTGGAGCATGTCGCGCAGGACGTGCGTGATCGGGTGCAGGTGACCCTGCGGCGGCGCGGCGCCCGGCAGGCTGATGTCGAGCCGATGACCCGCGAGCGCCTCGCGCGTCGCGCCGGTCTCGAGCGCGGCGCGGCGTTCCGCGACCCACGCCTCGATCTCGCGTTTCGCCTGGTTGGCGGACTCGCCCGCGGCGGCGCGCTCGGCCGGCGAGAGCGCACCGATGCCGCGCAGCAGCGCGGACACGGGGCCCTTCTTGCCGAGGAAGCGCGCGCGCACCTCCTGGAGCGCCTGCTCGCTCGGCGCCGCGGCGATGGCCTCACGCGCCTCGCGAAGCAGCCCCTCGAGGTCGGCCGACGGCGACGCCACGCGGCAGCGCCCGACTCAAGCAGCCGCGGCTTTGGATTTCGCCAGGCGCGCGAGCTCCGCGAAGCCCTTCGGATCGGCCAGCGCCAGCTCCGCGAGGATCTTGCGGTCGACCTCCAGGCCAGCCAGCTCGAGCCCGTGCACGAGACGGCTGTAGGAGATGCCGTGCTCCCGCGCGGCGGCATTGATGCGCGCGATCCACAGCTTGCGGAAGTCGCGCTTGCGCTGCTTGCGATCGCGATAGGCGTAGCGCCAGCCGCGCTCGACGGCCTCGCGCGCGCTCTTCAGCAGGCGGCCGCGCGCGCCGTAATTGCCCTTGGCTGCGTCGAGGATCCGCTTCTTGCGCTTCTTCGCGGCGACGCCGCGCTTCACTCGTGCCATGACTGGACTCCTCGCCCGCTCGTGCGCGGGCGTTCGAAACCTTTCAGAGGTTGGTGAGCATCTGCTCGAGCCGGCCCTTCTCGGAGCTGGACACGAGCGCCCGCTTGCCGAGGCGTCGCTTCCGCTTGCTCGACTTCTTGGTCAGGATGTGACGCTTGTGGCTGTGCGACCGGAGGATCTTGCCCGTCCCGGTCTTCTTGAAGCGCTTGGCCGCGCCGCGGTGCGTCTTCATCTTCGGCATCGTCACTCTCCTCCGGCCGCCTCAGCCTGCGCATTCTGCGACGGCTCCGCAGTCGCGGCTGTCTCTGCCGCCAGCTTCGCGGCCGCCTTCGCGGCGGCCTTCTCCTGGCGGGCCATCTGTTCGATCACTTCGCGATTCGGAACCAGGATCATCGAGAGCAGGCGGCCTTCCATGCGCGGCGAGCTCTCCACCACCGCGACCGTGCCGAGCAGCTCCACCACCTTGTCGAGCTGCTTGCGCCCGATCTCGCGATGGACCATCTCGCGCCCTCGATACATCACCGTGACCTTCACTTTGTCGCCGTCGAGCAGGAAGCGCCGCGCGTTCTTCAGCTTGAAGTCGAGATCGTGCTGGTCCGTGCGGGGTCGCAGCTTCACCTCCTTGAGGCTCGCCGCGTGTCCCTTGCCCTTGCCCGACTTCTTCTTCTGCTCGTACTTGTACCGCCCGTAATCCATGATGCGGCACACGGGCGGTCGCGATCCGGGCGCCACTTCCACGAGGTCGAGCCCGACCTCCTCGGCCTTCTGGATCGCATCGTCGGGAGTCATGACACCGAGCTGCTGTCCCTCGTTGTCGATGACCCGGATCTCGGGAGCGCGGATCATGCGATTGATCCGCGGACCGTCATCCTTCCTGGGCTGTCGCTTGAATTCGGCGATCGTCATTCCTCCGCAAGCGGTCGCGCGCAGCGCCGCCCGACGTCGGGATCCTCTCGGTGGCCGCGCCGATCTGACGCGCACCCGGCGCGGTGCATCGAAGGCACCGCGCGAGGACATTGCTCCGCCCGCGTCTGGCCGTGCCGCTGCCGGCGCAACCGGGTGTTCATGAACGCGGGTGAGACATAACGAAGACTACGGTTCCGATTGGATGAAAGACTCGCGCGACGGGAGCGCGTCGCGTCGACCTGGTAGGCACGGGCGGGATTGAACCGCCGACCCCCACCGTGTCAAGGTGGTGCTCTAGCCACTGAGCTACGTGCCTGGATCTAAGACCGCGCACCGAATACCGTTTTCGCCGCGGTGTGTCAACGAATCACTCGCTCTCGACGGCCTCGGCTGCCGGCTCGACGGGGGCCGACGGGGGCGGCGTCCACTCGACGACGAGGGTGACTCCCTCCGCGTCGGCGTCGACGGGGACGAGCCGCAGCTCCGGCGGCGCGGCGGCCTGGAGCGCCGCCGCGAGGTTGCCCGCGGGTGGACCGCCCTCGACGGAGAGGACGGCCTGTCCCCGCCGGAACTCGACGGGCAGGACCTTGCGTGCCCCGAGCTTCTCGACGAGCAGGCGGCGCACGCTGGCGAGCGCGCGGTAGTCGTTCAGACCCTCGAGCACGAGCTCCGTCGTCGTATCCGAGCTGGCGTCGCCGGACGACGCCAGCCAGCCGGCTGCCCGCAGCCGCTCGCCGACGCGCGCGGCGTCGACCTGCACCTCGACGACCACGACGTATTCGCGCTCGGCCTGGCCCGACCGGGGATCGCGCACGCTGCGCAGGCCCTTGTCCTCGAGGATGCGGTAGCGCGTCGCGTACTCGAGCGGATCGTCGCCGAGCGCTCTCGCGAGCTCCGGCGCGATCGACGCCGGGTTCGGCGGCTTCTCGGGCTTGCCCGCGGGCGGCGCCGGCTTCGGCGGCACCACGGCGCCGAGGTCCTGCGCGACGGACTCCACCGCACGCGCGACGGCCGCGCGCACGGCGACAGTGCGCGATGTGCTCGTCGTCGCCGCATTGCCGCTGACGGGGACGGTGCCGGTCGACTCGACCCGGCGCAGGTCGGCCCCGGAGGCTGCGCTCGCGGCGAGCACGGCACAGGCGAGCGCCAGGGCGAAACGCCTCACAGCGCGAGCTCCGTGACGTTGCGCCCGAAGAGCGCATCCACGTCGCGCCGGAGCGCCGGATCGGGTCGCACGCCGCGCACTGCCGAGATCGCCATCACGGTCTCGCTCTCTTCGGGTATCACCACGTGCAACGTGACCCCGCATTCGCCGGGCCGCGATTCGAGCAGGCGGCGCAGCGCCGTCAGGCGATCGGCCGTCGCCTCCTCCGCGCGGATGCGCACGCGCAGCGCGCTCGCGAGCTTCTCCTCGGCGCGCTCGAGCTCGACCACGTCGCGCACCAGGATCTTCGGCGGGTCACCCGATTCGAGCGTGCCCGTCACGAGGAGCGGGCGCGGCCCCTCTTCGCCCTCGCCGTTCGTGCTGGCCTTGAGCAGGCTCCCGCACTTCGCGTAGGGCTCCTGGAAGAGCACGAGGTCGAAGCTCCCCTCCATGTCCTCCAGCTTCGCGAACGCCATCAGCGCGCCGCGACGCGTGCGCGTCTCGCGCAGCGACGTGACGATGCCGCCGACGCGCACGTCGCGTCCCTCGCGGCCCTCGGTGTCGCCGCCGTGCGTGTCGGTGAAGCGGCGCAGCTCCGCCGCAACGGCCGCGAGCGGGTGCCCGGTGACGTAGAAGCCGAGCACTTCCTTCTCGCCCTCGAGGCGCTGGCGGTCGGTCCACTCCGCGGCCTCGGCCAGGGTCGGCTCCGCGCGCACGGTGCCCGTGCTGCCGCCGAAGAGGCTCTCCTGCCCGATCTCGCGATCGCGCTGCGAGGCGGCGCCCGCTTCGAGCGCGGCGTCGAGGCTCTGCCAGACGCGCGCGCGGCTCGCGTGCAGCGCGTCGAAGGCGCCGCACTTCACCAGGCTCTCGACCACGCGCCGGTTCACGCGACGTCCGTCGATGCGCGCGGTGAAGTCGAAGAGGCTCTGGAAGGGGCCGGCGGCGCGCGCCTCGAGGATCGAGTCGATGGCGCCCTCGCCGACGTTCTTGACGCCGGCCATGCCGAAGCGGATGCCCTCCGCCACGACGGTGAAGTCGCGCGCGCTCTCGTTGACCGACGGCGGCAGGATGGGGATGCCGAGCCGCGTCGCGTGCGAGATGTAGCGCGCGAGCTTGTCGTGATTGCCGGCCTCGGTGGTGAGCAGCGCCGCCAGATACTCGCGCGGATGGTTCGCGCGCAGGTACGCCGTCTGGTAGGTGATCAGCGCGTACGCCGTCGAGTGCGACTTCGCGAAGCCGTAGCCCGCGAACTCCGCCATCAAGGCGAAGACCTCCTCGGCCTTCCTGCGGTCGATGCCGCGCGCGACGGCGCCCTCGACGAAGCGCTGCTGCTGCTGCGCCATCTCCTCGGGCTTCTTCTTGCCCATGGCGCGCCGCAGCAGGTCCGCCTCGCCGAGGCTGTAGCCGGCCAGGCGGTTCGCGATCTGCAGCACCTGATCCTGGTAGACGATCACGCCGAGCGTCTCGGCGGTCAGCTCCTGGAGCTCCGGCAGCAGGTACTCGACGCGCTTCAGCCCGTTCTTGCGCGCGATGTAGTCCTCGACCATGCCCGAGCCGAGGGGGCCCGGCCGGTAGAGCGCGACGATCGGGATCAGCTCCTTGAAGCTCTTCGGCTTGAGCTTCACCACGAGGTCGGTCATGCCGTCGGACTCGACCTGGAAGACGCCTTCGGTGTCGCCCGACGAGAGCAGCTCGTAGGTGGCCGGGTCGTCGTAGGAGATCTTGTCGATCTCGAAGTCCGGCCGGCCGCCCTCGCGCACGCGCCGCTCGGCGTCGGCGATGGTGGTGAGCGTGCGCAGGCCGAGGAAATCGAACTTGATCAGCCCGACCTTCTCCACGCAGCGCATGTCGAACTGCGTGACGACGTCGCCGGACTTCGGGTCCTTGTAGAGCGGCACCGTCTCGATCAGCGGCCGGGTCCCGATCACGACGCCGGCGGCGTGCGTGGAGGCGTGGCGGGTCAGGCCCTCGAGCCGCCGCGCCGTCTCGAAGAGCTTCGCGACCTGGCCGTCGGCCTCGATGCGGGCACGCAGCTCGGGCGACTGCGACTCCGCCTCGTCGAGCGTGATGCCGAGCGTGTCGGGGATGAGCTTGGCGATGCGGTCGACGTCGCCGTAGGGCATGCCGAGTACGCGGCCGACGTCGCGCACCGCCGCCTTCGCCTGGAGCTTCCCGAAGGTGATGATCTGCGCGACGCGGCGGCCGTCGTCGCCCTCGCCGTCGTTGTACTTCTCCGCGACGTAGCGGATGACCTGGTCGCGCCCCTTCATGCAGAAGTCGACGTCGATGTCGGGCATGCTGACCCGCTCGGGGTTCAGGAACCGCTCGAAGATGATGTCGTAGGCGATCGGATCCACGCCGGTGATGCCGAGGCTGTAGGCGGCGAGGCTGCCCGCCGCGGAGCCGCGCCCCGGCCCGACGGGGATGCCGTGCCTGCGCGCGTAGCCGATGAAATCGGCGACGATCAGGAAGTAGCCGGCGAAGCCCGTCTTGTTGATGACGCCGAGCTCGTGCTGCATGCGCGTGGTGTACTCGGCGTGTTTCGCCGGGATCGGCTCGTCGGGCGCGAGCCCGAGGCGCGCGCGCAGCCCCGACCAGGCCTGCTGCTCGAGCACGCCCTCGCGCGTCTGCCCGGCCGGCACCTGGAACTCCGGCATGTGATACGTGCCGTTCAGGTCGAGCTCGAGCTTGCAGCGCTCCGCGATCTCGAGCGTGTGCTCGACGGCGGACGGGTGATCGCGGAAGACCTCGCGCATCTCGTCGCCGTCTTTGACGTAGAAGCCCTGGCCGTCGAACTTGAAGCGCGTCGGGTCGTCGAGGTTCTTGCCCGTGCCGATGCAGAGCAGCGCCTCGTGATGCGCGTGGTCGCCCGACTCGAGGTAGTGCGCATCGTTGGTGGCGACGAGCGGCAGCCGCAAGTCCGTCGCCATCTTCGCGAGCTCCGCGTTGACGACGTCCTGCGCGTCGATGCCGTGGCGCTGGATCTCGAGGTAGTAGCGGTCCGGGAAGATCTCCTTGAACTCCTCGACGAGGCGCCAGGCCGTCTCCACCTGGCGGTTCAGGATCGCGCGGTTGACGAGCGAGGAGAGGCAGCCGGACGTCGCGATCAGGCCTTCGCTGTGCTCGCGCAGCAGCGCCAGATCGATGCGCGGCCGGTAGTAGAAGCCCTCGAGGTATCCCTTCGAGACGAGATAGGTCAGGTTGCGGTAGCCGGTCTCGTCCATCGCGAGCAGCAGCAGGTGGCTGATGGCATCGAAGCCGCCCTCGTCGCGCTCGCGGCGCTCCTTGTCGAAGCGCGAGCCCGCCGCGACGTAGACCTCGCAGCCGATGATCGGCTTCACCTTCTGGCGCAGCGCGCCCTCGTAGAACTCGACCGCGCCGAAGAGGTTGCCGTGGTCGGTCAGCGCGACCGCCGGCATCCCGACCGCCTTCGCGCGCTCGAACAGCGGGTCGATCTTGATGGCGCCGTCGAGGAGCGAGTACTGGCTGTGGAGGTGGAGGTGGACGAACGGGCGCGCAGGCACGCCTACTCCCATTCGATCGTGGACGGCGGCTTCGACGAGACGTCGTACACCACGCGGTTCACGCCCTTCACCTCGTTGATGATGCGCGTGGAGATCGTGCGCAGGACGCCGTCCGGCAGCGCGGCCCAGTCGGCCGTCATGGCGTCGAGCGACGTCACGCAGCGCACCGCGATCGCGTGCTCGTAGGTGCGCGCATCGCCCATCACGCCGACGCTCTGCACGGGCAGGAAGACGGCGAAGGCCTGCCAGAGCGCATCGTAGAGGCCGGCGCGCCGGATCTCCTCCACGACGATCGCGTCGGCCGCGCGCAGCGCGCGCAGCCGATCCTCGGTGATGTCGCCGACGACGCGGATCGCGAGGCCCGGGCCGGGGAACGGATGGCGGCCGATCAGCACCTCGGGGAGCCCGAGCCGGCGCCCGACCTCGCGCACCTCGTCCTTGAAGAGCTCGCGCAGCGGCTCGATCAGCTCGAGCTTCATGCGCTCGGGCAGACCGCCGACGTTGTGGTGCGTCTTGATGGTGGCGGACGGCCCGCGCACGGAGACGCTCTCGATCACGTCGGGGTAGAGCGTCCCCTGCACCAGGAAGTCGACGCCGCCGAGCTTCGCCGCCTCCTCCTCGAAGATCTCGATGAAGAGATGGCCGATGATGCGCCGCTTCTTCTCGGGATCCGTGACGCCGCGCAGCGCGCCGAGGAAGCGCTCCTCCGCGCGGATCGTGCGGAGCTTCATGTGGCGCTGCTCGCGGAAGAGCCCCTCGACCTCCTCGCGCTCGCGCGCGCGCAGCAGGCCGTTGTCGACGAAGATGCAGGTCAGCTGATCGCCGACTGCGCGGTGGACGAGCGCCGCGGCGACCGACGAGTCGACGCCGCCGGAGAGCGCGCACACGACGGGGCGAGCGCCGACCTTCTCGCGGACGCGCCGCACCTCCTCGTCGATGAACGCCTCCATCGTCCAGGAGCCGGCGCAGCCGCAGATGCGGTGCGCGAAGTTCGCGAGCATCTGCGCGCCGCCCTGCGTGTGGACGACCTCGGGATGGAAGAGCAGCCCCCAGATCGGCAGCTCGCGATGGCGCACCGCCGCGAAGGGAGAGCTCTCGCTGCGGCCGAGCACGCGGAAGCCGTCCGGCAGGCGCAGCACGCGGTCGCCGTGGCTCATCCACACCACGCGCTCCGCGCCGCCCGGGACGCCCTCGAAGAGCGGATCCTCGCTCTCGAGCTTCAGCAGCGCGCGCCCGTACTCGCGATCTTCGCCGCGCTCGATCACGCCGCCGAGGCGGAGCGACAGGATCTGCATGCCGTAGCAGATGCCGAGGACCGGGACACCGAGGCGGGTCAGCGCGGGATCGAGGTCCGGCGCGTCCGCATCCAGCGTGCTCGCGGGTCCCCCCGAGAGCACGATGCCCGCCGGATCCCACGCCCGGATCGCGTCGAGCGAGAGCGTCGGCGGATGGATCTCGCAGTAGACGCGCTCCTCGCGCAGCCGCCGCGCGATGAGCTGCGTGAATTGCGAGCCGTAGTCGAGGATCAGGATGCGGTCGCGGGAGGCCACCGGCGGTGATTGCACGCTTACTCGATCCGGTAGTTGGGAGCTTCCTTGGTGATGATCACGTCGTGCACGTGGCTCTCCTGGAGCCCCGCGGACGAAATGCGCACGAAGCGCGCGCGCTCGCGGAGCTGCGGGAGGTCCGGTGCGCCGACGTAGCCCATGCCGGAGCGGAGTCCGCCGACGAGCTGGTGGATGTTGCTCGTCAGATTGCCGCGGTACGGGATGCGGCCCTCGATGCCCTCGGGCACGAGCTTGCTCGACTCCTGGATCTCGGCCTGGAAGTATCGGTCGGCGCTGCCGTCGGCCATCGCGCCGAGCGAGCCCATGCCGCGGTAGACCTTGTAGGAGCGCCCCTGGTAGAGCACGACCTCGCCCGGCGCCTCGTCGGTGCCGGCGAAGAGCGCGCCGATCATCGCGGTGGATGCGCCCGCGGCGAGCGCCTTGACGAGATCGCCCGAGAACTTGATGCCGCCGTCTGCGATCACGGGCACGCCCGCGCGCCGCGCGACCCGCGCGGCGTCGAGCACGGCGGTGAACTGCGGCACGCCGACACCCGCGACGACGCGCGTCGTGCAGATCGAGCCCGGGCCGACGCCCACCTTCACGGCGGACACGCCCGCCTTCACGAGCGCCTCGGCGCCCTCCGCCGTGGCGACGTTGCCGCCGACGATCGGCAGCTCGGGGAAGGTGCGCCGCAGCGCGACGATCGCATCGAGCACGCGCTGCGAGTGCCCGTGCGCCGTATCGACCACGATGACGTCGACGCCCGCGTCGACGAGCGCCTGCGCGCGCGCGATGGAGTCCTCGCCGACGCCGACGGCGGCGCCGCAGCGGAGCCGGCCGAGCGAGTCCTTGCAGGCGTTCGGGAAGCGCTCGCTCTTCTCGATGTCCTTGATGGTGATGAGCCCGCGCAGGTTGCCCTGGTCGTCGACGACGAGGAGCTTCTCGATGCGGTGCCGGTGCAGCAGCTCCTTGGCGCGCTCCATGTCGGTGCCGGGCGGCACCGTCACCAGGCCTTCGTGCGTCATGTAGCGCGAGATCGGCTGGTGCGTGTCGCGCACGAAGCGCAGATCGCGGTTGGTGAGGATGCCGACGGCCTTGCCCTCGCGCACGATCGGCACGCCCGAGATGCGGTAGCGCGCCATCAGCTCGAGGGCTTCGTAGATGCGCTGCTCCGGCGCCATCGTGATCGGGTCGACGATCATCCCGGACTCGGAGCGCTTGACCTTGTCGATCTCGGCGGCCTGCGCGGAGATCGACATGTTCTTGTGGACCATGCCGATCCCGCCGTTCTGGGCGAGCGTGATCGCGGTCTCGTGCTCGGTGACCGTGTCCATCGCGGCGGACACCAGCGGGATGTGCAGCTGGATGTCCGGCGTGAGATCCGTGCGGACGTCGACCTGGGCCGGGAGCACCTCGCTCGCTCCGGGCACGAGCAGGACGTCGTCGAAGGTGAGTCCCTCGCGGATGAGCGGGTCCGGAATGGTCGTCATGGGGGTGGACTCCGGATGAGCGACGGGCTTGATCCGCCGTCGAGACCCCCGCTCACCCCGTGGTCGCCGAGGGCCGCGCCCGCCCCCGAGCGATGGGCGCGGAGTCTATGGCTCACGCCTGCGGCGGTCAACCAAAACTGCGCAGTGATGTTGCTGACAGCGCGCAGATGCGGGCGTAAGGTGGAAATCGACGGTGCGGGGGTGACGCGAGAGGAGGTCCGATGGGACTCTTCGATGAGCTCCTTCGCAATGCACTTGGCTCCGAAGCCAAGGATGCACCGACGCAATCGCGCAGTCTGCTCGAAGGCCTCGTGTCGATGCTCGACGACCCGCAGACGGGCGGCGTCGAGGGACTGACGCGGCAGTTCGAGCAGCACGGACTCGGCAGGGAAGCCGCATCCTGGACGGCCACGGGACCGAACCGGCCGGTCACGCCCCAGCAGGTCACCGAGACGCTCGGGCCGCAGCGCGTCCAGGCGCTCTCGGCGCGCGCAGGTCTCGGCACCGCCGCCGGTGCCGCCGCGATCGCGGCCCTGCTCCCGGCGCTGATCGACAAGCTCACGCCCGAAGGACGCGCGCCCGCTCCCCGCAGCGGGGGACTCGGTGGACTCCTCGGCGGTCTGCTCGGCGGTTCCGCGGCCCGCGCCGAGACGCCCCCTGCCCGCCCGCGCGCCGACTTCTCGAACGTGCAGTCGGGATCGTCCTCCCGGCCGCTGCCGCCGCCGGAGGAGATCTACACGGTCGCGTCGGGCGACAGCCTGTCGCGCATCGCCAAGCGCTACTACGGCGACGCCAATCAGTGGCGCAAGATCTTCGAGGCGAACCGCGACCAGCTCGACGACCCGGATCTCATCCATCCGGGCCAGAAGCTGAAGATCCCCAGCGTTCCGAAGTCGGCCTGACCCGAAACCGGAGAAAGGAGAGTCTCCATGCGGGCACTCGTCGCCCTGCTGGTCTTCTCAATCGCGTTCTGCGCCGCGTGCCGGCGCCAGGAAACCCAGACGTCCGCGGCGCCGGGGGCGCCGCCGGTGTCGGCGGCCCCGCCGACCGCGCCGGGCGCGCGCATCAGCGCCATCGACCTCGGCAACGCGCTCGGATCGGACGGACGCGTGTCGACGCCGACGTCGGTCTTCACGCCGACCGACACGATCTACGCGGCGGTGCTCACGGAGGGCCAGCAGCCGGGCTCCACCTTGAGCGCGCGCTGGACCTTCGAGGACGGACAGGTCGTGAGCGAGAACCGCGAGACCATCGGCTCGCAGGGGCGCGTCAGCACGGAGTTCCACATCGCGAAGCCGGACGGGTGGCCCACGGGCCGCTACCGCGTGGAGATCGCGCTGAACGGCCAGCCGGCCGGCTCGCGCGACTTCGAGGTGCGATAGCGAGCTACGGAGCCAGGCGGGCGAGCAGCGCGTCGAAGGCGCCGCGCAGCTTCGCCTTGTCGTCGAGCGAGAAGGCGGCGATGTTGCGGGCGTCGGCGAGGCCGAGGCTCTCGCAGAGCTCGTCCACCGACGGCTCGCCTTTCTCCTGCAGCAGCAGGTGCACGACGCGCGCGCCGGGCAGCTCGGCGAAGCACGCCTGCGCGGCGCGCAGCGCGGCGCTCGATTCGCGCGTGCGTCCCGCGTGCAGCAGCACCAGCGCCAGGGCGCCGCGCGCGGCCAGCGGCCAGATCGGCGCGAAGCGCGCGTCGGCCGAGACGGCCAGCCACTCGATGCCGAAGTCGTCGTCGAGGTCGAGGCGCCCGAGCGGGCCGGCGCCGTGGAGCGGCTCCGACGCCGTGAGCGACGCGCCCCCCGCGCGCTCGAGCAGCGAGCCGAGCGCGCGCAGCGCCGCGTCGGACGACGTCGCCACCACGACCTTCGCGTCCGCGCCCTCGGTCGGCGCGCCGGTCGCGATCAGGCGATCGCGCAGGCGCGACGCGGCCGACGGTCCCGCCGCGTGGCGGCCACGCCCGGGGCCGGGCCCGCGCCGCAGGTCGACGAGACCGCGGCGCACGAGGGTCGAGAGCGTCCCGAGCACCTGGTAGTCGGGGAAGCTGCAGCGGTCGAGCACCTCGTCGATGCGGTCGGTCATCTCGAGGATCATCAGCACTTCCTGCGTCAGCGGATGCAGGACCGCGGGCAGCGCCGCGCGCGAGACGCGCAGGCGCGCGCGGGCGCCGCGCGGCCGCAGCTCCGCCGCCAGGCGACGCCACTCGGCGCCCTGGCGCACGCCCTCGCGCAGGAGCGCGCGGGTCGGGCGATCGATGCTGCTCTCCGCCGAAGTCGCCGTGGGGCGGAACGCGAAGCGGCCGCGATCCCAGCCGAGCAGGCGCAGGAACGCCTTCTCGCCGTGCACACTGCCGACTTCGGCGTGCACGACCTGTCCTTCGCGCAGGTAGATGGCGCCGCGCTGGCGTTTGCGCGCGCGTCCCCGCGTCAGCTCGAGGCAGCCCGTCTGGAGGTTCACGTGGAAGAGCTCGAGCAGCTCGGCCGCGCCGAGCGGTCCGAGCGAGCCCTCCATCGCGCCGGCCTCCGACGGGTCGCCCTCGCCGTCGTGCGCGCGCTCGGCGCGTCGCTTGGCGAGGATGCCCATCACGAAGTGCGCGATCGTCTCGGGGTCGGTGTGACCGGGCAGCACGCTCGCGGCCTGCGCGGCCGGTGCGCTCGGCTCGCCCGCGCCGGCCTGGCCGCTGCCGATGAAGAGCATCGCCAGCGCGGCGGTGCGCGGATTCGCGCGCAGGATCTGCGCGAGGCGCGGCGCGTCGATCAGCGGCAGGTCGATCTCGACGACGAGCGCCTCGGGCTGGAGCGCCAGCGCCTGCTCCAGCGCGCTCGCGCCGTGGAGCGCGATCGGCGCGCGCAAGCCGAGCGCCTCGCACGCGCGCGCCAGGCGCTCGCCGCGCTCCGCGTCGCTGTCGGCGATCAGCACCGTGTCGGGCCGGACCGGCTTTCCCTTCATCGCCGCCTCACGCGAGCGTCGGCAGGCGCAGGTCGCGCTGCAGGCGGAAGGCGAGCGCCTCGACGGTCTCGCGGTCGTTGGTGTGGAAGAGGCGGAGCCCGTCGCGGCCGGGCTGGCTCGCGCACACGAGCGCGTAGGGCGGGCCGTCGCCGTAGTGGATGGCGAAGGGCGGGCAGCCGGGCAGACGCTCGGGCGAGACCCACGCCACCCGGCCCTCCTGCGCGGGCCGCGTCGGAGTCGCCAGCACGATCACCTCGGTCGCGCACTCCTGCGTCCGGCGCGCGTCGAAGGCCGAGAGCGCGGGCGCCAGCGGGGCGCCCGGATGGAAGAAGAAGAGATTGCGCTCGCGCGGGTTGCGGCCGACCTCGGAGAGCGCGAAGCGCGCCAGCGCCGCAGCGGTGTCGGGCGACTCCGCGCTGCCCTCCTCGAGGAGCCCCGTCATCACGGCCGCGATGCCGCTCTCGGCGAGGCAGCGCTCCCACGCGCTGGCCGTGGCGTCGCGGTCGAGCCGCGTCTCCAGGCGACGCGCGAGCGCGGCCCAGTCCGTCGCGTCGGCCGGGCAGCTCGCGACGCCGATGTCGACGCGCGCCGCCGCGCCCTGCGACCACTCGCGCACGCGGCGCTTGAAGGTGGCGGCGCCGAGTGCGTCGGTCTCGGCGAGCAGCACGAGGATCGAGCCGTCCGGCGCGAGCGCCAGCAGGTCCGCCGCGCGCAGCCGGCTGCGCAGCGAAGCGACCACGGCGTCGCGCGGGCCGTTGCCCGCCGCAGCGCCCTTCTCGCCGTGCGCGCGCAGCCGCGCGACGGAGAAGCTGCGGCCGAAGCGCGCGGCGCGCTCGATCTCGCGCTGGACGACGTCCTCCAGCAGCTCGATGCGGTGCGCGCCGGTCGCCGGATCCTGGAGCGCGCGCCGCTGCACGTCGCGCAGGTGCCAGGCGTTGCGCAGCGCCACCTCGGCGAAGCTCGCCAGCCGTTCCGCGCAGCCGCGGTCGACCTCGTCGAAGGGCGCGCCGCCGCGCTTGTCCGAGATGCGGAGCAGACCCGCCACGCGGCCGCCGACCCGCAGCGCCACGAAGAGCACGTGGCGCGCGGCCTCGGCCTCGCCGTCGCCGACCTCGCCGGCGCAGCAGGTCGCACCCTCGCGCAGCGCCTTCGGCAGCTCGTGCGTGCCGAGCGTCTCGGCCTCCTCGCTGCTCCGCACCAGGCCGTGCACCGCCGCCAGCACGAGCAGGTCGGGCTGCGTCTCGGAGGCGAGCCAGAGCGCCGCGCCGTCGGCGTCGAGCTCGCCGGCGACGCTCTCGACCATCTTCTCGCCGAGCGTCTCGATCGAGAGCGTCGAGAACATCGTGATGGCGCGCTCGAAGAGCGAGCGCTCCGCCATGTACTCGATGTTCTCCGCGAGCAGGCGGTCGCGCTCGGCGTGCAGGCGCCGCCGCTGCAGGATCGAGTCGAGCGCCGCGGCCAGCGCGTCGCGGTCGAAGGGCTTCAGCAGGTACTCGCTCGCCCCGAGCTTCATGGCGTCGACGGCGGCGCGCACGTCGACCACGCCCGTCACCACCACGACGTCCTGCTCGGGGTCGGTCGCCTTGATGCGCCGCACCAGGTCCGCGCCGCTCATGCCGGGCATCACGAGGTCGGTGACGACCACGTCGAAGCGCTCGCGCTCCATGGCGCGAACCGCCTCCTCGCCGCTGCCCACCGTGAGGACCTCGTAGCCCTCCTGGCCGAGCAATCCGGAGATCAGCTCGCGGAAGTAGCGCTGATCGTCGACGGCCAGGACTCGGCCCTTGGCCATTTCCGCCCTCCGCGGCCTTGCCGCGAGCTCCCGAGGGCCGGGCGCGCGGCGCGGCCCAGCGCGCCTCATCGGCCATCTGAAGGGCGGGCTAGAGCGATCTCGCGGCGGCTAGCGCGCGACGGGCTCGGCGATCAGCGAGTGCGGAGTGGCTTCGAGGACGCGCACCGGGAGGAGCGAGCCCGCGGCCAGTAGCGCGTCCGCCGTCACTGCGAGGTTTACCACGCGATGGTACGGATCGCGGCCGGACGCCTGGCCGCCGCGCCGGCTCTCGCCGCCGACCAGCACGTCGCACCGGTCTCCGACCCGCGTGCGGTGGTAGGCCAGGGTCAGCTCGCGGTGGAGGTTCAGCAGCTCCTCGAGCCGCTCGCTCGCGACCTCCGGCGGCACCTCGTCCTCGAAGGCCGCGGCGCGGGTGTTCGGCCGCGGTGAGTACTTGAAGGAGAAGCCGTCGACGAAGCCGACCTCGCGGACCAGCGCGAGCGTGGCGGCGAAGTCGTCGTCGGACTCGCCGGGGAAGCCGACGATGATGTCGGTCGTGATCGCGAGATCCGGGCGCGCGGCGCGCAGGCGCTCGACCAGGCGCTTGTAGGCGTCCGCCGTGTAGCGCCGCCGCATGCGCGCGAGCACGCGGTCGGAGCCGCTCTGCACGGGCAGGTGCACGTGGGGCTGGAGGCGCTCGAGCTCGCCGTGCGCGCGCACGAGGCCTTCGTCGAAGAAGGCCGGGTGCGGGCTCGTGTAGCGGATGCGCGAGAGCCCGGGCAGCGCGTCGAGACGACGCAGCAGCTCGTGGAACGCGACGCTTCCCGATCCGCGTCCGGCGCGGGCGTCCTGGCGGCCGTAGGCGTTCACGGTCTGCCCGAGCAGCAGCAGCTCCTTCGCCCCGGCGGCGACGAGACTCTTCGCCTCCTCGACGATGGCGTCGGCCGGCCGGCTGATCTCGCGGCCGCGCGTCGTCGGCACCACGCAGAAGGAGCAGAAGAGATCGCAGCCCTCCATCACCGTCAGGTACGCGCGCCCCGCCGACGGCAACGCGAAGTCCGGATGCCGCGCGGGGAGATCGAAGCGCTCGTGAGACGACGTCTCCTCGGTGCGCGCGCTCCGGATCCCGCGCTGCGCGGCGGCGATCATCTGCGGAACGAGACGCAGGTTGTGCGTGCCGAAGACGAAGTCCACGTGGCGGAAGCGGCGCAGGATCGCGTCGCCCTCCTGCTGCGCGACGCAGCCGGCGACGCCGACGAGTCGCCCCGCTCGTTCGGACTTCCACGCGCGCAGCGCGCCGAGGTCGCTGTAGAGATGCTGCTCGGCCTTGTCGCGCACCGAGCACGTGTTGATCACGACGAGATCCGCATCGAGCTCGCGCGGGGCTGCGCGATAGCCCGCGTGGTGCAGCAGATTCGCGACCTTCTCGGAGTCGTGCACGTTCATCTGGCACCCGTAGGTGCGGATGTGGAAGAGAGGTGCACGCGCGGCGTCGTCTCGAGGGTCCACCGCGCGCAACCTACCCGAGTCGCGCGCCCTGGGAAGCGAGCGGTCGCAAGCCCGACATCGATAGATGGATGCACATCGTCCGGTCAGACGGTTGATTTTTCATCGTTTTTCTACCTGCTCCGACGCAGATCGGCGCGTTCCGTCGGTGTTGAACGCTTCGAGAAATAGCGTTTGACGAATTCGGATCAGCCGCTCATAATCCGCGCACGGTCTCTTCAACCGCGGGGCCTGCGCCCGAGACGCTCCGCAGAGGACACCCCAGAAGAAGCCAGTTATGGAGAGGCGGTGGATCTGGCATTTCTGACCGAAATGTCCAACCTCTCACCCCCCATCATCCATCCACCGCCCTCCTCCCTGGAAACGCCCCGCTGACGACTCCGTCAGCGGGGCGTTCGCTTTACGGCGTCGAATCTGGCCGGATCTGCGCCGTCGCGCTTCGGTCACGCGCCTCGCATCTGCGGCCGTCTGCTGCGTCTTCGAAGACTCAGAGAAGCAGGGAGTCGACGATCTTCGAGAGCTGCCGGAGGTTGCGGCACTCCTCCGCGACGTCGCAGTACGGCAGGTACTTGTCCATCACCGAATCGCCGAAGCCCCAGGCGCTCGGGTTCTCGGGGTTGAGCCAGACGACGTTCTTCGCCTTGTTGTGGATGTCGCGCAGACACCAGGCGCGCGGATCGTTGTAGTTGTTGCGGGCGTCCCCGAGGATCAGGACGGTGGTCTTGTTGTCGATGGCCGAGAGGAAGTTCTGCCAGAAGTGGTGGAACGCGTACCCGAAGTTCGAGCGCGTGTAGACGTTGATGGTGTCGCCGCCTTCGAGCGCCGCCTCGATGGCGTCGCTGATGTCCTTCTCCTGGAAGAGCGGCGTCACCTCGCCGAGCTCCGCCACGAAGACGAAGGAACGGATCTTCGTGAAGGCCTCCTGCAGGCTGTAGACGAACTGCAGCATGAAGCGGGAGACGTTGGCGACGGACGACGAAACGTCCGTCAGGATCACGAGCTTCGGCCGATCCTTCTTGCGCTGCTTGAAGATCAGCTCGAACGGGATCCCACCGTGGGACATGTTGCGGCGCAGGGTCTGGCGCAGGTCCAGCTTGCCCCGCTTGAGCCGGCGCCGGCGGATCGAGAGCACGTTCTTGATGCGCTGCGCGAGCCGCTCGACGACCTCGCGCATCTTGCGAATCTCGTCCTCGGTCAAGTGGTAGAAGCTCTTCTCCAGCAAGGTCTCGCGCCGGAACTTCTCCATGTAGTCGTGGTTCTGCTTCTGCAGCTCGCGCTCCGTGTACGCGCGGACGCTGCGGCGCACCGCCTCGAGCAGCCGGTCGATCAGGTTGCGGAGCGCCTGGATCTGCTCGGGCGACATCCCCGCCTGCTCGAGGCGATCGGCGAGCTGGCGCAGCTGATCCGCGGCGCCCTCCATGCCCATCTGCTCGAGCGTGCGGCGGCTGAAGAAGCCGACCTGGAGGAAGTTCTCGATCCGCTGGGTGCCGGCCTGCTCGGCCGCCATGCGGATCAGGTTCTCGAGCTGCGAGAGGTCGGCCGTCAGCAGCGCGCGCGCGAGCTCGGAGATGTCGCCCGACTCGGCCGCCCCGCTCTGGAGCATCTGCGCGATCGCCCGCAGCAGGTCCTCGATGTCCATGCCCTCGGGCATGCCGCCGGTCGCCTGGCCGAAGGACTCGCGCAGGTTGTCGTAGAAGCCGGACCAGAAGAGATCGAAGAGATGGTCGTAGGTCGCGATCTCCTCGCCGCGCTTGACCATGGTCGTGCGCAGCGCGTCCTTGAAGATCTCGCGGTCCTCGAGCGAGAGCTCCTCGAGCGCGACGAAGGAATCGATGGCCTCGGCCGTCGAGACGCGGATCCCGCTCTTCCGCAGGATGTTGGCGAACTCGAGGATCTTCTTTTCCACGCCCGGCCTCTCCCTAGTGCAGGGCGCCCTTCTTGGTCGCCGCGGGGTTCGCGGTGGCTGCCGCCCCCGGCGCCTTGGCCGCCGCCTCGCCCGCCTTCTTCTGCAGCAGCTTGTCGAGCTCGGCCTGCGCCTTCCGCACGTCGCCCTCGTACTTGAGGATGACGTTGAAGGTCTGGCTGACGATCTCCTCGTCGAGATCCGAGGCGTTCAGCGCGAGCAGCGCGCGCGCCCAGTCGAGCGTCTCGCTGATCGACGGCGTCTTCTTCAGATCGAGCGCCCGCAGCTTGTGCATCATGCCGACGACGTCCTGGATCAGCAGCTGGCCGACGCCCGGCACCTTCGTCTCGAGGATGCGCGCTTCGAGCTCCTGCGACGGGTAGTCGATGTAGAGGTGCAGGCAGCGGCGCTTCAGCGCGTCGCTCATCTCGCGCGCGTTGTTCGAGGTCAGGAAGACCAGCGGGCGCTGCTTCGCGTGGATGGTGCCGAGCTCCGGAACCGTCACCTGGAAGTCCGAGAGCACCTCGAGCAGGAAGGCCTCGAACTCCGGGTCCGACTTGTCCACCTCGTCGATCAGCAGGAGCTGCGGCTCGTCCGACGTGATCGCGGTGAGCAGCGGCCGCGGCACGATGAAGTGCTGCGAGAAGAACACGCTGTCCTCCTCGCCGACCTTCTCCGCCGCGTCCCGCAGCGAGGCCGCGCCGGCCATCTTCTCGGTGAAGCGCTCCTTCAGGATCTGCGTGTACAGGAGCTGCTTCGAGTACTCCCACTCGTAGAGCGCCTTGGCCTCGTCCAGGCCCTCGTAGCACTGGAGGCGGATCAGCCGGCGGCCCGTCGCGTTGGCGACGACCTTCGCCAGCTCCGTCTTGCCGACGCCTGCGGGCCCCTCGATCAGGACCGGCTTCTCCAGCTTGTCTGCGAGGAAGACCACGGTCGCGATGTTCTTGTCCGCGATGTAGTGCTCCTTCGAGAGCTTCTCCAGGACCTGCTCCACGGACTCGAACTTGCTCACAGGACTCCCATCTGGCGCGCCGACGAGACCCGGCTCGCGCGCGCCGGAACGGCTTCGGGCTCCGCCCTAGCTCATCAGGTGGAGGACGTGCCCGAGCTTCTCCTTCTTCGTGCGGAGATACTCGAGGTTCTTCTCGTTCGGCTGGATCTCGAGCGGAACGCGCTCGACGATCGCGAGCCCGTAGCCCTCGATGCCGGCGCGCTTGCCGGGATTGTTGGTGATGATGCGCATCTGGCGCACGCCGAGATCGCGCAGGATCTGGGCGCCGACGCCGTAGTCGCGCAGGTCGGGCGGGAAGCCGAGCCGCTCGTTGGCCTCGACGGTGTCGAGGCCCTCCTGATCCTGGAGCCCGTAGGCGCGGATCTTGTTCTTCAGGCCGATCCCGCGGCCCTCCTGGCGCATGTAGAGGAGCACGCCGCGGCCCTCGGCCTGGATCATCTTCATGGCGGCGTCGAGCTGCTCGCCGCAGTCGCAGCGCAGCGACCCGAAGGCGTCGCCGGTGAGGCACTCGCTGTGCACGCGCACGAGCACCGGATCGTCCGTCGAGACGTCGCCCATCACGAGCGCCATGTGGTCGACGTGGTCGATGGCGTTCTCGTAGACGATGCAGCGGAAGTCGCCGGCGGCGCGCGTCGGCATGGTCGCCTCGGCCGCGCGGTGCACCAGGGTCTCGTGGCGCAGCCGGTACTGGATCAGGTCGGCGATGGTGACGATCTGGATGCCGTGCGTCTTGCCGAACGCGATCAGGTCCGGCATGCGCGCCATGCTGCCGTCGTCGTTCATGATCTCGCAGATGACGCCGGCGGGCTTCAGGCCCGCGAGCCGCGCGAGATCGACCGAGCCCTCGGTCTGACCGGTGCGGCGCAGCACGCCGCCGTCGCGCGCGCGCAGCGGGAACACGTGACCCGGCCGCGCCAGGTCGTTCGGCTTCGCGTCGTCGGCGATCGCCGTGAGGATCGTGTGCGCGCGGTCGGCGGCGGAGATGCCCGTGGTGACGCCGTGGCGCGCCTCGATCGAGATCGTGAACGCGGTGCCGAAGCCCGCGGTGTTCTCCCAGTCCGGCACCATCATGCCGAGGTTCAAGCGGTCGAGCTGCTGCTCGGTCAGCGACAGGCAGATCAACCCGCGTCCGTACTTCGCCATGAAGTTGATGGCCTCGGGCGTGACCTTCTCGGCGGCGATGCAGAGATCGCCCTCGTTCTCGCGATCGGCGTCGTCGACGAGGATGACGAGCTTGCCCGCGCGGATGTCCGCGATGGCGGTCTCGACGGATGCGAGGGCCGCCCGGATCTCTTCCGGAGGCTGCGAGAGCCTGAGCTTGGGGGCTTTGCTCATGCGGGTGGGGACCACTCTCCCGTACGGACCGCGTGGGTTCCGGCGGGCGCGCGGCCGAAATGGCGACGGGTGCGGCCGACCCTATCAGCGTGGAATACGGGTGTCAAACCGCGACGGGTGACCCGCGGTCGCTACACGATAAGTGACCCGCGGTCGCTACAAGAAGTTCTTGAACACGCCCTTGAGGAAGTCTTCCTCGGAGACGCCGAACTTCGAGCCGAAGCCGTGGCGCGCGTCCATGGAGCGGTAGAGCTGACGCATCAGCTCGCGGAAGGTCTCGCGCACGCCCTCGCCGCGGAGCGCGACCGCCGGGAAGGTCGGCACGTCGCCCCACGCGTCCTTGATCTCCTGCAACGCCTTCACGTCGGGGAGATCGCGCTTGTTGAACTGGACGACCTTCGGAATCGACGCGAAGTCGATCCCGTTCGACGCCAGGTTCGCCTCCATGTCGCGCCACGAGTACGCGTTGGCCGAGGCGCTCGCGCGCTGCGAGTCCGCGACGAAGGCCACGGCGTCCGCGCCGGCCAGGACCACCTTGCGGGTGGATTTGTGCATCACCTGCCCGGGGACCGTGAAGAGCTTCACCTTGACCGCGAAGCCGTTGGCCGTCCCGAACTCGATCGGCAGGAAGTCGAAGTAGAGGGTGCGGTCGCCCGTGGTGTCGAGCGTGACCATCTTGCTGCGGCTGCCCGTGTCCATCATCTCGTGGAGCTTCAGCAGGTTGGTCGTCTTGCCGGAGAGCGCGGGGCCGTAATAGACCACCTTCACGGTGATCTCCCGCTCCGCCATGTTGATCTGGACCATCGCCGCGTCTCCAGCCAGGAAGCTGCCATCAGCGTATCGGCGAGCGGATGCGCCCAATGAAGGGCGGCCGTCACGTCAGCCCCGAACCCCGCGGGGCCTGCGCACACACGCGGATCAGCGCGACAGGAAGGTCGCCAGCAAGTTGCGCGCGGCATGCGCGGGCGTGGTGCGGAGCGTCTCGACCTCGCGCTCGAGCGTCTCGATCTGCTTCTCCACGCGCGGGTGCTGGCGGAACGCCTTGCGCAGGCCTTCGTCGACGAGGCTCCACATCCACGCGCGCGCCTGCTCGCGACGTCGCTGCGCGGCCTCGCCCGACGCCTCGAGCGCGGCGCGCTGCGCGCGCACCATGTCCCACACCTCGCGGATGCCGGTGCCCGTCTGCGAGCTCGCGGTCAGCACGCGCGGAGTCCACGACGGCGAGAGCGGCCGCAGCAAGGAGAGCGCGTTGGTGAACTGGGCGCGCGAGCGCTCGGCCGCCGCGGCGAGCTCGCCGTCGGCCTTGTGCACGACCAGGCCGTCCGCGAGCTCGAGCACGCCCTTCTTGATGCCCTGGAGCTCGTCGCCCGAGCCCGGCTGGAGCAGCACCAGGAAGAAGTCGACCATGCCGGCGACGGCGATCTCCGATTGCCCGATGCCGACCGTCTCGACGATCACGACGCCGTAGCCCGCCGCCTCGCACACGAGCAGCGCCTCGCGCGTCCGCTGCGCCACACCGCCGAGCGTCCCGCCCGACGGCGTGGGCCGGATGTAGGCATCGGGGCTGCGCGCGAGCCGCTCCATGCGCGTCTTGTCCCCGAGGATGCTGCCGCCCGTCACGGGGCTCGAGGGATCGATCGCGAGCACCGCCACCCGCTGACCCGACTCCACCAGGTAGAGGCCGAGCGCCTCGATGAAGCTGCTCTTGCCGACGCCCGGCGGACCCGTGATGCCGACGCGCACGGCGCCGCCCGTGTAGGGCACGAGCGCTTCGAGCAGCGCCTGCCCTTCCGCCGCGAGATCGTCGCGCGAGCTCTCGAGCAGGGTGATGGTGCGCGCGAGCGCGCGCCGGTCGCCGCCGCGGATCGCCTCGCAGGTCGCCGCGACGCGGTCCGCCGGTTGGCTCATGCGGCGCGCGCCCGGATCACGTCGAGCACCTGGCGCGCGGCGATCGGGATCGCGGTGCCCGGTCCGAAGACCGCCGCGACGCCCGACTCGCGCAGGAAGGCGTAGTCGCGCGGCGGGATGATGCCGCCGACCACGACGGCGATGTTGTCCGCGCCCTGCGCGCGCAGCGCATTCACCAGCTCCGGCACGAGCGTGCGATGCCCGGCCGCCTGGCTCGACACGCCCACGACGTGGACGTCGTTCTCGATGGCCTGGCGCGCCGCCTCCTCCGGCGTCTGGAAGAGGGGACCTACGTCGACGTCGAAGCCCAGGTCGGCGAAAGCCGTCGCGATCACCTTCATGCCGCGGTCGTGGCCGTCCTGGCCGAGCTTCACCACGAGCATGCGCGGACGCCGGCCCTCGCGCTTCGCGAAGCTCGCGACGTCGCCGAGCAGCGCCTCGAAGGCGGCGTCGCCGTGGTAGCTGGCCGCGTAGACGCCGGAGACCGCGCGCACGTCCGCGCGGTGGCGCGTATAGATCTGCTCGAGCGCGTCGGAGATCTCGCCGACCGTCGCGCGCGCCTTTGCCGCGGCCACCGCCGCCTCGAGCAGGTTGCCCTTCCCCGTCTTCGCGAGCTCGCGCAGCTCGGCGAGCAATCGGTCGACCTGCTCGGCGTCGCGGCGCGCGCGGATCCCCTCGAGCCGGCGGATCTGCGCCTCGCGCACGGCGCTGTTGTCGATGTCCCGCACCTCGAGCTCGGGCTCCTCGGGCGCCTTGTACTTGTTGACTCCGACGATCACGTCGTCGCCGCTGTCGACGCGCGCCTGCCGCCGCGTGGCCGACTCCTCGATGCGGAGCTTCGGCATGCCGGCGAGGATCGCCTTCGTCATGCCGCCGTACTCCTCCACCTCGTCGATCAGCGCGTTGGCCGCGTCGTAGACCTGCTGCGTCAGGCTCTCCATGAAGTAGGAGCCGCCCCACGGATCGACGGTCGCCGGGATGCCGCTCTCCTCCTGGAGGATCAGCTGCGTGTTGCGCGCGACGCGCGCGGCGGCGTCGGTCGGCAGCGAGACGGCCTCGTCGTAGCCGTTCGTGTGGAGCGATTGCGTGCCGCCGAAGACCGCGGCCATGGCCTCGACCGTCGTGCGGATCACGTTGTTCATCGGATCCTGCTCGGTGAGGCTCGCGCCCGACGTCTGGCAGTGCGTGCGCAGCATCAAGGAGCCCGCCTTCTTCGGCGCGAACTCCTTGCGCATGCGCTCGGCCCAGATGCGGCGCGCGGCGCGCATCTTGGCGATCTCGAGATAGAAGTCCATGCCGATGCACCAGAAGAACGAGAGGCGCCCGGCGAAATCGTCGACGTCGAGGCCCTTCGAGAGCGCCGCGCGCACGTACTCGAGACCGTCGGCGATGGTGAAGGCGAGCTCCTGCACCGTCGTCGCGCCGGCCTCCTGCATGTGGTAGCCGCTGATCGAGATCGAGTTGAACTTCGGCATGTGCTTCGCCGTGTACTCGATGATGTCGGCCACGATCCGCATGCTGGGCTCGGGCGGATAGATGTACGTGTTGCGGACCATGAACTCCTTGAGGATGTCGTTCTGGATGGTCCCCGCGAGCTTCTCGCGCGGCACGCCCTGCTCCTCGCCGGCGACGATGAAGCACGCGAGCACGGGCAGCACCGCGCCGTTCATGGTCATCGACACGCTGACCTGATCGAGCGGGATGCCGTCGAAGAGGATCTTCATGTCCTCGACGGAGTCGATCGCGACGCCCGCCTTGCCGACGTCGCCCCGCACGCGCGGGTGGTCCGAGTCGTAGCCCCGGTGGGTCGCGAGGTCGAAGGCGACCGAAAGGCCCTGCTGGCCCGCGGCGAGGTTCGCGCGGTAGAAGGCGTTCGATTCCTCCGCCGTCGAGAAGCCGGCGTACTGGCGGATCGTCCAGGGGCGGTTCGCGTACATGGTCGCGCGCGGGCCGCGCAGGAACGGGAAGAGACCCGGCAGGGTGTCGGTCTCGGGCAGCGACGCGACGTCGGCCGCCGTGTAGAGCGGCTTGATGCGCAGCCCGTCGGGCGTCACGCGCTCGAGCGTCTCCGGCTCCTTGCCGCGCAGGTCCTGACGCGCGAGCTCGCGCCACTTCTCCAGATCCGCCTTCGACGGATGGCTCATC
>DASUFZ010000199.1:0-15095 GCA_036274295.1 Myxococcota bacterium
ACACCCTGAACCAGGAGCAGATCGCCTGGTTCTGGGCCGGGTCGGCGAAGGTGAGCGGCAGCAGCCCCTGCTTCTTCAGGTTGGTCTCGTGGATGCGCGCGAAGCTCCGCACGATCACCGCGGCGCAGCCGAGCAGTCGCGGCGACATCGCGGCGTGCTCGCGGCTCGAGCCCTCGCCGTAGTTCTCGTCGCCGACCACCACCCAGCGCAGGCCCTCGGCCTTGTAGTGGCGCGCGATCTTCGCGAACGGCACATCGCGCTCGCCGGAGAGCGCGTCCGTCCCGGTGCCGGCCTTGCCGTCGAACGCGTTGACGGCGCCGGAGAACATGTTGTCGCTGATGTTCTCGAGGTGGCCGCGGAAGCGCAGCCACTTGCCGGCCGGCGAGATGTGGTCCGTCGTGCACTTGCCCTGCGCTTTCAGCAGCAGCGGCGCGTTCGTGACGTCCTTGCCGTCCCACTTCGGGAAGGGCTCGAGCAGCTGGAGGCGGTCGCTCTTCGGCGAGACCTTCACCTCCACCTTCGACGGATCCTTCGCCGGCGCCTCGTAGCCCGCGAAGCTGGTGACGAAGCCCTGCTTCGGGATCTCGGGCGCGGGCGCGGGCGGCGCGAGCTTGAAGCGCTTGCCGCCGGCCTCGATCTCGTCGCGCAGCGGATCGAAGGCGAGCGTGCCCGCGAGCGCGTACGCCACCACGATCTCGGGGCTCGCGATGAACGCGTAGGTGCTCGCGAGGCCGTCGTTGCGCTTCTTGAAGTTGCGGTTGTAGGAGTTGATGATCGAGTTCTCGTCGCCTTCCTTGACGTCGTCGCGGCGCCACTGGCCGATGCAGGGGCCGCACGCGTTGGCGAGCACGATGCCGCCGATCGCCTCGAAATCGGCGAGCTGGCCGTCGCGGCGGATCGTCTGGTGGATCTGCTCCGAGCCGGGCGTGACCCAGAGCGTCGTCTTCGTGCGCGCGCCGTGGCGCTGCGCCTGCCGCGCGACGTCGGCCGAGCGCTCGAGATCCTCGTAGGACGAGTTCGTGCAGCTGCCGATCAGCGCGGACGAGAGCGTCAGCGGCCAGCCGTTCTGCTTCGCGTCGGCCGCCATGCGCGAGACCGGCCGCGCGAGGTCCGGCGTATGCGGGCCCACGACGTGCGGCTCGAGGCGCGAGAGGTCGATCTCGACGACCTCGTCGAAGAAGCGCTGCGGATCCTTCTCCACCTCGGGATCCGGGCGCAGCATCTCCGCGTGGCGGTCGGCGAGGTCCGCGAGCTCCTCGCGTCCGGTCGCCTTCAGGTAGGCCGCCATGCGCGCGTCGTACGGGAAGATCGACGTCGTCGCGCCGAGCTCCGCGCCCATGTTCGTGATCGTGCCCTTGCCCGTCGCGCTGATCGACGCGGTGCCGGGCCCGAAGTACTCGATCACGCGGTTCGTGCCGCCCTGCACGGTCAGCAGCTCGCATACCTTGAGGATCACGTCCTTCGGCGCGGTCCAGCCGTTCATGCTGCCGGTCAGGCGGACGCCGACGAGTGTCGGCTGGAGCACCTCCCAGGGGAAGCCCGCCATCACGTCGACGGCGTCGGCGCCGCCGACGCCGCAGGCGAACATGCCGAGGCCGCCCGCGTTCGGCGTGTGCGAGTCGGTGCCGATCATCATGCCGCCCGGGAACGCGTACTTCTCGAGCACGACCTGGTGGATGATGCCGGCGCCCGGTCCCCAGAAGCCGACGCCGTAGCGCGACGAGGCGCTGCGCAGGAACTCGTAGACCTCGGCGTTGGTGACGCGCGCGGACTTCATGTCGGCGTCGGCGCCCGTGTGCGCCTGGATCAGGTGATCGCAGTGGACCGTCGTCGGCACGGCGGTCTCGTTGCGCCCGGCGAGCATGAACTGGAGCACCGCCATCTGCGCGGTCGCGTCCTGCATCGCCACGCGGTCGGGATGCAGCAGCACGTACGCCTGGCCCGGATCGAGCTCCTGCTTCTCGGGATCGGCGAGATGGCCGAGGAAGACCTTCTCGGCGTAGGTGAGCGGCCGGCCGAGCCGGCGCCGCGCGACTTCGAGCCGGCTCGCGAGCGTCTCGTAGACGCGGGAGACCAGCGCGGGAGTCGTCTCGATGGCGGGCATGCTTCCTCCAGAGGCGTGCGGAATTCGAACCTAGCACCGAGGATCCGACACTAGGAGCGGGGCGCGACGTTGCGGAGCTCCTCGAGCAGATGGGCCGAGGCGCGCGCCGCGCGACGGAAGTCGGCCAGGTCGAGGCTCTCGTTCTCGCCGTGCGCGTTGCAGGGCGGGTCTTCGAGACCGAGCAGCAGCGCCGGAATGCCGGACAGCTCCTCGACGAACGGCTTCACGAAGGGGATGGTGCCGCCGCAGCCGATCGCCACCGCGTCGCGGCCGAAGCCCGCCGCGAGCGCGCGGCGGGCGGCGTCGAAGGCGGGACCCTGCGCGCGGGTCTTCCAGCCGGGCACCGCCGCGATCGCCTGCGCGTCGACGCGCACGCCGAGCGGCGGATCCGCGCGCAGGAACGCGAGCAGCCGGTCGCGCACGCGCTCCGCGTCCTGACCGGGCGCGACGCGCACCGACACGCGCGCGCGCGCCTCGGCCATGAGCTGATTCGCGGCGCCGGCGAGCGGCATGCCCTCGAGCCCGATCACCGCCAGCGCCGGCCGGTGCCAGATGCGCTCGTAGACGCCGAGCCCCGCGTCGCCCGAGAACGCGGCGTCTTTCTGCATGCCGGCCTCGTGGCGGAAGGCGGCCGCGTCGAAGGGCAGGCGCGCGAGCTCCGCGCGCTCGGCTTCGTCGAGCGGCGCGACGTCGTCCTCGAGGCCCGGCACGCGGATGCGTCCCCGCGCGTCGACGAGACGGCCGAGCAGCACGCCGAGCGCCGTCGCGGCGTCGGGCACGGGTCCGCCCCACATGCCGCTGTGGATCGGGTGGTCGAGCGCGCGCACCGTGACGTCGACGTTGACGATGCCGCGCAGGCTCGTGGTGATGCAGGGCAGGCCCGTCGCGAGATTCGCGGTGTCGGAGAGCACCAGCGCGTCGCAGCGCAGGCGCTCGCGGTAGGCGCGCAGGAACGCGCCGAGATGGAGCGAGCCGATCTCCTCTTCGCCCTCGACGATCACCTTCACGTTGACGGGCAGGCGGCCCTCGGCGTCCTGCCAGGCGCGCAGCGCCGCGGCGTGCAGCAGGATGCCCGCCTTGTCGTCGACGACGCCGCGCCCGTACAGGCGTCCGTCGGCGCGCAAGGTCGGCTCGAAGGCCGGCGTCTCCCAGCGCTCCGCGCGGCCAGGCGGCTGCACGTCGTGGTGCGCGTAGACGAGCACGGTCGGCGCATCCTTGCCCGCATGCAGCCACTCGGCCAGCACGTAGGGATGCGCGCCGTCGACGCGCAGGATCTCGACCCGCTCGAGCCCGGTCCGTTCGAGCAGCGCCGCGACGGCGTCGGCGGAGCGCTCCAGCTCGGCCGGGTCGAAGCCCGGCGCCGAGACGCCCGGGATGCGCGCGAGCTCGACGAGCGCGTCGATCGTCTCGTCGAAGCGTCGCTCGAGCGCGTCGATGACCTTGGCCGGCGCTCCCACGCGGCGCACGGTAGCACCAGGGTCACTCGGGTAAGCCGCGCGCAGCGCGGCGCGCAGCGAGCCGAAGGCGAGCGAAGTCGGTCGGGCTAAGCTCGGCGCCCATGCAACCCGAATCCCGACGCGTGCGCGGCGCGCACGATCTCTCGCTGCACCTGCTCGCCTGGAGCGACGAGGGCGTGCCGCTGCTCCTCCTCCACGGCTTCGGCAACGACGCGCACATCTGGGACGACTTCGCCCCGACCGTCGCGCCGCACTACCGCGTCGTCGCGCTCGATCACCGCGGCCACGGCGACTCCGCCTGGGACCCGCAGCGCCGCTACGAGCACGACGCCATGGTCGAGGACGTGGAGAAGGTGACGGCGGAGCTCGGCATCGATCGCCTCGTCATCGTCGGGCACTCGCTCGGCGGCCGCATCGCCACGCTCTTCGCGGGCCGCCATCCGGAGCGCATGGCCGGGCTCGTGCTCGTCGACATCGGCCCGGAGGTCGACGCGCGCGGCAAGCTGCGCATCCGCATGGACGTCGAATCGCGTCCCTCGCCCGTGTATGCGTCCACCGCCGAGTATGCCCGTGACCTCTCGCTCGCCTACCCCGCCGCGACGCCCGAGGCGCTCGCGCGCATGGCGCAGCACGGCCTGCGACGCCGCGACGACGGTCTCTTCGAGCTGAAGATGGATCCGGCGCTGCGCGGCGGCTTCGGCGCGTCGGGCGAGACGCCGGCTCAGGCCGAGGCGCGCGAGCGCGAGGCGGAGCGCACGCTCTGGGACGCGCTCGCGAAGATTCCGTGTCCGACGCTCGTCGTGCGCGGCGCGGCCTCCGACATCCTCTCGCCCGACTGCGCGGATCGCATGGTGGAGGACGTGCTGCCGAAGGGGCGCCTCGCCGTCGTCGCGCGCGCGGGCCACTCCGTCATGACCGACAACCCGAACGGCTTCCGCGACGCGGTCGCCGAGTTCGTGCTGGCTTAGGCGCGGTTCCGGTACAGCGCCGCCTTCACGGCGGCCGCCATCTTCGCCTCGTCGAGGCCGCCGCCGAGGAAGGCGTTGACGGTGCGCGCCGTCGCGGCGGGATCGGCGACCGTCTCGGCGTAGTGGACCTCGAGCATCTCCATGTGGGGCTGCTTCCGCGCATAGAGGCGCGCCGCGACGATGTCGTTGCGGTACGCCTCCTTCATCGCCTCGAGATCGGCGCCCGGCGCCGCGTTGCCGAGACGGTCGAGCATCTTGTCCTGGCTCGTCAGCACCTCGTCGAGATTCCGGCGCATGTAGACGATGCGGTAGGCGTTGTCGTCGGGGAGATGGCGCAGCAGGAACGAGATCACCTTCAGCGCGCGGCCGCGCGCCTGACGGACCCAGCTGCGATCGGGATCCTTCTCGAGATCCATCACGCGCCGGTACTCGTAGTAGCCCTCGGGGTTGTCGATGTCGGCGCTGCGCTCGCCGTCGGTGAAGGGCGCGAGGCCGCCGGCCTCCAGCATGCGCATCATCATCGACGTGCCGGAGCGCGGCAGCCCCGACACCACGATGACCGCGGGGCCCGAGGGACGGCGCAGCCAGTTGCGGATCGCGTCGAGCACGGTGCCTGCCTACAGGGTGACGCCGAAGCGGCCCTTCAAGGCGAAGCCCGCGAGCAGCGAGAGACCGAAGAAGATCGCGAGCACGCCGAACTCACCGCCCGGCAGCCAGCCGAAGTCGCGGTCCGGCGCCGCGAGCGAGACGCGCTCGACGGCCGAGCCGCCCGGCAGCGCGGGCTCGCCCGGGTAGAGGAAGGCCTCGAGCCCGCGCGTGCGCAAGGACGACACCTTGCGGTGATCGCCGCCGACCGACCACGTCTTCGTCAGCGTCTCCGGGCCCGCGGAGAGCGTGAGCACGTGGTCGCCCGGCGCCTCGGCGCGCAGGCGCCAGAAGATCTCGCCGTCGGGCGTGCGCACGGGCGGGGCGTCGAGCGCGACGCCGGCGGGCAGCGCGAGCTTCACGTCGCGCGCGGCGACGGCCGATTTCGGATCGAGACGCACCTTCAGCAGCTCCACCGTGCCGACCGGCGAAGGGTCGAACGCGTAGTTCGCCTCGAGCTGCGCGAGCACCGCCAGCATCGGCACGAGCAGCACGGCCATCGGCACGAGGTTGTAGCCGAGGTAGGCGAGGTTCTGGAGCAGCGCCTTGCCGGTCGAGACGAGCACCGCGATCGGATCGTGCCGGAAGAGGCGGATCTCGTAGAGCTGCGCCTGGATGCGCTCCTTCGTGCGCGCGATGCCGGCCTGGTTGCTGACCCGCTTGTACACCCAGAGCGCGATCACGCCCGCGACGGCCGACCAGAGCAGCAGGTCGAACCAGGCGGGGCCGTGGCCGAAGGGCGCGAGCACCACGTCGAAGGCGGTGCTCAGGGCGGCGTTCGCGGTGCCGATCATCGGGGACTAACTGATGTACCCGAGCCCCTTGAGGCGCTCGCGCATGTCCTTGTCGTCTTTCGCCCCCTCGAAGTGGAGCATCTCCTTCTCGAGGATGTGCGTGACGAACTCGTCGACCGTCGCGTAGCCCGCGACGTCGGCCACCTTGCGCAGCTTGTCCACGAGATCGCGGTCGAGCTTCACCTTTACCGTGCTTCCACCGAACATGACTTTCTCCAGCTACGCGCCCGGCGCTGCCGGCGCGGAATGCGAGTTGGCGTCGCCCGCCAGGAACGAGGTGCCGACCATGCCGGGCAGCGGGCGCACGCCGAAGTGGTCGAGGATCGACGCCGTGACGTCGGTGAGATCGTGCTCGCCGTCCCGCAGCGGCGCGTTCGTCATCAGCACGCCCGGCACGAGGCGCGGGTCGATCAGGTGGTTGCCGGACCAGCGCGACGTGTTGTCCTCGAGCACGGCCTCGGTGATCTCACCGAGCGTGGAGGGATCCGAGCCGGCGTAGCCGCTGTTGTAGCCGACGACGAGATCGGGGGCCTCCGACACGCGCTCGCCGTGGAACACCTCCGACGCCGGATACGCCTTCACGACGACGGTCTTGCCGTTCGCGGGATCGCGCTCGGCCTCGAGCGCCGCGGCGATCTCCGCGAGCAGCGCGGGCGCGTCCTCGGGCCGCACGCTGCCCTGCGACTCGCGCCCGGCCAGGTTGAGGTAGAGCCCGTTGAAGCCGATGCCGTACGCGCGCGAGCGTTGCCAGTCGACGTCCTCGAGCCCGATCCGCCCCGTGCGCTTCTCGCCCTTCAGCACCAGGTAGCCGTGGTCGCGCAGCCAGGCGTTCAGGTGGAACTTGCGCAGGAAGGGCTGGAAGCCGTGGTCGCTCATGACGATGAGGAGCGTCCCCTCCGGCAGGCGCTCGCGCACGCGGCCGAGGGCGGTGTCGACGTCGCGGTACATCTTCTCGATGTCGTGCGCGTGCGCCGGCGCGATCGCCGGATCGCGCGCCGGATGGCCGAGGCCCGGGTACTTCGGGTCCGCGTGACGCCAGAGCATGTGGCACTGGAGGTCGATGTCCGAGAGGTAGAAGAAGGTCGCGCCGCCCGGGTGGAAGTGGTCGAGCGCGAGCTCGAGCATCGTGCGCGAGTCCTTCTGCACGAGGCCCACCTGCTCGAGGTAGTCGTCGTCGCTGAAGACGCCGTCGCGCAGCGCGCCGGTTTCCTCGGGCATGCCCTGCGTGTAGAACTGGCCCAGCGCGGTGTAGAGCGTCTCGACCCAGTCGTCCGGGCTGGTGAAGACCTGCGGCGGCGCTTCGGCGGAGAGATTCACCGCGGAGGCGTAGAGCTCGAAGCCCGGGCGCAGCTCCTTCGCGAAGAAGCGCACGGCGCCCTGCAGGTTCATCATGCCCAGAGGCAGCGCCTCGAACTCGACCTGCACCCAGTCGGACCACTCGCCCGCGCGCAGCAGCACGTCCTCGTCGCCGACCTTCACGACGGCGGTATCGGAGTCGGGATCGAGGTGGACGGTGATGCGCGCGGTCAGGTAGTCGCCCGCGCCCGGGATCTGGCCGGGCTTCAGGTGGAAGAGATCCGGCGGGCCCTTGAGCGTCGCCTCGACGGTGTCGGGCTTTCCGTCGAGATCGAAGTCCTGGACGCTGACGCGCTGGATGTCGCCCTTCGGATCGTCGGGCTGGACGGGGTGATCCGCGAGCAGGGTGTAGGTGCCGTAGCCGCCGCGCATGTCGACCGTGCCCATGCCGGCGAGCACCTTCGCGGAGCTCGCGGGCACGGGGTAGTTGCCGGGGAAGCGGTACACCTCGGTGTCGACGCCCGCCGCGACGAGCGCGTCCCACCAGGGCGTCCCGCTGCGGTTGTTCTTCACCTCGGGCGCGCCGATCGGAATCATGAAGCCGAAGAGATCGAGCGCGTGGCCGTGGTCGTCGACCGGCGGCGTCGCCGACGAGATCGGCAGGTACGTGGCCGGGTCGCGGTGGACGAAGTCGAAGATGCCGTGGCCGCCGGGGTCGCGTCCGGTGGCGAAGTTCGACCACGCGACGGGGCTCTGCGGCGGATTCGAGGTGCCGAGCCGCTGATAGCTGCCCCCGCGCGCGAGCTCCGCGAAGTGCGGCAGCTTCCCTTCCGCCATCATGCGGTCGAGGATGACGGGGTCGAGCCCGTCGATGCCGAGCACGAAGAGCCCGGCGCGGTCCGGCTCCGGTGCGCTCGCCGGCGTGCAGGCGGCGCCGATCCCGAGAGCCAGCGCCGCGAGCGCCAGCGCACGACGCCTCATGCGGCGTTCCTCACGTGCGCCGTCATGCGGCGTTCTTCTCGCGCGTGACGCGCGCGCCGGGCGCCGCGCCCGACTGATCGAGCCGGTCGGCGTCGAAGCTGCCCGCCACCGCGGCGTCGGGGCCGAAGATCATCTCGCCCTGCATGTGGCGCGCGCGCTTCTGCCCGAACAGCTCGACGATCGAGAGCGGAAGGTCGATCAGGCGCGGGCGCTCGCTGGCGATCTTGCGGTTGCAGAAGAAGACGCCGGGCACGATGTCCGGGTCGACGCAATGGTCGCCCGACCAGCTCTTCGTGTTGTCGCTGAAGACGTTCGGCGTGACGGCGCCCGTCGCGCACTCCCAGGAGTTGCGGTAGCCGCCGTCGTAGCCGATCAGCAGATCGGGGGCGTCGAGCCGGTACGGACCCTCGAAGGTGTCGGCCGTGGCGCGCACCTTGCGGATGGCGCGGCGCCCCGTCTCCGGGTCGACCAGCGCCTCGAGCTTCGCCGAGAGCTCGGCGACGAGCGCGCGGTACTCCTCGCCCTCCGCGACGATGCCGCTCTGCTCGCGCCCCTTGCGGTTGATGAACATGCCGGTGAGGCCCAGCGAGAAGGCGCGCGTCTGCGTCCAGTCGATGTGCTCGAACCAGTCGCCGCTCGTCGTGTGTCCGGGCTTCAGGGCGAGGTAGCCGTTCTGGTGCAGCCAGCTGTTGAGGTTTACGCCGCGGCGGAAGTTGGTGAAGCCGTGGTCGCTGATCACCATCAGCACCGTGTCACTGCGCTCGGCCTCGCTCCAGATGCGGCCGAGCAGCGCGTCGACGCGCTCGTACACCTTCGGGATCGCGTCGCGCCAGACGCTGGTGTCCTTGCCCGCGTTCGCCGGGTGGGTCGGGTCCAGGTAGCGGTAGAACATGTGCTGGACGCGGTCGGTCGTGTCGAAGACCGTCGTCACCAGGCCCTTCTTCGTCTGCGCCAGCGCGTCGAGGAACATGCGCTCGCGCTCCTCGTAGATCGCCATGGCCTGCTCGAAGAAGGCCTGCTCGTCGATCACGCGCTCGTTCAGCGCCCAGGTGTCCTCGGCCAGGCCGAGCGTCGCGAAGGGACCCTGCTTCTTGGCCAGGTAGACCGAGTAGATGGAGGGATGGCTGATCGGCATCGCCGGATGCTCCGGGTCGATGTGGATCGGCGTCGTGTAGAGCTCGACTTCGGGCTCGAGCGAGTTCAGGTAGAAGCGCGCGATGCCGTACACCTTGACGTGGAGGCCGGGGCGGAAGACCAGCCGGATCCACGGCGAGTAGGTGCGGAGCGGCAGCTCGAAGGGCTCGCTGCCGTCGATCTCGATGTGCAGGCTCTTCCGGTCCGCGCCGACGGTCAGGGTCATGGGCAAGATCATGCGCCCGCCCGAGCGGAGCATGCTGTTCTCGGGTCCGACGAGCCGCGTGCGCATGCGGTCGCCCTGGCGGCGCAGCACCGTCTGCTCGCCGCCCGTGTGCGTCGGGTGGCCGTGCTCGTCCTGCTTCGTGCTGAAGAAGGAGAAGGTGCCCTGGCTGCCGCGCAGGTCGGGCACGCACATACCGGAGAGGAGCAGGCCGCGGAACGGGACCGGCGGGAACGTGATCGGGACCCGCTGGATGATGCTGAAGATGTGGCGGTCGCCGAGCAGCTTCCAGAACGCCTGCGACTTCTGCAGCAGCTTGATGCGCGGCTTCTCGAGCGGCACCACGTAGCGCCCGATGTTCGCGACCTTCTTCGCGGCGCGGATGTCCGTCGACGAGAGCATCGGGCCGTAGGTGCAGGGATCGCGGGTCAGGAAGTCGTAGATGGCGTGGCGGCTCGCGTCGACGCCGGTGCTGAACGTCGACCACGCGACCGGCGAGATCGACGGGTTCGAGGTGTCGAGCGGACGGAAGACGCCGCGCTCCGCGAGCTTCTGGAAGTTCGGGAGCCGGCCCTCGCGCATCAGCTTCAGCGCGATGCCCGGGTCCATGCCGTCGAGCCCGAGCACGACGACGCGCGTTGCTTGCGCGCGCTTGTACGGGTTGCCGACGCGCAGCGCGCGGTAGACGAGCGCGAAGGGCCAGGTCAGCAGGGTGAAGATGACGAGCACGATCGTCGTGAGGAGCACGAGGGTCGCGCCGACCACCGCGAAGCCTGCGCCGGGTCCGATGTAGGCGGCGGCCGGGCTGGCGAAGAGCGCCAGCGCGATGGCGGCGGCCAAGCCGAGTCGGGTGCCGGACACCCGGAAGACCTTCGAATCACCAGTCACGAGCGATTCCCCTGGGGCTACGACAAGCGGGGCGGCCCAAGGTAGGGCCCGGCGCGAAACGACGCCCGATTCGTGGCCTTCTCGACGGAAGCCCCGAATTCACCGCCTTTCCGTGAGTGACAGACACCGCCGCGTGGGGTACTCCCCCTGACCACCATGCCCCGAAGCTCGCTCCATCTTGCGCTTCTCCTCCTTCTCCTGTGCGCCTGCGGCGGCGGCCCCGAGGCGCAGCTCGAGAAGGCCCAGGCCGATCTCGCGAAGCGCGACTACGCCGCGGCGACTGCCGCGGCGTCCCAGGGCCTGGCCGGCGGGGCATCGGGCCCTGTCGCCTGGCGGCTCGAGAACGTCGCGCTCGAGGCCGAGGCGCGCAGCGCAAAGAGCGCCGAGGTGATCGCGCGGCTCGAGCGGTTGGCGTCCGGACCCTTCGCCGCGCAGCTGACGGCTCCCCTCTACGTGCAGACGGCGGGGCAGGTGAAGGAGGCCGGCGACGGCGCGGGCGCCGTCAGCGTGCTCGACCTCGGAGCGAAGCGCTTCCCGCAGGACGCCGACATCGCGCAGGCGATCGAGCGCTCGAAGCAGAGCGGGAGCGACGCGGAAGTCGAGCGGCTGCGCTCGCTCGGCTACGTGGAGTAGCGGCGCTTCGTCTGCACCGCGTCGCCGCGCGGGCTCGAGCTTCCTGCGTCCGCTGGCAAGGACCATCCCGTTCTCCTGGGTGCTGGGATCTGCCGTCCTCGTGTTTACGGCACTCGTGTACGATAACCGTAAATGAGACATCCGGTCGATCGCGAGATCCGGCTCGCCCTCTGGAAGCTGCACATCCTCCACCACGCGATGCAGAGGCCCGTGTACGGCCTCTGGCTGCTCGACGAGCTCGCCGAGCACGGACACCACCTGAGCCCCGGGACCCTCTACCCCGCACTCGCCCGCATGGAGAAGAACGGCTGGATCGCGCGCGCGGGCGACTCGCCGCACGCGCGAGCGCGCCGGACGTTTTGCCTCACAGTCGAGGGCCGGCGCGTGCTGAAGCTGCTGCGCCGCGAGGTGGCCGAACTCTACGAAGAGCTGGTGCTAGGCCGCGAGCCCGCTGGCCCGGGATCTGCCTCGCGTCGGCGTCCCGCCCAGAGACGAGCGAGGGGGAAGGCATGAGGGAGCTCGGCGAGGAGTTCGAGGAGAAGGAGCACGAGCTGTTCGGCGAGCGTGGCTTCCAGACCGTCGTGAATGAAGTCGCGGACCTCGAGCGCGCCCTCGGGATTCACGACCTCGCGAGCTTCACGCCGACATGATCGCCGGTGGATCCTGCTCGGCGCAAAGGAGGAACTCGTCGTGAAGTGGGACGCGATCTTCGAAGCCCGAGGACCAGCGGCCACGATCCTGATCCGCCTGATGGTTGGCACCGTGTTCGTGTCCGAGGGCTTGCAGAAGTTCCTGTTCCCGGACCAGCTCGGCGTCGGGCGCTTCGAGAAGATCGGTTTCGCGGGTGCGCATTGGCTCGCGCCGTTCGTCGGAACGTTCGAGGTCACGTGCGGGACGCTGGTCCTGGTCGGGCTCGTCACGCGGCTCGCGGTCCTACCGCTGGTCGCCATCATGGCGACGGCGATCACGTCGACGAAGCTCCCGATTCTCTTCGGCGGATCGCTCGGGCCATTCCACGTGCAGGGGCTCGCGCACAGTGGCTTCTGGGCCATGGCGCACGAGGCGCGCACGGACTGGTCGATGCTCCTGGGCTCGCTCTTCTTGCTGGTCGTCGGAAGCGGTACCCGGTCGCTCGATGCACGGCTCGCACGCACGCGCACCGCCGGTGGCGGGATCGCAGGGTAGTCGCATGGCGACGCGCGACGCCGAGGCACCGCGGCGCCAGGCGCTCGGCGAGCTCGCGTGGCTCTTCCTCAGACTCGGTACGACCGCCTTCGGAGGTCCTGCGGCGCACATCGCGATGATGGAGGACGAGGTCGTCAGGCGGCGGCGCTGGCTCACCCGCGAACAATTCCTCGATCTCCTGGGCGCGACGAACCTGATCCCGGGCCCCAACTCGACGGAACTCGCGATCCACATCGGCCACGCGCGAGCGGGGTGGCACGGGCTCTTCGTGGCGGGTGCGTGCTTCATCCTGCCCGCAGCGGTCATCGTGACCGCCTGCGCCTGGCTCTACGTGCAAGTGGGTCGCCTGCCCGAGTTCTCCGGAATCCTCTACGGCGTGAAGCCCGTCGTGATCGCCGTCGTGCTCCAGGCGCTGTGGCGGCTGGCTCGCACTGCGCTTCGAGGTGCGTGGCCAGCATTCTTCGCCCTCTGCGCCGCCGTCGCGAACTGCGCCGGCGCGGGCGAGATCGCGGTGCTCGGTGGGACAGCTCTCGTCGCGGGGGCCGTGCACCTCGTTCGCCGGTCGGGCACTCGGTCCCCACCCGGCGCGAACTGCCACCCGCTCGCGCTCGCGCCCTGGGTCGGCTCGAGCGCGTTCGCCGGCATCGGCGGAGTCGCTCCGGTCGCGAGCGCGGGGACCGCAGTCGGGCTGTTGCCGCTCTTCGCCTTCTTCGTGAAGGTCGGCTCGGTCCTCTTCGGGAGCGGCTACGTGCTCCTCGCGTTCCTCCGAGGCGGCCTGGTCCACGACCGCGGCTGGCTTACCGAGGCACAGCTGCTCGATGCAGTCGCGATCGGACAGGTGACGCCCGGGCCCGTCTTCACCACTGCGACGTTCATCGGCTACCTGCTCGCGGGAGGCGCGGGCGCCGTCGCCGCGACCGCGGGCATCTTCCTGCCAGCCTTCGTCTTCGTCGCGATCAGCGGCCCGCTCGTCCCCCGGTTGCGGCGCTCTCCTCTGGCCGGCGCCGTCCTCGACGGTGTGAATGCCGCCTCACTCGCGCTGATGGCGGTCGTGACGGCGCAGCTCGCGCAAGCCGCGGTCGTGGATTGGACGAGCCTGTCCATGGCGCTCGCGGCCGCGCTCGGTCTCTTCTCGCTCCGCGTCAACTCGAGCTGGCTCGTGCTCGGCGGTGCCGTGGCCGGCCTCGTCGTGAAGGCCTGAGCTCAGGCGCTGCGACGGCGGGCCGCCGCTACACCTCGGAGCGACGCAGGGTCGCGCCCTGCGTCTCGGGGCGGCGCCAGCGCTGTGGGATCAGCGCGGGCAGGACGATCAGGGTCGTCAGCAGGCTGTAGGCGACGCCGAGGGTGAGCATCTGCCCGAGCGTCGCCAGGCCGCGGTGCGTCGCGAGCCCGAGCGTGCCGAAGCTCGCGATCGTGTTGATGCCGCTGAACGCCACCGCCCGCGCGGTGCTCGTGCCGAGCAGCGCGATGCCGAGCTCGCCCGTGCGGCGCGCGCGGTGCACGAGGTGGATGCCGGAGTCGACGCCCATGCCGAGCAGCAACGGCAGCACGATCACGTCGGCGAAGTTGAAGGGGATGTTCAGCAGCACGGCGGTCGCCGCCGTGAAGACGGCCGCCAGGCCGAGCGGCGTCAGCACGAGCGCCGTCTCGGTGACGCGGCCGCCCGAGAGCACGAGCAGGATCACCGTGATCGCGACCAGCGCCAGCAGCAGCGCCTGCTGGAGCGAGCGCACGACGCTGCGCCCGCTCTCGACGATCTCGGCCGCGCTGCCCGTGATGGAGACGTCCGGCACGGCTCTCTTCACCGCGTCGACGAACTGCGCGAGCGACGCGTGATCGGCCAGGTTCTCGCGCGGGAAGATCTGCACGCGCACCTCGCCGCCGTCGCCGACCATCTGCTCGACCAGCGCGCGCGGCAGGTTCTCGAGCGTGACGTGTCCGGCGCCGAGCGCGGCGTCGAGCACGCGCAGCTGCTCCGGCAGGCTGCCGAGCACGGAGTCCTGCAGACCGTCGAGCTCCGCGTCCGCGGCGCTGCCGACGGGCAGCGCGGCGACGTAGGCGTCGAGCTCGCCCGCGAGCGCCTGCGCGCTGCTCGCCAGCGCGGGGTCCTTGTTCGTGCGCAGCATGTGGCGCAGCTCTTCGGAGAGGTGGCGCAGCGCGCCGACGCGCCTCTCGACGCTGACCTCCTGCGGACCGCCGTCGGCGGGAGCGAGCGGGCCGAGGAAGAGCGCGACGTCCTCGATGATGTCGAGCTTCTCCTCCTGGTCGCCCGGCACGAAGTCCGAGACGGTGATCACGCGGCCGACCTCGGGCACCTGGCGCAGGCGTTCGGCCAGCGCCTGCGCGCTCGCGAGGTCGGGAGCGACCGCGTTCATCGACCAGGGCGAGCTGGCGCCCTTCTCGAGCAGATCGGAGAGCGCGCGCACCGATTCGCTCTTCGGGTCGCGCACGTTGAGCGGGTTGTTGTCGAAGCGCGCGCGGGGCAGGACGAGCACGGAGCCGATCGTCAGCACCAGCGCGGCGATGCGCACCGCGCGCGGGTGCCGCACCGGCAGGTCGACGATGCGCGTGGTCCAGACGGCGTCGCCGAAGGGGACGCTGGCGCGCGCCGACGACGAGAGCGAGAGCAGCGCCGGCAGCAGGGTGATCGTGCAGACGAAGCTGATCAGGGTGCCGGCGCCGGAGATCACGCCGAGCTCCGCGACGCCGACGAACTCGGTCCCGACGAAGGCGAAGAAGCCGATCGCCGTCGTGGTCGCGGAGAGCGCGAGCGAAGTGCCGACGTCG
>DASUFZ010000200.1:0-13820 GCA_036274295.1 Myxococcota bacterium
CCTCGGTGGTCGCGCGGATCGTCTCGAGCGCGGATTCCTGCTCGTCGCCATCGCCGCTGTCCAGCGCGACCTCCGCCACGTTGGCGATGCGGTTGAGCGGCGTGCGCAGCTCGTGCGCCGCGTCGGAGCTGAAGGCGCGCAAGCGCTCGAAGGCGGCGTCGATGCGCGCCAGCACGCGGTTCAAGGTCTCCGCGTGAACGTCCACGGGATCGCCCGTGCCCCGCGTCGGCAGCCGCTGCCCGAGGCTGCCCGCGTCGACGTGGCGCAGTACGCTGGTCGCACGGCGCAGCGGCGCGAACGCGCGCAGGCTCGCGGCGAGCCCGGTGACCAGCGCCGCGACCGAGCAGATCAGCGCCACCAGCGCGATGCGGCGGCCGATCTCCGCGCTCTCCGAGTGGAAGTGCGAGAGCGGCAGCGCGACCTCGAGGACGCGTCCGTCGCGAAGCTCCCGGCTGCCGACGAGCAGCGGCCTCTGGTTCCTCAGCCATGCCAGCGCCGTGGCGAGAGCGCTCCGCTCGGGGCCGATCTGCCGCGCCGGCGGCGGCCACTTCCCCCAACTGGAGACGAGCGCGCCGGACGGATCGAGCACGCGCACCGCCACCGCCTTGCCGGGGAGCGAATCGCGCAGATCGCGCACCGACACGTCGAGCGGCTCGCCGCGCTCCTCCCGCAGCGCGATCGCGCGCAGCGAGTGCCCGATCCAGCGGTCGGCCTCCTCGAGGCTCTCGCGCGCGACGTAGGCGTAGAGCGCGACGCCCTGCACCGCGAGCACGACGACGAGCAGGCCCGCGATCGTGAGCGCGGCGCGCACGTCGGTGCGCGCCAGCGCGCGCCGCAGCGCCTCAGCCCGCCGCATAGCCTCGGCCGCGCACCGTGCGAACCGCGTCGGCGACGCCGGCGTCCTCGAGCTTCCGGCGCACGCGGTTCACGTGGACGTCGACGACGTTCGTGCCGGGATCGAAGTCGTAGCCCCAGACGTCGTGCAGCAGCTGGCGCCGCGTCACCGGCTCGCCCTGCGCCTGCAGCAGCGCAGCGAGCAGCGAGAACTCGATCGGGGTGAGCGCGATGCGCCGGCCGTCCACCGTCGCGACGCGGCCGACCAGATCGAGCTCGAGGCCGCCGCAGCGGAGCCGCGTCGGCGCGCCGTGCTGCCGGCGTCCGAGCGCGCGCAGCCGCGCCGAGAGCTCGACGAAGGAGAACGGCTTGACGAGGTAGTCGTCCGCGCCGCGGTCGAGCCCCTCGACCCGCTCACCCACCGTGCCGCGCGCCGTCAGCATGAGGACATAGGGCGGAACCGGCGTGGCGCGCAGGCGGTCGAGCACCTGGTAGCCCGAGCCGCCGGGGACGCCGATGTCGAGCACCGCCGCGTCGAAGGGCTTCTCCGTGGAGAGACGCAGCGCCGTGTCGACGTCCAGCGCGAGCGAGATCTCGTGTCCCTCGCGCGCGAGCCCCTTCTCCAGCGCGGCGGCCGTCTCGCGGTCGTCTTCGAGCAGCAGGATCTTCATGCGAGATTCGCGCGAGAAGTCTGGCGCCCTCGCGGCGCAGCGGTCACTGCCGATTCCATGACGATTCGTTCATCCGGGCCGCGCTCGCCTTGCTAGGCGGAGTCCCTATCCACAGGCTCCGGCGCCCTCGGGACGCGCCGGGTCCGATGGTAGCGGGGAGACATGAGAGCAGACGCACACAGCCATTCGGAGTTTCCCGAGCTCTCCGTCGTGGTCCCCGCGCGCGACGAGGAGGCGAACCTCGAGCTCCTCTACGAGATGGTGGCCGACGCGCTCGACGGCCGCGTCGAGTGGGAGCTGCTGCTCGTCGACGACGGCAGCCGCGACGCCACCAGCGAGGTGATCGCCAAGCTTTCCTCGCGCGACGCCCGCGTGCGCGGCGCGCGGCTCGCGCGCCCGTGCGGCCAGTCTGCGGCGACGTTTGCGGGTGTCGACCTCGCGCGCGCCGAGCAGATCGCGACCCTGGACGGCGATCTCCAGAACGACCCCGCGGACCTGCTGCCGCTGCTGGAGGCCATGGGAGACGGCGACGCGGCGGTCGGCTACCGGCTCCGGCGCCGCGACGGCTTCGCGCGGCGCATCGCGTCGCGCGCCGCGAACGCCGTCCGCAACGCGCTCTGCGGCGATCGCATCCGCGACGCCGGCTGCTCGCTGCGGATCGTGCGCGCGGAGGCGCTGCGCGCGCTGCCGCGCCTCGAGGGCATGCACCGCTTCGTGCCGACCCTGCTGCGCTACCAGGGCTGCCGCGTGGTCGAGCTGCCCGTCGCGCACCACCCGCGCCTGATGGGGCGCAGCAAGTACGGCCTGCGCGAGCGCGCGCTGCGCGGCTTCGCCGACCTGCTCGCGCTGCGCTGGATGCGCTCGCGCATGCTGCGGACGTCAGGCATCCAGCGCATCGGCCGCTGCGGCGCGTGCGAGGCGTGGGACGCCGGCTCCTAGCCCCCGAGCGTGCGGCGGCGCGTCGCGGCGACGCCGATCGCGTCGGAGCCGGTCGCCGGCTGCGGCGCCGCGGCCGAGGGATACACGCTGAACTGGAGCAGCCGCAGGTGCAGGCGCGCTCCCGGCGTCACCTTGCGCGTGTCGTGGTGGAGATGCGGGATCTCGATCTGGAGGGTCGCGCCGGTCGCGACGACGCGCGCGTCGGCGTGCACCAGCGGTCCCGTGCGCATCACGTGGTCGACGATCACCTCGAATCCCGGCTGGTCCGGCTGCGCGACGCGCAGGTCCGCCGGCCGCACGTAGAGCGCCGCCGGTCCGCTCTCGTGGATGCTGTCGGTGACGAGCGGCGACTGGCTCCCCGGCAGGAAGACCTCGCGCCCGCGCACCTCGACCGGCAGCACGTTGGCGTTGCCGAGGAACTCGAAGACGAAGGGGGTGGCGGGATTCTCGTAGACGGCGTCCACCGAGCCGACCTGCACGACCTTGCCGCGGTCCATCACCACGATGCGGTCGGCGACCTCCATGGCCTCCTCCTGATCGTGGGTGACGAAGACCGTCGTCACGTGCAGCTCGTCGTGCAGGCGGCGCAGCCAGCGGCGCAGCTCGCGCCGCACGCGCGCGTCGAGCGCGCCGAAGGGCTCGTCGAGCAGCAGCACGCGCGGCTCGACGGCGAGGGCGCGCGCCAGCGCGACGCGCTGGCGCTGGCCGCCCGAGAGCTGGTCGGGCATGCGGAGCGCCAACCCGTCGAGCTGGACGAGGCGCAGCAGCTCGAGCACGCGCGCCTCGATCTGGTCCTTCGGCGGGCGCGAGCGCCGCGGCCGCACGTTCAGGCCGAAGGCGACGTTCTCCAACACCGACATGTGCCGGAAGAGCGCGTAGTGCTGGAACACGAAGCCGACGCGGCGCTCGCGCGCGCTGCGCGCGGTGGCGTCCTCGTCGCCGAGCCATACGCTGCCGCGGTCGGGGAAGTCGAGCCCCGCGATGATGCGCAGCAGGGTGGTCTTGCCCGAGCCCGAGGGGCCGAGCAGCGCCACGAGCTCGCCCTCCTTCACGTGGAGGTTCACGTCGCGCAGCGCCTCGAAGCGCCCGAAGTTCCGCGAGAGGTCCCGGACCTGGATGCTCATCACCCCTCCTCGGCGCCGTCATGGGCGCTCTGCTTCGCGAGCCGCCACTCGAGCAGGCTCCTGGCCACGAGCGTCCCGATCGCCAGGAACGCGAGCAGCGACGCGACCGCGAATGCCGCGGCCGTCTGGTACTCGTTGTAGAGGATCTCCACGTGCAGCGGCATGGTGTTGGTGCGGCCGCGGATGTGCCCCGACACGACGGACACCGCGCCGAACTCGCCCATCGCGCGCGCGTTCACGAGCACGACGCCGTAGAGGAGCCCGAGGCGGATGTTCGGCAGGGTGACGCGGCGGAACGTCTGCCACGCGCTCGCGCCGAGCGAGATCGCCGCGAGCTCCTCCTCGTCGCCCTGCTCCTGCATCAGCGGGATCAGCTCGCGCGCGACGAACGGGAACGTGACGAAGGTGGTCGCCAGCACGATGCCCGGCAATGCGAAGATGATGCGGATGTCGTGTTCGATCAGCCACGGCCCGAGCACGCCCTGCATGCCGAAGAGCAGCACGAAGATGAGGCCCGCGACGACCGGCGAGACGGCGAAGGGCAGATCGATCAGCGAGACGAGCAGGTTGCGGCCCGGGAAGTCGAAGCGCGCGATCGTCCACGCGGCCGCGACGCCGAAGAGCGTGTTGAGCGGGACGGAGATCGCCGCGACGATCAGGGTCAGCCAGATGGCGGAGCGCGCCGCCGGATCGACGATCGCCGCGGCGTAGCCCGCGAGTCCGGCGCCGAGCGCGTGCACGAACACGGCCGCGAGCGGCAGCGCCAGGAAGAGGCCGAGGAAGACGAGCGCTGCGCCGATCAGGCCGAGGCGCAGCCAGCGCGGATCGGCGGTCGCGCGCGGGCGCGCGCGCGCCGGCAGCGCGGCGTTCCAGTCGAGGCTCTGCGACACGGGACTCCTCAGACCGCGCGCTGGCGCGTGCGGCTCCAGCTCTGGAGCCCGTTGATCGCGACGAGCATCAGGAGCGACACCACGAGCATCGCCACGGCGATCGCCGTTGCGCCGGCGTAGTCGTACTGCTCGAGCCGCGTGACGATGAGGAGCGGCGCGATCTCGGTCTTCATCGGCATGTTGCCGGAGATGAAGACGACCGAGCCGTACTCGCCGACGCCGCGTGCGAACGCCAATGCGAAGCCGGTCAGCACGGCCGGCGTCAGCGCCGGGAAGAGCACGCGGCGGAAGGTCTGCCAGCGGTTCGCGCCGAGGATCGCCGCCGCCTCCTCGAGCTCGACCTCGAGATCCTCGAGCACCGGCTGCACCGAGCGCACCACGAACGGCAGCCCGATGAAGACGAGCGCGACGCTGATGCCGAGCGGCGTGAACGCGACCTGGATGCCGAGCGGCTCGAGGTAGCGCCCGACCCAGCCGTTCTTCGCGAGAAGCGTCGTCAAGGTGATGCCGGCGACGGCCGTCGGCAGCGCGAACGGCAGGTCGACGAGCGCGTCGGCGAGCGCGCGGCCGGGAAAGCGGTAGCGGACGAGCACCCAGGCCACGAGCAGCCCGAGGACCGCGTTCGTGCAGGCCGCCGCGAAGGCCGTGCCGAACGAGATGCGGTACGACGCGAGCACGCGCGGCGACGTCACCGTCGTCCACAGCGCGTCCCAGCCGAACGACGCCGTCTTCACGCCGAGCGCCGCCAGCGGGATCAGCACGATGAGACTCAGATAGAAGAGCGTAAAGCCGAGCGCCGGGCCGAAGCCCGGCAGCGCGGACCGCCTTCGCGATCCGGGCATCGCACGCATGCGTACTCCTATTTCACGTAGATCTGGTCGAAGATCCCGCCGTCCGCGAAGTGCTTCGCGTTGGCGTCCTTCCAGCTCCCGAACTTCTCGTCGATGGTGAAGAGCTCGAGCTTCGGGAACTTGCTCGCGTAGCGCGCGAGCGCGGCCGGATCGGTCGGGCGGAAGCCGTGCCTGCCGGCCAGCTCCTGACCTTCGGGCGTGTAGAGATACTCGAGGTACGCCTGGGCCACCTTGGCGGTGCCCTTGCGCCGGTTCACGGTGTCGACCCAGGAGACCGTCGGCTCCGCCAGGATGCTCTTCGGGGGGACCACCACCTCGAAGTCCGCGCCGTTCGGCTGCGACTTCACCAGGAGCGCCTCGTTCTCCCAGCCGACGAGCACGTCACCGATGCCGCGCTCGACGAAGGTGGTGGTCGCGCCCCGGGCGCCGGTGTCGAGCACCGGCGCGTTCTTGTAGAAGCGCCCGATGAAGTCGCGCGCCCCCGCTTCGTTGCCGCCCTTCTCGAGCCCGTACTGCCAGGCCGCGAGGTACACCCAGCGCGCGGCGCCGGAGGTCTTCGGGTTCGCCGGGATCACCGACACGTCGGGCTTCACGAGGTCGCCCCAGTCCTGGATTCCCTTCGGGTTCCCCTTGCGCACGAGGAACACCATCGTGGAGGTGTAGGGCGCGCTGTTGTGCGGCAGGCGCTGCTGCCAGGTCTTCGGGATCAGCCTGGCGCGCTCGAAGAGCTGGTCCACGTCGTAGGCGAGCGCGAGCGTGACGACGTCGGCCTCGAGGCCGTCGATCACGGCGCGCGCCTGCTTGCCGGATCCGCCGTGCGACTGGTCGACCGTGACGTCCTCGCCGGTCTGCTGCTTCCAGTGTCGGGCGAAGGCGGCGTTGAACTCCTGGTAGAACTCGCGCGTCGGGTCGTACGAGACATTCAGGAGTGTCGTCTCGGCGGCGGCCGGCGCGCCGGAGGCGGCGAGCCACAGCGCGAGCGCGAGCAGGAAGCGGCGCATCGGGATTCTCCTCATCAGAATGCGACCTGGAAGCGCGAGCCGAGGACGTGCTCGGTGTCGCGATCGTTGCCGTTGTCGAAGGCCGTGAAGGCCGTCTGGTTGTAGTTGAACTGCAGCTTCAGGAAGGGGTTGATGTACCAGTTGACGCCGACCGCCCATTCGAGCGCTTCCTGCGATCCGGCGGACGCCGCGTTCGCGAAGCCCTCATCGAAGACGTCGTCGTCGATCTTCCAGCCGTCGACGCGCGCGGCCAGCTCCCAGGCGCCCGGACCGGTGTCCTCGCGCGCGGGATTGAAGGAGGTGCGCGGCACCACGCCCTGGTAGGTGCGGTTCTCGCCGGTCACGACCCAGCTCGCGGCCACCTGCCACGCGTCGATGTGGGTCCGCTCCTCTTCGTCGGTGGTCGTCAGCTTCAGGTTCGGCGACGAGCGCGTCCACTCGCCCATCAGGCCGACGGGACCCCAGTACCAGTACGCCTGCGGCGCGATGCGGATGCGGTCGTCGACTTCCTCGACGCCGACGCCGTAGCTGAAGAAGATCTGCTGGCCGGCGGTGCGGTACTGCGGCGTGGACGTACTCGACGCGGTGTTGGCGGCGGTGTCCTGCCGGCCGTAATCGAAGGCGACGCCGAGACCGAGGCCCTGGAGCGGCTCGATCGCCGTCTCCTGGAACGGGTGCACGAACACGCGGCCCACGACGTCGAAGGCGTCGTTGACGTCGGCATCGGCGCTGCCGCCGTCGATCACGCCGTTCATGAACGCAAGCTGGTAGGACGCGAAGCCCTCGCGCAGATCGCCTTGCAGCATGAAGCCGATGTCGCGGTTCGGCACGAGCGTCGTCGGCAGCGCGCGCTCGATGAAGGTCAGCGCGGTCGCCGACTGGAGCCGCTCGAGCCCCACCGGCGCCTTGTACTTGCCCGACTGGAGCTGGAGCCACGACCACGGCCGGTAGTTGACCCAGGCGTCCTGGATCGTCGCGTTCGCCGAGGACGACGTCCCCGAGCCGCCGAAGTCCGGCATGATGCGGAAGTCGACGATCTCGAAGAGCGTGCCCTCGAAGATCGGGCGCACGCGCCGCATCAGGAAAGTGTCGTTGCCGTTCTCGTCGTTCTCGACGAAGAGGCGCCCGTCCGACTGCACGTAGCCACGCAGGCGCAGGCGGTAGGTCTTCTGATCGCGCGAGCGGAGCTGGAAGCCCTGGCTGTCGACCGTCAGCAGGCCGGAGCGCTCCTTGTCGCGCGCGTCCTCCTCCTGCTTCACCTCGAGCTGGCGCTTCACCACGGCCAGCTCCTGCTCGAGGGTCTCCAGGCGCCGGTCCAGCTGCTCCTGCGAGGTGTCCTGCGCGGACACCGCGGAGCCGACCGGCAGCGCCGCGAGCGCCGCGAGCAGGGCCCCCATCCCCTTCAAACCCATCTTCTCCACGGGCTTCCTCCTTCGAGCTGCCGCCGCATCGCAAGGCACGTGCCAGAGGCCGCGAAGCGCGGAGCGCGCGCCGCGCCGCGGAGCCGTTAAATGTCACGGTTAAGGGCCACCTTATTTGACGGAAATCCATCTCCCACTATGGTCTGCCATCATTCCACACGGGTCCTTCGATGCAACGCTTCGCCCCGCTCCTGCTCGACGTCTGGCGCGAGACCGGCCGCCACATCGAGATCGGCGACGCCCTCGCGCGCAGCGCGCCGCTGCTCGCGCGGCGCCTGCCGCTCGACTTCGCGCTCGTGCGCCGCATCGACCCGGCACGCATGTGTGTCGAGACGGTCGCGGCGACGGCCAGCCGGCCCGGCCCGCTGCCGGAGGAGACGCGCAGCGATCTCGGCGCGCCGGAGCTCGAGGCGCTGCTCGCGTGGGCGCGCGCCGGCCGCGTCGTCCACCGGCGCGCGCGCGCGCTCGCGGAGCAGCTGCCCGGCCTGCTGCCCGACGCAGGCGACGCCGACGTGATCGCGGGTCCGCTCACCGACGAGGGCGGCGCCGCCGGCGTGCTGATCCTGGCGGCGCGGCGCCCGCGCCGCTTCGAAGGCGAGCACGTCGAGCTCGCCGAGGCGCTGCGCGAGCCCTTCACCGCCGCGCTCGAGAACGACCTGCGCGTGCGCGAGCTGGCGACGCAGCAAGCGGCCGCCGAGGCCGACCGCAGCGCGCTGCTCTCGCGGCTCGGCCGCAGCGATCTCCAGGAGACGATCGTCGGCGCCGAGGGCGGCTTCCGTCCCGTGATCGAGCGCGCGAGCCTGGTGGCGCCCTCCGACGTGCCGGTGCTGATCCTCGGCGAGACCGGCTCCGGCAAGGAGGTCGTCGCGCGCGCGATCCACCAGCGCTCGCGCCGCGCCGGCGGGCCCTTCCTGCGCGTCAACTGCGGCGCGATCCCGTCGGGCCTCGTCGACTCGGAGCTCTTCGGCCACGAGCGCGGCTCGTTCACCGGCGCGGCCGGGCAACGACGCGGCTGGTTCGAGCGCGCCGACGGCGGGACGCTCTTCCTCGACGAGGTCGGCGAGCTGCCGCCGCCTGCGCAGGTGCGCCTGCTGCGCATCCTGCAAGACGGCAGCTTCGAGCGCGTCGGCGGCCAGCGCCCCCTGCACGTCGACGTGCGCATCGTCGCGGCCACGCACCGCGACCTCGAGCGCATGGTCGCCGAGGGCCAGTTCCGCGAGGACCTCTGGTACCGGCTCGCCGTCTTCCCGATCCACGTGCCGCCGCTGCGCGACCGGCCCGAGGACATCCCGCCGCTGGCGACGCACTTTGCCCTGCGCGCGGCCGCGCGCTTCGGCACGGCGCCGCGCGTGCCCTCGCCCGAGGAGCTGAACCAGCTGCTCGACTACGCGTGGCCCGGCAACGTCCGCGAGCTCGCCGCGGTGATCGAGCGCGCGGTGATCCTCGGCGAGGGGCGCGGGCTCGAGGTCGGCACGGCGCTCGGACTCGGTCGGAGCTCCGCTCCTACCGAGTCCGTCAGGCAAACGAATGCTGCACCGCAGCGGCCCGCACCCGACCCCCGTGCCACGCCGTCGAGCGCGCCCTTCCCCACCCTCGACGACGCCATCCGCACGCACATCGAGCAGGCGCTCGCGCGCACGCGCGGGCGCATCGAAGGCGCGCGCGGCGCGGCGGCGCTGCTCGCGATCAACCCGCACACCCTGCGCGCGCGCATGCGCAAGCTGCGCGTCGACTGGCAGCGCTTTCGGGACTGACTAAGTCGGTCCCGGAAGCGTCAGGTCAGGTGGATGGGGATGATCGCGTTGAGCAACAGCCCCAGCACGAACAGTCCGCCGGCGAGGCGGTTCACGCTCATGGCCCAGGCGACGTACCAGAGCGGCCAGATCGGATAGTTGGGCGGCGCCTGCGCGGGCTTCGGCTTGTTGAAGACGCGCAGCACCTTCCAGAGACGCGGCGCGGCCAGGAACGTGAGGAGCGTCCAGACGCCGAGCGTGCCGGTCAGCACGAGACACAACACCAGCACGAAGTACGCGACCATCAGCTCCTGCGTGAGGAAGAGCGCGCGGTCGCGCCCCATGATCACCGGCAGGGTGTGGATGCCCTTCGCGGAGTCCGCCTCGAACTTGTCGACGTGCTTCGCCATCAACACGGTGGTGACGAGGAAGGCGTAGGGCAGGCTCGCGACGATCACCCAGGGCGGCAGCACGCCGGTCGTCACGTAGAAGGTCCCGCCGATCATCAGCGGCCCCCACACCACGAGCACGCCCGGCTCGCCGAGGCCGTGGTGCTTGAGCTTCACGGGCGGCGCCACGTAGAAGACGCTGATGAAGAGGCCGAGCAGCGCGAACGCGGCCACCGGCCAGCCGCGCGCCTCCGTCAGGATGAGCAGCAGCACCAGGTCGAGCAGGTTCACGGCCGCGATCGCGAGCAGCAGGCCCTTCTTCGAGATCAGCCCCGAGAGGACGGGGTGCGGCGCGTACTGCGCGCGGATGTACTCCTGGCTGTCGACGCCGCCTTCGAGATCGAAGTAGTCGTTGATCATGTTGTTGGCGGCGTGCGCGGCGACGAGCCCGAGCAGCGCGAGCGCGAGGAAGAGCCACGAGGTGCCGGGGTGGCCCGCGGCGAGCAGCCCGCCGATCAGCCCCGAGATGATCGTCATCGGGAAGACGCTGGCGCGCGTGATCAGGAGCCAGCGCGAGACCTCGTCCATCGGCTTGTCGGACGAGAGATTCTGGGTGCGGAGGATCTCCCCCCAGCTCTGGATCGATGACGCCATGCGAACCTCCCGCGAGAGGGGGCCGAGTGTAGACACGCGGGCACCCGGTTGCGATGCAAGGAGGCCGACTCACCAGAGTCGGCCGACGCGCAGCGAGGCGCAGCCGAGCGAAGGGCCGGAATGCCCGAGCGCGAGCGATCAGCGAGCGCGAAGGCCCGGCCAGAACGGGGGGCTAATCGCCGTAGACCTCGGTCGTGAAGCGCTTGTACACGAACACGAAGATCTGCAAGCGGTAGTCCGCGTGCTCGATCTCGGTGATGCCGCCCTGCCGCGCCGCCGTCTCCTTCGACGCGTCGCCCCACGCGAACAGCGAGACCCCGCGCGTGAGCCCGTAGAACGGGAGCGGCGGCAGGCCGATCTGGTGCGACGTCGCGCGACCGGTCTTCGAACCGAAGTCCGTGGGCCCGACGTCCAGCGGCGCGCGGTAGCTCGTCCACACCACGCCGGCCGGCGGCATGACCGGCGCCTTCAGGTCGCCGTACAGGGCCCGGTTGACCGAGAGCGCGCGCTGGGTCGTCGCCGCACAGCCGCAGAGCGTGGAGAGCGCGAGCAACAGGCCGAGAGCGAGCACCGCCTTCACCGCTAGTCCCCGTGCGCGACCGTGGTGTAGCGCTGGTAGACGCCGAAGAACACGGACTTGAAGTGATAGTCGACGAGCTTCACGTCCTTGATGCCGCCGTTCTGCGCTGCGGCACGCACGCTGCCGTCGCCCCAGGAGGCGACGCCGAGGATCGCGGTCACGTGCGCCTCGCCGGTCTTGCTTCCCGGATCGCCACGCGGGACGAGGTCGAGCGGAGCGTCGTAGTCGGTGTAGATCACGCCGAGCGGCGGGACGACCGGCGCCGCGATGCAGCCGCCGAGCAGGAGGCAGCCGACGAGAGCGAGCGAGAGCTTCTTCATGACGGACGCGTTCTCCTCGAAGTTGCGCGGCGACATCCTACTCCCGAGCGGCGATCCCCACGCAAGAAGTCTTCGCGTCGGGGCGATCTCGACACAGGTCAGCTGTCGCGCGCTTCGAACAGGGGAACCAGCTCCCGCTTGATCACCTTCGACATCGCGTTGCGCGGCAGGGTCCGCGCGAAGGCGATGCGCTCCGGGACCTTGTAGCGCGCGAGCTCCGCGGCGCAGTGCGCCTGGAGCGCCTCGGCCGACGCCTCCGCGCCGGGCGCGAGCACGACGACCGCGCCGACGCGCTCGCCGAGCCGTCGATCCGGCAGGCCGAGGACGGCGCACTCCGACACCGCAGGGTGCAGCGCGAGCACGCGCTCGACCTCGGCCGGGTAGACGTTGGCGCCGCCGCGCAGGATCAGCTCGTTGCGGCGCCCGCGGATGTAGAGCGTGCCGCCCTGCTCCTGCACGCCGATGTCGCCCGTGTAGTAGATGCCGTCGCGCAGCGCCTTCGCCGTCGCCTCGGGCCGTCTCCAGTAGCCGAGCATCGGCGTGTAGACGCCGGCCCAGGCGCCCGTTCGCGCGGGGCCGATGCAGATCTCGCCCTCCTCGCCCGGCGGCAGCGCGCGACCCGACTCGTCGCGGATCGAGATCTCGACCTGCGGCAGCGCGAGCCCGCACAGGCCCGGCTGCAGGACCGGCGCGCCGTCCGCGCGCGTGACGGCCGTCGGCGCCTCGGTCATGCCGTAGCCGATCGAGACGTCGCGCCCGAAGCGCGCGCGGTAGAGCGCGCGGAACTCCTCGGGGCACGTCGCGCCGCCGACCATCGGCTGCGTGAAGGAGACGAGCTGCCCGGGGCGCACCTCGGGATGCGTCAGCAGGTCGTGGATCACCGTCGGCACCGCGGCGAAGGAGCCGATGCGCTCCTTCTCGATCCATTCGGCGACGCCCATCGCGTCGATGCGGTCCATGGCGACGCACGCGCTGCCGTTCTGCCACGCCTGCACGGGGCCGAGCACGATCAGGTTGAGGATCGTGAGCGGCAGCACCGTCCCCTGCGGCACGTGCTCGGGATACACGCGCTGCGCGGCGCTGACCGCCCCCGGCAGCAGGATGTTGTGCTGGCTGTGCACGGCGCCCTTCGGCTGCCCCGTCGTCCCGCTGGTGTAGGCGATCGCAGCGGGACCCCACGGATCGATCTCGACCGCGGGGCGCGCGTCGCCGGACTGCTGCGCGCAGAGCGCGCCCCACTCGGCGTGGGGATCCGACGGGTCGACGGGCACGATCCGCAGCGACGCCAGCCGCGCGCGGAAGGGCGCGAGCTCACGCGCGACGTCGGGCGCCGCGAGCAGCAGCGCGGCGCCGCAGTCCTCGAGGATCCAGGCCTTCTCGGGCGGCGCGAGCACGCGGTTCAGGCCGACCCAGAGGGCGCCGAGCCGCATGCTGGCGAGGAAGGCGACGACGATGTCCGCGTCGTTCGGGAGGCACGCGGCGACGCGATCGCCCGGGCCGACGCCGCACGCTTGCAGCGCGGCGGCCGCGCGATTGGCGGCGCGATCGAGCTCGGCGTAGCTGAAGCGGCCGTGGCGGCCGACGAGCGCGGCGCGCCCCGGATCGCGCGCGAGCACCGGGTCGAGGATCGCGGCCACGCTCTGCGGGCGTCCGGGGATCTCCGGGCGGCGCGTCGGCGGCGCGAGACCCGCGGCGGCGTAGTCGAACATGCGGTCGCGTAGAATACGCGCGTCGCGCCCGGGCTGCTCCGTCGCGCGGCCACGTGGAGGAAGCGATGAAGGTCGACGGCGGACTCATCACCGAGGATCTGGCGAAGGTGCCGGCGCGCGCGCGCGAGCTGGAGGCGGCGGGCTACGACGGCGCCGTCAGCGCCGAGATCTCGAGCGATCCCTTCCTGCCGCTGCTGCTCGCGGCGGAGCACACGCAGCGGCTCGAGCTGATGACGTCGATCGCGGTGGCCTTCGCGCGCAACCCGATGCTGCTCGCGCAGCTCGGCCACGATCTCAACGCCTTTTCTTCGGGCCGCTTCATCCTCGGCCTCGGCTCGCAGATCAAGCCGCACATCGAGAAGCGCTTCAGCATGCCGTGGAGCCACCCGGCGCCGCGCATGCGCGAGCTGATCCAGGCCATGCGCGCGATCTGGGACTGCTGGTACGGCGGCAAGCCGCTGCAGTTCCGCGGCGAGTTCTACACGCACACCCTGATGACGCCGATGTTCACGCCGAGCGTGAAGCAGTACGGCCCGCCGCGCGTGTTCCTCGCCGCCGTCGGCGCGCTGATGACGGAGGTCGCGGGGGAGGTCGCCGACGGCCTGATCGCGCACGGCTTCACGACGGAGCGCTATCTGCGCGAGGTGACACTTCCGGCCGTCGCTCGTGGTCTGGCGAAGGCAGGCCGCGAGCGCTCCTCCTTC
>DASUFZ010000201.1:0-6064 GCA_036274295.1 Myxococcota bacterium
TCGCTCTGCGGCGGGGGCTCCGTTCTACCGGCCGGTGAACGATGAGGTCGAGGTCTTTCGCGCGGCGGCGCGCCGGGGGCTGCCGGTCTTGCTGAAGGGACCGACGGGCTGCGGGAAGACCCGCTTCGTCGAGGCGATGGCCTACGAGCTCGGCCGCAATCTGATCACCGTGGCGGGTCACGAGGACCTGACCTCGGCGGATCTCGTGGGGCGGTTCCTGCTCAAGGGTGGCGAGACGGTCTGGGTCGACGGACCGCTGACCCGCGCGGTTCGCGAGGGCGCCATCTGTTATCTCGACGAGGTGGTGGAGGCGCGTCAGGACACGACCGTCGTCATCCATCCGCTCGCCGACCATCGCCGCGAGCTTCCGGTCGATCGGCTCGGCATCTCGCTGGAGGCCGCGCCCGGCTTCCAGCTCGTGATCTCGTACAACCCCGGCTACCAGAGCGTCCTGAAGAACATCAAGGAGTCGACGCGCCAGCGCTTCGTCGCGATCGAGCTCGGCTTCCAACCGCCCGAGATCGAGACCGAGGTCGTCGCGCACGAAGCGGGTGTCGATCTGGAAACCGCGCGTGCGCTCGTGAAGGTCGGCGACGCCATCCGGAAGCTGGATGCCTCGCAGCTCCGAGAGGTGGCCTCCACGCGGATGCTCGTCCTGGCCGGCGGGCTCGCCGCCGAAGGGCTCGGCCTGCGGCGCGCCGTCCAGTCGGCCGTCGTCGAGGCTCTCTCCGACGATCCGGACATCGTGCGGGCCCTCGGCGAGCTCGTGGACGCCGTCCTGCCGCGGCCGTGAGCGCTCCCGACGATCCGACGAGCCCCGACCGGTTTCGCTTCCTCGCCAGCTTCATCGCGGGCCGATCCCTCGGCGTCGTCGAGGCAGCGGCCGGCGAGGGCGCCTACACCGACGGGCGGTTCGTGTTCGTCTCCGCGGGCAGCTCGGCGACGGTGCAGCGCGAAGAGGTGCTCGTGCAGGCGGCTCTGCTCGGCGCCGGGAGTCTCGAGTCCCGCCGGGTCCGCGCGCTGCGCGGACGGCCGAAGCTCGCTCGCCGCTATCTGGCCCTCGAAGGTCGCCGCGTGCTCGCCGATCTCGCCGGCCGCATCCCGCTCGCGGCCACGCTCGGGGCGATCGGGAATCCGATCACCAGCGCGGCCGACGAATCGTTGGAGCTGGCGCGAGGCCGGAGGGCGGTCGACGCCGCGCCGGCGTGGTTCGGTGTCATCCGTCCTTCGCGGCTGCTGGCGGCGCCTGGCGGCGGACCCGGCGCAGCGGCGAGCGACCGCGATCTCCGGCTCGAGTTCGACCCGACCGACCTTCCCGAGACGCAGGACGAGGCAGACGCCGAACCGGGCGAGGAGAGCAGGATCCTCGAGCTGTTCCAGAACCCGCTCGCCTCGAAGACCCTCGCGGACTTCTTCAACAAGCTGCTCGGCAGCTCCCGTTCGCGCGGCGAGGGGGCTCCCGGCGGAGATCTGGCGGTCCGGTCGATGCGACGGGTGGGCAAGGTGGGCGCGAATGCGCGGCCTCTTCCCGTCCCGCTGCGCTTCGGCGCCGACGGCGCGTCCGGCTCGAGCGTCGGCGTCGGGGGGGCTCTGTATCCGGAGTGGGATGTACACAAGAATCGGTACCGGCCGCAGCACTGCCGGGTCATCGACTACCCGCTGCGCTCGGCTCCGGACGTGTCCGACGCCGCGGTCCGACACGACGAGGTCCTGCGCCGTCGCCTCTCGCGCATCGGCCTCGGCCCCAAAGTCCTGCGCCGCCGGCCCGACGGCGACGACCTCGACATCGAGGCCCTCATCGATCTGTGCATCGACCTGCACGCGGGCCACTCGCCTCCCGAGCACGTCTACCTGGAGCGCCGCAAGCTCGCGCGCAATCTCGGCGTCCTCATCCTCCTCGATGCCTCCGGCTCGTCGACCGACACCGATGCAGAGGGCCGCTCCGTCCACGAGCACCAGCGGCGCGCCGCCGCCACCTTGGCCGCGACCCTCGAGGAGCTCGGCGATCGTGTCGCCGTGTATGGCTTCCGCTCGCACGGGAGAGGCGCCGTCCACCTCCCGGCGATCAAGCCCTTCGGGCAGCGCTTCGGCGCCGGCGGACGCGCACGGCTCAACCAGCTCCAGCCGTCGGGCTACACGCGCCTCGGCGCGGGCATCCGTCGGGCGGGCGAGATCCTCGCGACCGAAGCCGGCACGCCCAACCGCCTGCTGCTCGTCCTCTCCGACGGCTTCCCGTACGACGATGGCTACGAAGGGCGCTACGCCGAGGCGGACGCGCGCAAAGCCCTCGAGGAGCTCCGCACCGATGGGATCGCCTGCCTCTGCCTCTCCATCGGTGCCGCGACCCCGAGCGATGCCCTCCACCGGGTCTTCGGCTCCGCCAGCCACGCCAACGCCCCGACTCTCGCGCACCTGAGCCCGCGCATGGACGAGCTCTTCCTCGCCGCTCTCCAGGAGCTGGCCGCACCGAAGCGCGCGGCGCATCGGCGTGCGTCCGCATGAGCGCCCGCAGCGAGATCGACGCATGAAGGTGTTGGTGACGGGCGCGCTCGGCAACATCGGCTCGCATGCGTTGGACGCGCTGCTCGAAGAGGGTCACGAGGTGGTCGCGTTCGACCTCGCATCTCCGAAGGCGCGCAAGCTCGCCGCGCGGCTCGACGCGCGCGTGCACGTCCGCTGGGGAGACATCACGGATGCGGCGTCGATCCGCGCCGCGCTCGACGGCGTGGATGCGGTGGTGCATCTGGCAGCCATCCTGAATCCGGAGAGGGCGCCCGCGCTGGCCCGGCGCGTCAACGTCGACGCGACGCGTGACCTGATCGCGCAGATGGAGGCCTCGCCGACGGCGCGGCGGCTCGTCTATGCGTCGTCGCAGGGCATCTTCGGCGACGTCCAGAAGCGCGAGCCGCCGCTGCGCGTCGACACGCCGGTCTCCCCGACCGACGAGTACGGCCGCCACAAGGTGGCGTGCGAGGAAGCCGTGCGGACTTCCCGGCTGCGATGGAGCATCCTGCGGCTGGCGGCCGCGCCGCCGATCCGCCTGACCGGCTACTCCCACGACCCCGGCATCCTCTTCGAGTTCAGTCCCGATGCCCGCGTCGAGTTCATCCATCCCGCCGACGCGGGGACGGCCTTCGCGCGGGCCGTCGCCTGCGACGAGGCGATCGGCAAGATCTTGAACATCGGCGGGGGCGAGACGTGTCGGACGACCCACCGCGCGTTCTGCAACGAGCTGATGCGTGCGATGGGGATCGGATCCATTCCCGCCGAGGCCTTCGTGGCGCGCGAGGTGCCGCGCTTCTTCGGCGACTGGGTGGACACCGAGGAGAGCCAGCGGCTTCTCCGCTATCAGACGCGAGGGCTCGGCGACGTGAAGGCCGACATGCGGAAGGACCTCGGCGTCATCGCGCCGCTGATCCGCCTGCTGCAGCCTGCCGTGACCTGGTTCGTCGTCCGCAACTCCCCCTACCTGAAGGCGAACCGGCGCGGCGGCGGAAGCGCCTTGTAATTGTATTCTCAGTAGAAGAGAATGATGTTTCCAGCGGAGGGACCGAGGGTGGCTCGCTTCCAGAAGCCCGCGGAGGGCACGTGGACCGAGCACCATCCGGAGCTCGGAACCGGGTTCGTCTCCTTCGAGGACTCGATCTCGCCGGCGTTCTACGAGCTCGAGCGCGAGGCGATCTTCCGGCGCGCCTGGCTGAACGTCGGGCGGAGCGAGCAGCTCCCGCGCAACGGCAGCTACTTCACCCGGCAGCTTCCCGGAGCGTCGGTCATCGTGTCGCGCGATCTCGGCGGCAGGATCCGCGCGTTCCACAACGTGTGCCGGCACCGCGGCAACAAGCTGGTCTGGGACGGCACACCGCGCGGCGAGACGCGCGGCAACGCGCGCCAGTTCGTCTGCAAGTACCACGGCTGGCGCTACGGCCTCGACGGCGCGTGCACGTACGTGCACCAGCCGGACCAGTTCTTCGACCTGCGCAGGGAAGAGCTCGGTCTGGCGCCGGTGCACTGCGACACCTGGGCCGGGTTCGTGTTCGTCAACCTCGCGCGCGAGCCGCAGCAATCGTTGCGCGACTACCTGGGAACGATGGTCGGAGCGCTCGAGGGCTATCCGTTCGACCGCATGACCGAGCGCTACTCGTTCCGCGCCGAGAACAACAGCAACTGGAAGGTGTTCAGCGACGCCTTCCAGGAGTACTACCACGTGCCGCCGCTGCACACGCACCAGCTCGGCCCGACTCCCGAGGCGCGCAATCCCGAGTACCCGTTCGAGGCGGCGCACTACCAGCTCGACGGCCCGCACCGCATGGTGACGACGAGCGGAACCCACAAACACCAGTGGCCGAAGGAGCACCTCTATCCGTCCGAGGCGCTGACGCGCAGCGGGAGCACCGGACCGTGGGACGCGCCCGACCTCGGGAAGCTCCCGGGCGCGAATCCGTCGGGCATCACGCGCTGGGGCATCGACAACTTCCAGGTCTTCCCGAACCTGGAGATCCTGATCTACGAGCGCAACTGGTACGTCACCTATCACTACTGGCCGACGTCGCACAACACGCACGTATTCGAGGGCGACCTCTACTTCGTGCCCGCCCGCGGCGTGCGCGAGCGCCTCGCGCACGAATACGCCGCGATCACGTTCAAGGAGTACGGCCTCCAGGACTGCGGCACGCTCGACGGCACCCAGATGGGTCTCGAGCAGCGCGCGTTCGGCGAGTTCCCGCTGAACGATCAGGAGATCCTGGTGCGCCACTTCCACAAGACCGTCGGCGACTGGGTCGGCGCGTACGCGCGCGAGCGCGAGAGAGGCGGGCGGTGACGGCGGCGCTCCTCCCGCCGCAGTTCGCCGAGCTCGAGCGCTGGGCCGCCACCTGGTGCCTGGCGACGGAGCCCGAGCGCTGGGCGCAGCGCATGCGCAGCTCGATGCCCGAGCTGCAGGCGTTCTACGACGCCTGCTTCCCGCGCGCGGAGGAGGCGATCGCCTGGTGCGACCGCTTTCCGCTCGACGCGCTGCCCGCCGACGCCGAGCGGCTGCTCCAGCTCCTGCACTCGCTCCTGCTGGTGTCGTATGCGGTCGAGGTCTGGCGTCAGCCCGAGGTGATCCACGCCGGATCCGCGCGCATCGATCGGATCCTGGAGCCCCGCCCGTGACGGGGATCGTTGCGCCGCCCGTGATGTGTAGGAGCCGCCGATGCCGCGCCTGACCCGCTTCGAGGAGTACCGCGAGCGCTACCCGGACTACGCGCTGGAGAAGACCGACGACGGCATCCTGCTGATGCGCATGCACCGCGACGGCGGCCCCGCCGTCTGGGATCAGCGCATGCACCACGACACCGCGAACCTCTTCAACGACGTGGCGGGCGATCGCGACGTCCGCGTCGTGATCTACACCGGCACCGGCGAGAACTTCAACGCGAACTGGGGCCAGACGGGGACGAAGAAGCCGTACTTCCAGGCGACCGCCGAGTGGGCCGAGGAGATGTCCTGGTACGGCCGGCTCCGGCACATCAACCTGCTGGAGATCGACGCGATCATGATCGCGGCGGTGAACGGTCCGGCGAACATCCACTCGGAGCTGGCCTTCCTGTGCGACATCGTGCTGGCCTCCGAGGACGCCTACTTCCAGGATCTCGCCCACTTCCCGCGCAATCTCTCGCCGGGCGACGGGCTCCAGAACGTCTGGCCGCTCGTCTTCGGCCGCAATCGCTTCCGCTACGCGCAGCTGATGGCGCAGAAGATCACCGCGCAGATGGCCCACGAGTGGGGTGCCGTGAACGAGGTGCTGCCGAAGGACCGGGTGCTCGAGCGCGCGTGGGAGATCGCGCGCTACCTGCTGCGCTTCTCGCCGATCGTCCTGCGCCACACGCGGCGGACGTTCACCCAGCCGTTCAAGCGGCTCGCGATCGACGACCTCGGCTACGGGCAGACCATGGAAGTCCTCGGCATGACGCAGTTCACGCCGTTCGGCGGCGGCCAGCAGCCGCTCGATCGCGCGTGGGACGATCCCGAGCTGTGGAAGAAGGACTGAGCCTTGGCGATGCGCGATCTGAACGGCCGCGTCGCC
>DASUFZ010000202.1:0-8957 GCA_036274295.1 Myxococcota bacterium
GACTGCGCGACGCCGATCAGCGGCTGGAACGGGAAGAGGATCTGCTGGATCACGTAGCCGATCCGCGCGAGCAGGGTCGGCGGGACCCAGACGATGTCGCCGCCTTCGAGCGCGACGTTCGTGGTCAGGTCGCCCTGGCGGATCGCGGCGAAGTCGACCGGATGGATCTCGGTCCCGCTCGGATGTGAGCGCACCACCACGATCCCCGACGTCTTCGCGAAGTTCGTCGGTCCGCCCACGAAGCCGAGCGCCTCGGTCACGCGGGTCAGCTTGGTCATGGCGAAGCGGCCGGGATTGCGCACCTCGCCGAGCACTGTCACCGCGGAGCTCTCCGCGCGGCCGACGGCCACGGTCGCGCGCGCGCCGCGCTTGTAGCGGCCGATGCGCTCCTCGATCTCGGCGGCGATCTGGTCCGGCGTGCGGCCCGCGGCCTCGACTTCGCCGATCAGCTGGATCGTGATGCGCCCGTCGGGACGCACGATCACCGTCTCCGTGACGATCGGATCGGGAAGGATCGTCACGACCAGCTGGTCGGGCGCTCCGACCGTGTACTGGCCGAGATCGGCGGACGGCTCGGGCTTCGGCGGCGGCGAGGCGCAGGCCGACGCGACGAACGCGATCGCGAGAACGATGAGCGCGCGGCTCGCGCCGCGGAACGCAGGAGTGTGGGCGGCAAGCCCCATGTCTCTCCCCCTCTTCGACGCGCCGCGCGAAGCACCGCGCGCGCACACGCTAGTTAGCAAAGGGAACCGCGGCTGCCGCTCAGACCTTGCTCTCGAAGCGGAAGACGGTGTGACCGATCTGGATCTCGTCGCCGTGCGCGAGCGCCTGCGAGCGGACGCCCTTGCCGTTCACCTTGGTGCCGTTCGTCGACTGGAGATCCTCGATGGTGTAGGTGCCGGCGTCGGCGTCGAAGAGGATCAGCGCGTGCTCGCGGCTGATGTTCTCATCGAGCAGGGTGACGTCGGTGGTCGGGTTGCGCCCGATCAACGTCTCCTCGGCGCGGAGCGGATACCGCATCCCCTCGAACTCGCCGTTCAGGATGACGAGCGCAGCGCCGGCCAAAAAGCTCCTCCAAGCCGAGAAACGGGCCTCCCATCTTCGGCCGGGCCGGGAACCGTCTTGAGATGGGTCGGGCTCCTAGAGACGGCGGTGGTCGAGCGCGGGCAGCCGCCGCCGCATGCGCTCCTGCTCCTCGAGGTCGCAATCGGCGACTGCGATGCCCGGCCGGTCGCCGAGCTGCGCGAGCACCACGCCCCACGGATCGATGATCGAGGATCGGCCGTGGCTGGCGCGCTCCGGGCTGTGGCGCCCGCACTGCGCGGGCGCGATCACGAACGCCAGGTTCTCGATCGCGCGCGCTCGCAGCAGCACTTCCCAGTGGTCCTTCCCGGTGTGGGGCGTGAAGGCGGAGGGCACGCACAGGAAGCGCGCGCCGCGCGCCGCCATGGCGCGGTAGAGCTCGGGGAAGCGCAGGTCGTAACAGATCGAGAGGCCGATCCCGCCGTCGGGCGTATCCGCGACGACGACCTCCTTGCCGGGCGCGATGCGCGCCGACTCGCGGAAGTTCCCGCCGCCGTCGCTGCCGAGCTCGACGTCGAAGAGGTGCATCTTGCGGTAGACCGCTTCGATCTCGCCGGCGGGCGAGACGAGCGCGCTCGTGTTGTGGACGCGCGCCTCGCCGGGCGCGCGCTCCGCGAACGAGCCGGCCAGGATGCGCACCCCGAGCTCGCGCGCCCAGGCGCGCACAGCGGCGAGGATCTCGCCGTCGAGCGACTGCGCGTGCGGATAGTCGCTGCCCTCGCGCCGCAGGTACGGCCACATCTCGGGCAGCGCGACGAAGCGCGCGCCCGCCGACGCCGCATCGCGCACGCCGCGCTCTGCCGCGCGCAGGTTCGCCGCCAGGTCGTCCGTCGAGGTCAGCTGGACGACGGCGACGCGCACGTCAGCGGAAGTCGCCCGGGTCGACTCCGGTGCGGCGGATCACGTCGTAGAAGTCCTTGCGGTCCTTCTTCGCCAGCCGCGCAGCGTGGCTGATGTTGCCCTCGCAGCGCTTCAGCAGGCCGCTCACGTAGCGGCGCTCGAAGGCGCGCTTGGCCTCCTTGAACGACGGCACCGACTCGAGCTCGGCCGAGAGCATCAGCGCCTCCGCCGAGATCGCGCCGTTGCCGCTGAGGCGCAGCGCCTGGCGCACGCGCTCTGCGAGCTCGCGCACGTTGCCGGGCCAGCTCTCCGCCAGCAGGGCGTTGCGCGCCTCGGCCGTGAAGCCGACCGGCGAAAGGCCTTCCTCGTCCGCGTGCTGGCGCAGGAAGTGCGCCGCGAGCGGCAGGACGTCCTCGTTGCGCGACGAGAGCGCGGGCACCTCGATCGACTGCTGCGGCACGTCGCCGAAGGGAGAGCGGGGCAGGGGCTCCTGCGAGATCGCGATGAGGCGCGCGCGCAGCGGCCGCGGCGCGGCGTCGCCCTCGCGCAGGTAGCGTCCCTCGGCCATCGCCTTGGCGAGCGCCTCGCGCGTCGCGCCGGGCAGGCGATCGGCGTGATCGATGACGAGCGTGCCGCCGGCCGCCCGCGCCATGCCGCCCTCGAACTCCTCGGGGAGGGTCGGGTAGGTCGACGCGGTGCAGCCGAAGATCTCGCGGCCGAGCAGCGGCGGGGCGACTCCGACACACGAGACGACCGCGTAGGGCCCGCTCGCGCGCCGGCTCCACGCGTGGATGCAGCGCGCCAGGTGATCCTTGCCGGCGCCCGGCGGTCCGAAGATGCGGACCGGCTGCTCCGTCGATGCGGCGGACATCGCCTGATCCACCGCGTCCTGGATGGCGCGTGAAGCGCCCACCACGCGGTCGCTCCGTCGGCGTCCGAGCGCTCGAGGGTCGGCCATGTCGCCTTGCACCCCGCGGCGGGCTCCCAGTTCCGTCATTCGATCCCCCAACCCTAGATCTCGCGGGGCAAACCCTATGGGCGACCCGGGGTAGATGTCAACGGAATTGCGGGAGATTCAACCCCATGCGGCGCGGGGTTCCGGGATCTTCTGCGATTGACGTGCGCCGGAGTTTCGTGATATGGCGGCCACTTCGGGGGGAATCGATGGGCAGCGCGCGACCGCCCGGAGCGGTGCCTGGCAGGCGGGTACGCCGGCTCCCCGACACCCTGGTCGACCAGATCGCAGCGGGCGAGGTCGTCGAGCGCCCGGCGTCCGTGGTGAAGGAGCTGGTCGAGAACGCGCTCGACGCTGGGGCGAATCGGGTCAGGGTCGAGGTGCGCGACGGCGGGCGTGCCTTCGTCGCGGTGACGGACGATGGCTGGGGCATGTCGCCCGAGGACGCCCGCACCGCGCTCGAGCGCCACGCCACGAGCAAGCTGCGCGAGGCCGAGGATCTCGCCGCGATCGCCACCTACGGCTTCCGCGGCGAGGCTCTGCCCGCGATCGCTTCGGTCTCGAGCCTGCGCCTGCGGACCCGCCTGCACGACGCGGAAGAGGGCTTCGAGATCCGCGTGCGGGCAGGGGTGCTCGAGAGCGCGCAGCCGGCGGGCGCGCCGCCGGGCACGCGCATCGAGGTAGCCGACCTCTTCGGGAGCGTGCCCGCGCGGCGGAAGTTCCTGAAGTCGCCCGTCACCGAATGGGGTCACATCGCCGACTGGCTGACGCGCGCGGCGCTCGCGCTGCCGGAGGTGCACTTCGACGTCGTGCGCGACGACCGCCCCAGCGCGAGCTGGCCCGCGGCGGCGCCGCTCGACCGCCTCGCGGCGCTGCTCGGCGAGTCGGAGGCGTCGGCGCTCGTGCCGCTCGACCACCGCGAGGGTGCGCTGCGCGTGCACGGCTTCACGTCGCGGCCGGATCATCACCGCGCCACGTCCGCCGGCATCTACGTGTTCGTGCAGCAGCGCCCGGTGCGCGACCGCGTCGTGCAGCACGCGCTCCAGGAGCTCTATCGCGACGTGCTGCCGCGCGGGCGTCATCCCTCCGCGGTGCTCTTCCTCGAGATGCCGCCGGGCGCCGTCGACGTGAACGTGCACCCGGCGAAGTGGGAGGTGCGCTTCGCGGATCCGCGCGGCGTGCACCAGCTGGTGCGGCACGCGGTGCACGGCGCCCTCGCGCGGCGGAGCTGGCTCGGCGGCGCGGTGCCCGCTCCAGCGCCGGTATCCGCGGCCGCGCCGGCCTCGGACTGGATCTTCGCCGCGCCGCGCGAGGAGACGGTCAGCTCCGCGCGCGAGGAGACGACGGCGGTCGTCCGTGCGCCCGCGCCCGGGACGCCGGAGCCCGCGCGCCTGCTGCCCGACGCCTCCGCCTCGTTCCGTCTCGGCGATCTCACCCTGCTCGGGCAGCTCGCGGCGACGTACCTGCTGCTCGAGGGCAAGGACGAGCTGCTGCTGCTCGATCAGCACGCCGCGCACGAGCGCGTGCTCTACGAGCGGCTGCGCGCGAGCCTGCTCGAGGAGGGCGCCGCGCGACAGGGTCTGCTCGTGCCGCTCGTGGTCGAGCTCGCGCCCGCGCCGCTCGCTGCGCTGCTGGAGCATGCGGCGCTCGCCGAGTCGCTCGGCTTCGAGACGGCGCCCTTCGGCGACGGCGCGGTGGCGCTCCGCAGCGTCCCGTCCTTGCTGGGCGAGCGCGATCCGGCGGGTCTGCTGCGCACCCTGGCGGACGAGCTCGCCGCGACGCCCGCCGGCTCGGCCGTCGCGGCGCTGCGCGCGCTCGGTCCCGCGGACCGCGTGCTCGCGACGCTCGCCTGCCACGCCGCGCGCCGGAAGGGCGACGTGCTCGACCCGCGCGAGCAGCGCGCGCTGCTCGACGCGCTCGACGCCATTCCCTGGGCGCCGACCTGTCCGCACGGGCGGCCCGTCGTCGTGCCGATCGCGCTGGCCGAGATCGAGCGGCGCTTCGGCCGTCGCTAGCGGTCACTGCGCACGCGTTGCCGTGAGAGGTGTCACGGGGCGCGCAGCGACGTGCGCCGATGCGTCCGGGCGAGGAGTGCCCACCCATGAGACGCCATCTGCCTGTCTGGATCTCGCTCTGCTGCACCGCTTCCCTCGCCGCGGCCGGCGCCGCGCTCGCCATCGGCCACGGGACGCCCGACGGGGTGCCGCCCGCCGAGGAGACGGTCTGCAAGGACGCCGGCCTGCAGGGCGCAGCCTACGGGCTGTGCGTCGCGTACTGCGAGGCCAGCGACTGCGACGATTTCCCGGGTTCGCAGGCCTGCGATCGGATCCACTTCAACTACACGAAGCTCACGGGCGAAGAGTCGTTCCCCTGCGACGAGGTTGCGCCGCCGCCTCCGCCGCCCCTCAACTAGCGGACGTGGCGCCGGCAGCCGAGCACGCGTTGCTAGGCTGCCGGCATCGTGTCGAGCAGCGATCCGCGGCCGCCGGTCGTCGTCGTGACGGGTCCCACCGCCACGGGCAAGACCCCGCTCGCCATCGCGATCGCGCAGCGCTTCGGCGGCGAGATCGTGAACGCCGACTCGATGCAGGTGTACCGCTTCATGGACATCGGCACCGCGAAGCCGACGCCCGAGCAGCGCGCGCAGGTCGCGCACCACCTGCTCGACGTGGTGACGCCGGACGTGAACTACAGCGCGGGCCGCTACGCCGAGGCCGTCCACAAGGTCGCGGCCGCGATCCACGCGCGCGGGCGCGTCACGATCCTCGCCGGCGGCACGGGCCTCTACATCCGCGCCGTCACCGAGGGCCTGATCCCGACCGGACCCCCGGACGAGACCCTGCGCGCCGAGATCGAGGCCGAGCAGGCCGAGGCGTCGGCGACCGGCGACCCGCATCGCCTCTACCGCCGGCTGGAGGAGATGGATCCGGAGGCCGCGCGCCGCATCCACCCGAACGACGCGCGCCGCATCACGCGCGCGCTCGAGATCGCGCAGGCGGGCGGATCGGCGAGCCGCGTGCGCGCCGAGCACGCCTTCGGCGATCGCCGCTACCGCGTGCTCCATCTCGCGCTCGACCTCGAGCGCGCGGCGCTCGACGCGCGTATCGACGCGCGCTGCAAGGCCATGATCGACGCCGGCCTGCTCCAGGAGATGCGCGACCTGGCGGCGCGCGGCTACGGCCCGGAGCTGCGCTCGATGCAGTCGATCGGCTACCGCCACATGGTGCCGGTGCTCCAGGGCTCCGACATCCTGACGAATGCGCTCGCCGCCATGCAGCGCGACACGCGCCGCTTCGCGCGCCGCCAGCGCACCTGGCTGCGCGGCGTGCCGGAGAAGGTGAGCGTCGATCCGCGCGACCCGGATCCCATCTTCGAGAAGGTCGAGCGGTTCCTGTCGGCCTAGCGGGTCGCTAGAACGGAACCGTGGTGTAGTCGATCCCGATCTTGATCGGGAAGACCTCGTTGTCGACGCTCATCAGCGCGTTGCCGCGCTCGACGGGCGCGAGCAGCGGATCCATGTCGGCGTCGAGGAAGAAGAGCCCGATGCCCGGCACCAGCTCGATCAGGCCCGTGATCTCGCGCACGACCGCGCCCATGGCCTGGACGCCCGTGTTCCAGGCGAAGCCCATCGGCACGTAGGCGACGCGCACGCCGAGCGAGTCGTCGACGTTGCGCAGGTTCGTGTAGATCGTGTTGGCCGCGATGAAGGGCGAGAGCGCCATGTCGATCGGGGCGAACAGGATGTTGCCGACCGAGCGCTTCAGCACGTCGGGACCGGCCTGCGCGGGGCTGGCCGCTCCGAGGGCCAGGGTCAGCGCGACGGCGACGAGCGCGGCGCGCGCGCGCAAGGGAAGGGCGTGAATCATGTGCGGGGCACCTCCGCGACGCCGAGGCTACGCGGCGCCCGCGACCCATGTCAAGCAATACCGGGGTCTTCGGCTACGCTGCCGCGCTTCGGCCGCGCCCATGCGCCACGAGCTTCCGATCGTCGCGATCGTCGGCCGCCCGAACGTGGGCAAGTCGACGCTCTTCAACCGCTTCGCGGGCGCGCGGCGGGCGCTCGTCGAGGACCGCCCGGGCATCACCCGCGACCGCATCGCCGACGAGATCGAGGTCTCGGGCCGGCGCGTGCTGATCGTGGACACGGCCGGTCTCGACCCGGAAGCGGAGCAGGGCCTGCCGTCCGCAGTGCAGGCGCAGGCGCAGGCCGCGATCCGGGACGCCGACGCCATCCTGTTCCTGACCGACGGCCAGAGCGGCGTGCTGCCCGAGGACGAGTCGATCGCGAAGACCCTGCGGCGGACCGACAAGCCGATCGCGCTGCTCGTCAACAAGATCGACGTGCCGGGGCACGCGGCGCGCGTCGGCGAGTTCCACGCGCTCGGCTTCGCGCGCACGCGCGCCGTCTCCGCCGAGCACGGCACCGGCGCGTGGGACGCGCTGGAGGAGCTGGTCGCGGAGCTGCCCCAGGCGGCGGAGCCCGCGGCGGTGCCGGCGCCCCCCGGCATCCGCATCGCCGTCGTCGGACGCCCGAACGTCGGCAAGAGCTCGCTCGTGAATCGCCTGTGCGGCGAGCAACGCATGGTCGTGTCGGACGTTCCCGGCACCACGCGCGACGCGGTGGACGTCCGTCTCGAGCGCGACGACGAGGTCTACACCCTGGTCGACACGGCAGGGCTGCGGCGCGCGGGCCGGCGCGATCGCGAGGCCGAGCGCGGCAGCGCGCTGATGACGGTGCGCGCGCTCGAGCGCGCCGAGGTCGCGCTCGTGGTGATGGATGCGGGGGAGGGCTTCACCGATCAGGACGCGCGCGTCGCGGCGCTCGCGCGCGAGCGGGGCTGCTCCGTCGCGGTGATCGCGAACAAGTGGGACAAGGTCGAGAGCGACCGCGGCGAGGACGTCGCGCGCGGCATCGCGAACGGGCTCCGCTTCATGCCCGACGCGCCGGTGCTGCGCATCTCCGCGAAGACCGGCGCGGGCGTCGGCCGCATCCTCGCGCACGTGCGGCGCATCCACGAGGCCTCCCAGCGCCGCATCGGGACGGCGGAGCTGAACCGCTGGCTCCAGGAGGCCGTCCGCCTGCACGAGCCCGCCATGGCGCAGCGGGGCACGCGGCGCCGGCCGCTCAAGTTCTTCTACGCGACCCAGACGGCGACGCGGCCGCCGACCTTCGTGCTCTTCTGCACCGAGCCGGAGTCCGTGCAGCCGTCCTATCGTCGCTTCCTCGAGAAGCGCCTGCGCGAGACCTTCGACTTCGAGGGAACGCCCGTACGGCTGCGTCTGCGCGCGCGTCACGAGGGGCGCTCGCGCTAACGGCGGATACAATCCCGCGCCTCATGGCGAAGCACCCGACCCACCACGCCGGCGAGACGCTCGACGAGCTCCAGTCCGCGGCCGACCGTCTCGGGATCTTCATCCAGTCGAACCTGCGCGCGGTCGTGGCCGCGATCGTCGTGCTGGTGCTGGTCGCGGGCGCCGTGTCGCTCTTCGTGAGCTTGCGCAAGAAGGCGGACAACGACGCCTCGATCGCGCTCGCCGATGCGCGCGCCGACTATCTCGAGGCGATGGGCGCGCCGGCCGGCTCGCTCGAGGTGCCCGAGCTCGCGAACCCCGACGCCGCCAAGCGGATCCGAGAGGAGTACCTCGCCCGCTACAACGAGATCGCCGACGCGCACCAGGGCACCGTCAGCGGCGCGCTCGCGCGCCTCGAGGCGGCCGAGCTCCAGATGCGCGCGAAGGAGAACGACGCCGCGCTCGAGACCTTGCGCAAGGCGCGCGCCCAGGCGCCGTCGAACCCCGCGCTCCAGGGCGTGATTCTCCAGCGCGAGGCGCAGGTGCTCGAGCAGGCCGAGCGCTTCGCGGAGGCCGCCGACCTGCACGAGGAGGCGGCCGCGCTCGACGGCTACCCGCTCAACGACTACGCGCTGGCCGACGCCGCACGCTGTCGGGTGGTCGCGGGCGAGCTCGACGCGGCGCGCGATCTCTACGCGCGTCTCGACGCCGAGGCCCCGAACATCCAGCTGCCCGACTACCAGCGCATGCAGAAGCGCGAGCTCGTCGGCGACAAGCCGGCCGCCGC
>DASUFZ010000203.1:0-5771 GCA_036274295.1 Myxococcota bacterium
CCGGGATGGCTGGCGATCACGTTCTGGCGCTCGCCGGGATCGCTCTGGAGGTCGTACAGCTCCTCGGCGGCGATCGGGTAGTCGCGCTTCTCCCCTTCGGTCTGCTCCGCGAAGCGCGGGAACCAGATGTAGTGCCAGCGCTTCGTGCGGATCGAGTAGACCTGTCGCGGCTCGAGCTGCGCGAGCGCGAAGTCCGGAGCGGGCAGCATCTCGCCGCGCTTCAGCAGCGGGCGGCCCTCGAAGGACGGAGGCGCGTCGATCCCGAGCAGCGCCAGCAGGGTCGGCGCGACGTCCATCAGCGACACCACCTCCTCGACCACCGTGCCGGCGGGCACGCCCGGGCCGCGCAGGATCAGCGGGACCCGCAGCACGCTGCTGTACACCGACATCTGGTGGCCGATGAAGAAGTTGCGGTCGTAGAGCTCCTCGCCGTGGTCGGCGCTCAGCACGATGAACGAATTCTCGAAGCGGCCCGTGCGCTGGAGCGCCGCGAGCACCTCGCCGATCCTGGCATCCACCTGCGCGATCTCGCCGTCGTAGAGCGCGACGATGTGCGCGAGCTCGGCGTCCGTCAGCACGCGCCGCTCGCGCTGGATGCGCCGCAGGGTCGAGAGCTCGGCGTCGAGATCGCCGTCGTAGCCGTCGCGGAACGGCGCGAGATTCGTAGGCGAGGGCGCGTAGGGCGCATGCGGACCGATCCAGTGCAGCCACAGGAAGAAGGGCTTCTCGCGCTTCTCGCCGAGCCAGGCGATGGCGTCGCGCGTGGCCTCGACGTCGCCGACGCTCTGCTCGTAGGTGTTCACCAGCTCGAAGCCCGGGTGCGGCGTCGTGAGCATGTTGGTCAGGAAGGCGGCCGTCTCGTAGCCGCAGGCGCGCACGGTCTCGGCGAGCGTCGGGATCTGACCCTTGAAGACGTAGCCGTTGGCGAGCACGCCGTGGACCGTCGGCAGGGTCGACGTCATCAAGGAGACGAGCGAGGGCCAGGTCTGGCCGCGCGTCGCCGTCGCCTGCGCGAAGCGCACGCCGGCGCCGGCGAGCGCGTCGATGTGCGGCGACGTCGGCCGCGCGTAGCCGTAGCTCGACAGGTGATCCGCGCGCAGCGTGTCGACGGTCAGCAGCACCAGATCGGGACGATCGCGGCCGCCGCAGCCGGGCGGCCCGCTTTCACAGCCGGCGAGCAGCGCGAGAGCCGCGCACGCGATCGCGAGCCCGATCCTCAGGAGCCGTTCCCGCGCCGCGCGGCGCAGGCCGCGACGAAGGCGCCGAAGAGCGGCTCGCGCTGCGCGCCGTCGAGGTCTTCCGGGTGCCACTGCACGCCGATCGCGAAGCCTCGCGCGAGCTCGATCGCCTCGATCACGCCGTCCGGCGCGGTGGCCGCGATGCGCGCGCTGCCGGGATCCGCGACGGCCTGGTGGTGGCGGCTGTTGACGGGACCCTGCGCGGCGCCGAGCGCGCGCGCGAGCGCAGAGCCCGCTTCGATCCGCAGCGCGTGACGCCCGCTCCCGAGGCGGTGCGGAGACGCGCCGGGGAGATCCGTGGGCAGGTCGTAGTGCAGGCGTCCGCCGCAGTGGAGCGCGAGGAGCTGCATGCCGTAGCAGATCGCCAGCACGGGCAGCTCGCGCTCGAGCGACGCCGCCAGCAGCGCGGTGTCGAAGCTCTGCTGGCGCGGCGCGACGGGGTCGAAGACCACCGCGGCGGGATAGCTCTGCGCCGGCAGGAAGTCGCCGCCGCCCGGCAGCAGCAGGCCGTCGAGGCGCGCCGCGAGCACGCGCGGATCGCCCTGCGGCGGCACGATCACCGCGTCGGCGCCCGCGGCGGAGAGCGCCGCGACGACGGCCGTGCCGAGCTCGAGCCCGCCCTTCTCGCGGCCGCGCTCGCGCAGGCGCGGAGGAATGCCGATGAGCGGCCGCATCGGGCCGAGTATACCTTCGCGCCCCGCGGCAGACGGCCGCCGAACGGAGACGATGGCCAAGGTCCTCATCGCTGGCTGCGGCTACGTGGGCAGCGCGCTCGGCGCGGCGCTCGTCGCGGACGGCGACGTCGTCTTCGGGCTGCGTCGCCGCGTGGTGTCGCTTCCGGCCGGCGTCCAGCCGATCGAGGCGGATCTCGCCGTCGCCAAGACCCTGCGCGAGCTGCCCGCTGGCCTCGACTTCGTCATCTACGCGGCGTCGCCCGGCGGGCCGGACGACGCGCTCTACCGCACCGCCTACGTGGAGGGCGTGTCGCGCCTGCTCGAGGCGCTCGCCGCGCAGAGCCAGAATCCGAAGCGCATCTTCCTGCTCTCGAGCACGTCCGTGTACGGGCAGGACCGCGGCGAATGGGTGGACGAGTCGTCGCCCACGCAGCCCGCCGACTTCCGCGGCAAGCGCATCCTCGAGGCGGAGAAGATCCTCGGCGCGGCGGGGCAGGCCGCGACGATCGTGCGCCTCGGCGGCATCTACGGCCCGCAACGGGTCTCGATGATCGAGCGCGTGCGCAGCGGACGCGCGGTCGTGCCGCGCGGCGGACCCCGCTACACCAATCGCATCCACCGCGACGACTGTGCGGGCGCGCTGCGGCACCTGATGCGTCTGCCCGCGCCGGAGCCCCTGTACATCGGCGTCGACAGCGAGCCGGCCGACGACGCAACCGTGCTGCGCTGGCTCGCGGGGGCGATCGGCGCGCCGGAGCCGCGCGTCGACCCGGCGTCCGCAGCGGGGCACGCGAACAAGCGCTGCCGCAACGACCGCCTGCTCGCGAGCGGCTATGCGTTCCGCTATCCGACGTTCCGAGAGGGCTACAGCGCCCTGCTGACCAAGCTCCGCTAGAGGCCCGCCGACGTGCCGAGGGCACCCGAGTTCGCCGCCGCCACCCGCGCCATGCCGGGCGCGGTCTTCTCGCCGATCGCGCACCGGCTGCGCGTGCCGGGCGGAGTCTGCCCGCTGCACGTGGGCGACACCTGGCTCGAGCCCTTCGAGGGCGGCCGCATGCAGGACCTGCGCGAGCTCGAGCATCCCGGCTTGCACCGCTACTGCGAAACGCGCGGCCTCCCCGAGCTCGTCGACGCGATCGTCGAGAAGGTGCGCGCGCGCAATCGCATCCCCTGCGAGCGGGAGTCGGTCGTCGTGACGGCGGGCGCGACGGGCGGGCTCGGCGCAGCGCTCGGCGCGATCGCGAGCCCGGGCGACGAGGTGCTGGTGCTCGCGCCGTTCTGGCCGCTGATCCGCGGCATCGTCGGCGCCTTCCGCGCGACGCCCGTGGAGGTGCCGTTCTACGACCGCGTCGACAGCGCGGAGGCGGCCGTCGCGGCGGTGCGCGAGCGCGCGTCGTCGCGCTGCGCGGCGCTCTATCTCTCGACGCCGTCCAACCCGACGGGGCGGGTGCTGCCGCGCGCGTGGCTCGAGGCGCTCGCCGAATGGGCGCGGCGCGAAGGCGTCTGGCTGCTGTCCGACGAGGTCTACGAGGACTACGTCTATCGCGGCGAGCACGTCTCGATCGGCGCCTTCGCCCCCGAGCGGACCTTCTCGGTGTTCTCGTTCTCGAAGGCCTTCGGCATGGCGGGCAACCGCGTCGGCTACCTCGTCGCGCCGGCGGAGGCGGCCGCGCAGGCGCTGAAGATCTCGACGCACACGGCCTACCACGCGCCGACGTCGGGACAGGTCGCGGGCCTGCGCGCGCTGCGCGGCGGCGCCGCCTGGATCGAGCGGGCGCGCGCGAGCTATCGCGAGGTCGGCGAGGCGACGGCGAAGCTCCTCGGTGTCGCGCCGCCGGCCGGCTCGATGTTCCACTTCCTCGACGTCGCCGACCGCCTCGACGAGCGCGGCCTGTGGGCCTTCCTCGAGGCGTGCGTCGATGACGGCGTGGCGCTCGCGCCGGGGCCGTCGTGCGGGTCGGAGTACGCGACCTACGTGCGGCTCTGCTACACGGCGGCGGCGCCGGACCAGGTGCTGGCGGCGGTGCGCCGGCTCGCGGAGCGGCTCGGCCGCTAGAGGGCGTCCGGCCGAGCGGGCAGCGCTTCCAGCCGCCGGATCCACTCGGCCGGCAGGTCGTGCGCGCGCGCGCCTTCGACCAGCAGGCGCTTGTACCAGGCGAAGGCGACGGGATCCTGCGTCAACGTGTGGGAGCGGTAGGTGTGCGCCGCGCGCGCGCTGCCTCGCTGGACCACGGTGACGGCGATGCGCTCGTAGCCCGGCTCGAAGGCGTCGAGCCGCGGCCACTCGCTCGCGTCGATGCGGTAGAGCACACCCCACACGACGTCGTCGGCGTCCTCGCGCAGATTGGCCTTGCCGGAGCCGTCGCGCCCGCACTTGTCGAGACACAGGCGGAAGCCGGCGAGCTGTGCCGCGCCGAGCGCCTCCGCACCGGCGATGCGCTCGCGCATGCGCGCGGGCGAGAGATTCGAGCCGTACGCGAAGTAGAGCGCCGACACGGCGTCACGGTACCGGACGTGGTGAACCCCGTGCGCGGCGTTACCCTCCCGCGCTCATCACAGCCAGGAGGCCGCGTCGATGCGTAGCTCGCGATTCGCTCTGGTGACCGCGATCGCCATCGCCGTGCTCGGCGCGAGCGCGGTTCTCGCGCAGACCGCGAAGGAGCAGAGCGTGACGACAGGAGCCAACGGCATCGCCGCGATCGACAAGTTCATCGCCGACCAGAAGTTCGTGAAGGAAGGCGACTGGAAGACGAAGGTGCCGCGGCCTCCGAAGGTGACCTTCGACCCGAAGAAGACGATCTACTGGAAGCTCGAGACGAACGTCGGCGATCTCAAGATCAAGCTGATGCCCGACGTCGCTCCGATGCACGTGTCGAGCACGATCTACCTGACGAAGATCGGCTTCTACGACGGCGTGGTCTTCCATCGCATCATCCCGAAGTTCATGGCGCAGGGCGGCGATCCGACCGGCACCGGCATGGGCGGCCCCGGCTACAAGTACGCCGGCGAGTTCAGCCCCAACGTGAAGCACGACAAGCCCGGCATCCTCTCGATGGCGAACGCGGGCCCCGGCACCGACGGCAGCCAGTTCTTCCTCACCTTCGTGCCGACGCCGCATCTCGACGGAAAGCACACGATCTTCGGCGAGGTCGTCGAGGGGCAGGGAACCCTGCGCGAGCTCGAGGCGCGCGGCAGCCAGAGCGGCCGCACGAGCGAGAAGGTCCTCATCGAGCGCGCGACGATCGAGATCGAGTAGCGAACAGCCAGCCGCCTTCGGCGGCTCGCTATTCGTGGATCTGCTCGGCCAGGTACTGCGTCGCGCCCAGCTCCTCGATCAGGTGGAGCTGTGCCTCGAGCCACTCCGCCGACTCTTCCTCGCCCTTGAGGATGTGCTCGAGCATCTCGCGGGTGCCGTGATCGCCCTTCTCGCCGCAGAGCCGGATCGCGGCGTTGAGCCGCTTGATCGCCTCGGTCTCGAGGGCGTAATCGAGCCGGTGCTGCTCGATTGCGGTCTCGCCGACGCGCACGGGGTTCAGGCGCTGCATGTTGGGGACACCCTCGAGATACAGGATCCGCTCGATCAGCTCGTCGGCGTCCTTCATCTCGTCGATCGACTCTTCGCGCTTCTTCTTCGAGAGCCGCTTGTAGCCCCAGTTCTCACACATCTTGTGATGGATGAAGTACTGGTTGATGGCGGTCAGCTCCGCCGTGAGCACGTCGTTGAGCGCCTCGATGACCTGTGCGTCGCCTCGCATGACCTCTCCTCATTCGAGAATGGCCACAACCTATCGGCGTACCGCGGCACATCTCCACTCAATCGAAATTGAAAGTGGATGTCGCGCGCTCGGCGCGCGCTAGC
>DASUFZ010000204.1:0-4727 GCA_036274295.1 Myxococcota bacterium
GGTCACGTTCTTCAGGTTGTGCGCGCGGCAGCCGGTCAGCACGAGGGCGCGCTCGCCGGCCGGACGTCGGCGCGACGGCACCGGGATGCGCCGTCGGCCCGACAGATACGCGCCCGTCAAGGACGCCGGATTCTCGAGCAGCGCCGCGGGCGGCCCCTCGGCGACGACGCGCCCGCCGTGCGCGCCCGCGCCCGGCCCCATGTCGATCACGTGGTCCGCGGCGCGGATCGTCTCCTCGTCGTGCTCGACGACGACGACGGAGTTCCCCTGGTCGCGCAGGCGCAGCAGGCTGCCGAGCAGGCGCTGGTTGTCGCGCGGGTGGAGGCCGATCGAGGGCTCGTCGAGGATGTAGAGCACGCCCATCAACGACGCGCCGACCTGCGTGGCGAGCCGGATGCGCTGGCTCTCGCCGCCCGAGAGCGTCGTCGCGGCGCGGTCGAGCGTGAGGTAGCCGAGGCCCACCTCCTGGAGGAAGCGCAGCCGCTCGCCGATCTCGCCGAGCACGCGTTCGGCGATCGCGCGCTGCGTCGGCGAGAGCGGCAGCGAGGTCAGCAGCGCCAGCGCGCGGTCGACGTCGAGGCGCGCGATCGCGTCGATCGAGTGGCCGCAGATGCGCACGCTGCGCGATTCGGGACGCAGGCGCGTGCCGCCGCAGGCCTCGCAGGCGCGCGCGCTGCGGTAGCGCGCGAGCGCGCCGCGCTCGAGCTCGCCGCCCGCGTCGTAGCGGCGCTCGAGCTCGGCGAGCACGCCGTCCCAGCGCCGCCGGAACTTCTCGCGCTTGCCGCCGCGCGAGATGGCGAGCTCGACGTCGCTCGTGCCCGAGCCGTGCAGGATCCCTTCGCGCGCGCGCGGAGGCAGCGTCCGCCAGGGCGCTTCGAGCGACACGCCATAGTGATCGGCCAGGGCGGCCAGGAGCTGCGCGTAGTAGCGCGGCGCGTGCTTGCCGCTCCACGGCGCGACCGCCTGCGCGAGCGGCGCGCTCTCGTCCGGCACGACGAGCGCCGGATCGAAGGCGTCGCGGGTGCCGAGCCCGGAGCACGTGGGGCAGGCGCCGTGCGGGCTGCTCCACGAGAACGTGCGCGGCTCGATCTCCGCGAAGGAGACGCCGCAGGTGGGGCAGGTGCTCTTCTCGGAGAAGAGCCAGGTGGCGCCGTCGCCGCTCTCGACCGTGGCGAGGCCGTCCGCGAGGCGCAGCGCCGTCTCGAGCGATTCAGCGATGCGCGTGCGCGACGCGGGGCGCACGGCCAGCCGGTCGACGACCACGTCGATCGAGTGGCGCGTGCCCTTCGCGAGCTCGATGTCCTCGGAGAGATCGCGCAGGGCGCCGTCGATGCGCGCGCGCACGTAGCCCTGCCGGCGCAGCGCCTCGAGCTCCTTGCGGTACTCGCCCTTGCGATCGCGCACGATCGGCGCGAGCACGGCGACTTGTGTCCCCTCCGCGAGCGCCATCACGCGGTCGGTCATCTGCGCGAGGGTCTGGCTGGCGAGGCTCCGCCCGCAGATCCAGCAGAAGGGCTCGCCGGCGCGCGCGAAGAGCAGGCGCAGGTAGTCGTGGATCTCCGTGATCGTGCCGACGGTGGAGCGCGGGTTGCTGCCGGCGCTGCGCTGCTGGATCGCGATCGCGGGCGAGAGCCCCTCGATGGCGTCGACGTCGGGCTTCGCCATCTGCTCGAGGAACTGGCGCGCGTAGGCCGAGAGCGATTCGACGTAGCGGCGCTGGCCCTCGGCGTAGAGCGTGTCGAAGGCGAGCGACGACTTGCCCGACCCAGAGAGTCCCGTGATGACGACCAGCCGGTCGCGCGGGATGCGCACGTCGACGTCGGCGAGGTTGTGCTCGCGGGCGCCGCGGATCTCGATGTGGCTCGGCGCGTGGGCCACGGGCTCAGGGAATCTCGGACGCGGACTCGCCTTCCTTGTCCCCGGGCAGGTTCGCGCCCAGCTGGGCGGCCTCCGCGAAGTAGCCGCGCCGGTCGATGTAGGTCTTCTGGCGCATCTCCTCGAGCCACTCGCGGTAGCGCTCCTCGAGCTTGTGGTTGAAGGCCTCTTCCTTGAGCGCGTCGTGCACCTTCTCGTAGCTCGGCTTCTCCATGTCGCGCCGCTCGACGAGCTGGAGCACCGAACAGCCGAACGGCTGCACCATCAGCTGGGAGACGCCGCCCGGCTGGAGCGGATCGAGCGCCTCGTGCATCCAGTCCGCGAGCTGGTTCGTCGGCAGCCAGCCGAGATCGCCGCCGTCTTTGGGCGCCACCTCGGAGACCTCCTTCGCGACCTGCTCGAAGGGCACACCGCCTTCCACCACCTTCCCGCGCGCGAGGGCGGCGATGGCGCACGCCTCCTCGGTGGTGCGGCCGGTGTCCTTGCCGAAGGTGACGAGGATCTGGCGCACGCGGATCACGTTCGAGACGTCCGGCTGCGAGCCGAACTGCTGGTCGTAGAGCGCGCGGACGTCGCGATCCTCGACCTTCACGTCCGGCGCGAGCAGCGCGTTGACGACGTTGCGGCGCTCGAGGTCCTGCTTGATCTGCTTGCGGTAGTCGTCGCGCGACATGCCGTGGAAGACCACGCTGGCGTAGAGCTGCTCGACGGTGAGGCCGTTCATCTCGGCGATCTGCTTGATGGTGTTGTCGATCTCGGCGTCGCTCGCGGTCACCTCGAGGCGCGTAACGACCGACTCCACCAGGCGCGCCTCGATCAGGTGCTCGAGCGCCTCGGCGCGCAGCTTGGCGACGTCCTGGTCGGTCGCGCCCGCCTTGCGCATGGCGGCTTCCGGCGCGCTCGCCGCGCGCAGCACCTCGGAGATCAGCACGATGCGCGTGCCGACCTGCGCGGCGATGCCGTCCACGAGCTGCTCAGCCGCGCGGGCGCCGGCGGCGCACAGCGCGATCGCACCGAGCGCTGCGAGGGGGCGTAAGAAGACGGCCATGCTCTCCCGATCCCCGCCAGAGTGCGCGCGAGGTTAGCCGGCGAACCGGGGCCCGCCCGCTACAGCCGGGATCGGCGGTAACGTCCCGCCTCATGCCTTGGCGATGGGGGCGGCTCCAGCGCGCCGGCGCTGCCGCGCTGGTCCTGCTCTCGTGCGCGGCCGCGCTCGGCCACTGCGCGCTCTCGCCGCGCGTGCCCTTCCTGATGCCGGACGGCGGCCCGGGCTGGTGGATGCCCTCGGTGCCCGTCGCCGCAGACCTGATGCAGTGGGGCCGCCCGACGGCGCCCGTGACGCGCTACGCGCGCCGGATCGAGCTGGCGGCCGTGCCCGGCGAGGCCGCGCTCGGCGTGCGTGCGCTCGGCAGCTTCGCCGTCCGCGTGAACGGCGAGGAGCCGGAGGGCGGCCGCGGCGACGGCAGCCGCTGGCGCGCGCTGCGGCGGCTCGAGCTGGCGCCGCACCTGCGCGCGGGCTGGAACGAGATCGCCGTGGAGGTCGAGAACGCGCACGGGCCGGGGCTCGTCTCGTTCGAGCTGACGGGGCTCGGCCCCCCGCTCACGCCCGGCGACTTCGAGGTGACCCTCGACGGCCGCGCGCTCGGCCGCGCCATTCCCGCGGACGACGCGCGCGCGAATCTCGCGGCGCGAGACGTCGAGACGCCCGTCGAGGCGCTCGCGCGCGCAGCGCCGGCCCTGCTCGCGCTCGTCGCAGCGGGAGCCGGCGGCTTCCTGGCGCTGCGACGCGCGCAGCGGCCGGAGTGGATCGCGCTGCTGCCGGGCCTCGCCCTCGCCGTCGCGAGCCTGGCCTGGGCCTGGCTCTTCGCGGCGAAGATCGCGCGCATCCCGCTCTTCATCGGCTTCGACGCGCGCCATCACCTCGCCTACGTCGACTTCGTGCGCGAGCACCACGCGGCGCCGCTCGCGAGCGACGGCTGGTCGATGTTCCACCCGCCGCTCTTCTACGCGCTGGCGGCACTGGCGGCTTCGCTCGGCGGATCGGCGCTGCGCGTGCTGCCGTGGATCGCGGGGCTCGGCAGCGTCTTCGTCGCGCACGCGCTGGCGCGCAGGCTGCGGCCCGACGACCCGCGCGTGGGCTTTCTGGCCGTGCTCTTCGCGGCCGTCTTCCCGGTCAACCTCTACAGCGCGGCCTACTTCACCAACGAGACCTTCCACGCGCTCCTCGCCGGTGTCGCGCTGCTCGCTTGCGTCGACGCGCTGCTGGCGCCGCGCGCGAGCGCGCGTCAGGCCGCATGGCTCGGGCTTGCGCTCGGGCTCGCGGCGCTGGCGAAGTTCACGGCGCTCGCGCTCGTTCCCGTCGCGCTCTTCTTCCTGGCGGTGAAGCTCGTCGCGGTCGAGCGCGCGCGCCCTGCCCGCGCGGCGGGTCTCGTCGCGCTCGCGGCGGGCGCGTGCCTGGCGGTGAGCGGCTGGTACTACGCGCGCAACGTGCTCGTCTTCGGCACGCCGGTCGCGGGCAACTGGGGCGACCTCGCGGCCGGCATGGCCTGGTGGCAGCAGCCGGGCTTCCACACCAGCGCGTGGTACCTGCGTTTCGGCGAGTCGCTCCGCCATCCCTATCTCGCCGGCTTCTCCTCCTTCTGGGACGGCATCTACTCGACCGCCTGGGGCGACGGCGGCATCGGCGGCCGCGTCGACCCGGCGCAGCGCCACGGCTTCTGGCAGTACGACTTCGTGTCGTCGGCCTATCTGCTGGGGCTCGTGGCGACGGCGCTGCTCGCCGCCGGCGCGGGCCTCTCGCTGCGGCGCGCCTTCCGCGACGCCGACCCGCACGTGCGCGCCGCGCTCTCGTT
>DASUFZ010000205.1:0-5584 GCA_036274295.1 Myxococcota bacterium
GAGCTGGGAGAAGGAGGTGCCGGGCGTGCGGCGGATCGGCCCCTTCACGCGCGATCGCAAGGCGATCCTCGTCGCCGCCGGGGCCGAGGAGCGCGCGGCCGATCTCGACGCCTGGCTGCTCGAGCGCGAGGCCGACGGAACGCTCGCCGCGCTCCGCAGCGAGTTCCTCGGCGCGGGCGAGTTCGCGCGGGTCGCCGAGCCGCTGCCCGCGCTCGCCGCCGCGCTCGACGAGCGCCTCTCGCTGATGCCGTGGGTGGCGATCGCCAAGCGCCGCGACGGCCTCCCGCTCGTCGTCCCCGAGCGCGAGGTGAAGGTGCTCGAGCAGGCGACGGCCGCGGTTCTCGCGCAGGCGAAGGCCGACGACGTCGTGGCGCCCTCGGTGCTGCTCGTGCGCCGCTTCTTCGACGCACAGCTCGAGGCGGCGAAGCAGGTGCAGCGCGACGTCGCGCGCAACGGCGAATATCAGGCGCCGGATCCCCTGCCCGATCTCGACGGCGCGCTGCGTCCGGCGATCTCGCGCATCGGTGCGCGCATCGCGCGCCTGCTGATCGCGCTGCCGAAGGGAACGGATCGCGAGCGCATCGACGCCGCGCTCACCGACGGTCTGCGGAGCCCGTGGCTGGCGCCGATGTCGCGCGCTTCGATCGCGGACGCGCTCGCCGCCCTGGTCGCGATTCCCGGCGCGGAGCCCGCCGCGGCGCCGCCCGTGCCGCCCGCGACGGCTGCGCCGTCCGCCACGGCTGCGCCGCCCGCGACGGCCACGCCTCAGTAGTAGACCGTCCGCGTGCGGTGTCGCGGGCGCGCCTTCATCTCCGGGCGCTGACCGCGATTCCAGAGCCAGTGATCGAGCTCTTCGGCGCGCGCCGGCAGCCCATCGCCGCGCAGCTGCGCGCAGAGCCGCTCGACCGCATGCAGCGCGACGGCGCGGATCTCGACCTCCTCGGCGCTGCCGGACGCGATCTCCTCGCCCGCCTCGATGCGCGCCAGCAGATCGGGGTCGTAGACGAGCGCGCCCTCCATGCGCAGCACGTGCGGCACCAGGTTGTCCGCGAAGATCGTGAGCGAGTCGCGGTCCAGGAAACGGCCCGGGCCCTCGCCGCCGAACGCGTGCGCGAGGTCCGACACCGTGATCTGCGCGCGCTTGTAGAAGGGCACCTCGAGATCCGCGTAGCGCGCGACGTCGCGATAGAAGGGCATCTCGGCCAGCACCTCGACGAGCGCGCAGGCGCGCTGGCCCGCAGCCTCCACCGGCCCCGCGAAGCGCCCGCCGAAGCGGGCTGCCAGGAAGCGGCCGAGATCGCCGAGGGCCTTCGAGAAGAGCGCCATCAGCTCGGCCGCGCGCGGCCCCGCCTGCGCCTGGCCGAAGATGCGCGCGCAGTCGTCGGCCGAGAGCCGCTGCAAGGCCTCCGCACTCCAGGGGCCGTGCTGCTCGAAATGCGCGCGCAGCGCCGTCGCGATCGTGAAGTAGCCCGAGCGCCCGCCCGGCTTGTGCAGATGCGGGAACCAGCCCGAGCCGAAGTTGATCGCATCCAGGGTCAGCACGTAGGCGAGCGTTTGCTGCGCGTCGTCGAACGCGAGGTGCGCCGGATCCGCCGAGCCGGAGGCGAGCTCGCGCGACGCCGCGATGCGCGCGCCGAGCGCGCGCAGCCCGGGCTCGTCGATGCGCACCGCGCGCGCCCGCCGCGCCACCGCCGCGGCGCCGGCGCGGATGCGCGCGAAGACGTCGCTCACACCGGCGGTGCGACCACGCGCAGCGCGCCGGGCAGCACCTCGAGCCGCGCGGGCAGGCTGCCGAGCGGCTCGCCGTCGAGCTCGAGCGGCACGAGTCCCGGCGGCGCGTCGGCCTCGACGACGCGTCCGCGCGCGAATCGCACGGCGCTGTCGTGCAGATGCGTGCCCGCGTAGATCTTGCGGAGCTTCGCCAGCAGCGCGAGGCGCGAGAGCGCGCGCACCACTACGACGTCGAGCAGCCCGTCGTCGAGCGCGGCCTCGGGAGCCACGTGCATGCCGGCGCCGAACCAGCGCCCGTTGGCGCCGGTCGCCAGCACGAGCCCGTCGTCGTGCACGATCTCGCCGTCGACGCGCAACGTGACGCGCTGGCTGCGGTAGCGCAGGATCGCGCCGAGCGCGCCGAACAGGAATGCGGCGGTCTCGCCGAATACGCGCGGCGTGCGGCTCACGATCTCGTCGACCAGCCCGCTGATCCCGAAGCTCGCGACGTTGACGAAGCACGCGACGCGCTCCTCGCCGCGGGGCCCGCGGAAGCGCGCGCGGCCCGCGTCGACGCGGCGCGGGCTCCCGGCGGCGATGCAGGCGAGCGCGGCGTCGAGATCGCGCGGCAGGCCGAGACTGCGCGCGTAATCGCTGCCCGTGCCGAGCGGGAGCACGCCGATGTCCGCGTACTCGGCGAGCCCCGCGCCGAGCAGGCCGCCGGCCACCTCGCTGAGCGTGCCGTCGCCGCCGGCGACGACGAGCCGCTCGACGCCGGCGCGCACGCCCTCGCGAGCCAGCCGCTCGGCGTCGCGCGGCCCGCGCGTCATCTCGAGCTCGAACGGGCCGAGCGCGGAGCGCACGCGCTCGTGGAGCGCGGGCCAGCGTTTCCCGGTCGCACCGCCGCGGCTGTGCGGGTTGACGATCACCAGAGTCCGCTGCGCCACGGCGTTCGAGAGTACCGCGACATGCAATCCGGGCGCGTCCGATTTTTCCCTCATCCCGGAGCGGCGAGCGGTCGATTCGAGAACGCCCACGAAGCCGTACGGCGAGGACACCGTGTACGCGCAGCTACTCGAGCTGACCGCCCTGCTGTCCTTCTGGCTGTGTCTCGGCGCCTGGCAGGAGGAGGGCGCGGCATCGGGCCGCCGCGCCTTCGTGGCCCTCTCGCTCTGCGTGTTCGCGTGGGCGGTCGGTGTGCTCGCCCACGTGGAGGGCATGGTCACGCTCGAGCAGCAGCACCGCATCGTGCTGCTCGGCGCACTTCCGATCCCGGCGCTGTGGCTGAGCCTCGGCCTGCTCGCCGCCGATCACCCGCTCGCGCGCACGCGACCTTGGCTGCTCGTCGCAATCATGACGCCCCAGATCCTGCTCTACTCGACTCTCTACGTGGACGTCCTGCCGCACGGCTGGTTCCTCGCCGCGGTGGACGGCCACACCGTGCTCGGCCCGGTCGGCTGGGTGAACGCGATCTACTCGTGGGGTCTCGCGGTGTGGGGCTCGTGGCTCTTCCTGGTGGGCTCGCGCCGGCTGCATACGCAGCGCGTGCCGCGGCTGCTCGTCTGTCTCGCGAGCACGGCGCCCGTGCTGGCGAGCATCGTCGTCATCGCCATGCGGCGCGACGACATCGATCCGACGCCGATCCTGATCGGCCTCGCGCTGCTGCCGCTCCGCTTCGCGCTCTTCAGCGGCGGCTGGCTGCACGTCCTGGCGCTGCCGGAGCACGCCATCGTCGGCCACATCCCGCGGCCGCTCGTCTTCACCGACGGCGAGGGTGTCGTGGCCGGCCTCAATCCGGCCGCGCAGACCCTGCTGCGCATGACGCCCGACGAGGCGCTCGGCCGCTCGCTCGACGCGGTGCTGGCCGAGGCGGCGCCGCAGAGCCCGTGCACGCGCTGGCCCGTCAAGGTCGGCGACACCCTGGCGGGTCACGCCGTGCTGCTCGGCCCCGCGCCAGCGAGGCCGTCCGCGTGAGGGTGATGGCGCTCCCGCTCGAGCTCTCGATGCTGCTGGCGGCGGCGATCGCCATCGCGATCGCGCAGCGCGATCCTTCGACCCGCGGCCGCCGCACGCTCGTCATGCTCTGCCTGTGCGTGCTCTCGGTGACCTTCGGCGAATGGCTGACGGTGCGCGGGATCGTCACGGAGCAGATCGGCGACCGCATCAAGTACGTCGGCTCGCTGGCGCTGGCCCCGCTCTGGCTCGGCTTCGCCGCGCAGGCCGCGGGGCTGGAGATCGCGCGGCGCGTGCCCTGGTTCCCGGCGCTGCTGCTGGTGCCGGCGCTGTTCGTCTACTGGCTGCTCTTCAGCCCCGGCTACGCGAGCCTCTTCCAGGTCACCGTCGAGAACGGAGAGGACCTGCGCGGTCCCCTCTGGCTCGTCGTCACGACGTACCACCAGGTGCTCTGCGCCGTGGCCTGCGCGGTGCTCGCGGTGCACGCGACCCGCATGCGCGACATGCGCCGCGCGCTGCGCGTGATGCTCGTGGCCACGGTGCCGATGGCGGCGCTCGTCGCCGGCTCGCTGCACCGCAGCGGCACCATCCAGTGGCCGTACGACGCGCACCCCGTGCTGCTCGGCGCCGGTCTCCTGTTGATGCGCGAGGCCTTCCTCGGCGGAAGCCTTCTCGACATCCTGCCCTTCCCGCAGCGCGAGCTGCTGCGCCAGCTGCCGCTCGGCCTGGTGCTGACCGACCGCGGCGGCGTGGTCGCGCTGATCAACGGCGCCGGCGAGCGCGCGCTCGGCGTCGAGCCCGGCGAGGCGATCGGCCGCGACGTGCGCGGCCTGCTCGCGCGCGCGCGCACAGCGCCGATCGAGGAGCAGGTGCTCGAACGCGGCGGTCGACTTCTCGTCTTCGGCAGCTAGCGCTGCTGCGCGCGCAGCAGGTTCAGCGCCGAGCCCGCGCGGAACCACTCGATCTGCTCGTTCGAGAGCGTGTGCGTGACGGAGCAGGTGTCCTCGCGGCCGTCCGCGTGCCTGAACACCGCGCGCAGCGGTGCGCCGGGACGCAGCTCGCGCAGCTCGACGATGCTGACGCGGTCGCCCTCCTCGACCTTGTCGTAGTCGGCCGGGTCGGCGAAGCGCAGCGGCAGCAGGCCCTGCTTCTTGAGGTTCGTCTCGTGGATGCGGGCAAAGCTCCGCACGATCACCGCGCCGCAGCCGAGCAGGCGCGGCGACATCGCGGCATGCTCGCGGCTCGAGCCCTCGCCGTAGTTCTCGTCGCCGACGACCACCCACTTGCGTCCCGCCGCGCGGTAGGCGCGCGCCACCTTCGGCGCGTCGACGCCCCGCTCGCCGGTCAGCTGGTTGAGCGTCTTGCCCCGCTCGCCGGTGAAGGCGTTGACCGCGCCGGTCAGCATGTTGTCGCTGATCCGGTCGAGGTGGCCGCGGAACCGCAGCCAGAACCCGGCCGGCGAGATGTGATCGGTCGTCGTCTTCCCCTTCGTCTTCATCAGGATAGGCATCCCGGTGAAGTCGGAGTCGGCGTGCCGGTCGAACGGGTCGAGGATCTGCAGGCGCTCGCTCCCGGGACTCACCGACACGGCGACCGCCTTCGGGTCGGCAGGCGGCGCCTCGTAACCGGCGCGGCTCAGGATGAAGCCCTTCTCCGGGAGTTCCGGTGCCGTCTTCGGCGGGCTCAGCTTCCAGGCGGCGCCGCCGTTCCCGGGCAGCGCGTCGGTGAGCGGGTTGAACGACAGCCGCCCGGCGAGCCCGTACGCCATGACGATCTCCGGGCTGGCGATGAAGGCGAGCGTCTCGGGGTTGGCGTCGTTCCGCCCGGGGAAGTTCCGGTTGAACGACGTGACGATGCTGTTCCTCTCGCCCTTCTTGATCTCGTCGCGGCGCCACTGGCCGATGCACGGGCCGCAGGCGTT
>DASUFZ010000206.1:0-13790 GCA_036274295.1 Myxococcota bacterium
GCGACGACGGAGAGGTCGAGGCAGACGACGAGCAGCAGCGGCGCCTTGCGGTAGCGGTCGAGGAGCGCCGGCGCGATCGGCTGCTTCTCGATCTGCGCGGCCGTGAGCTTCGTCGGCTCGATCGTGTTCCACGGGAACTCGCCCGCCTGGATCTGCGCGAAGTAGCGGCGCATGGCGGGCTTGGCGAGCTCGGCGATGGCGTCCTTCGTCGCCTGCTCGCGCACGGCGATGACGCGCCAGCCCTGGCGGTTGCCGCCGGACGGCGCGAAGCGCGCGGTCTCGAGGATGCGCACGAGCGTCTCGTCGGGCACCGGCTCGTCGGTGAACTCGCGCGCGGAGAAGGTGGTGCGCAGGACCTGGGAGAAATCCACGGCGGTCTCCTCGTGAGGAGACCAGTGATACCAGACTGCGCGCGCAAAGCTCAGCCTTCTCCCAGCTCGCCCGTGCTGTAGTCGTCGAAGTAGGTCTGGAGGAAGAAGCCGTAGCCCTCTTCGAGCGGCTTCTCGAGCTGGTCCGACTGCTCGTCGACCGTGTTGCCGTTCGCCTGGAGGGTCCAGCTGAGCGTCGTGCCGGGCTGCGGATCGGTGGCGGAGAGCTCGACGTAGCCGCTGACGTCGGCCGGCACGGAGATCGTCCAGTCGTGGACCCCGGGCGCCACGTCCTGGTGGGTCTCGAGGCTGCGCGCGTCGTCCGATTCCTTGTTCTCGTGGAAGCTGACGCGCATCTGCGCCGGTGCGGAGGTCTCGGCGTGGATCGAGAAGGTTCCGGAGCCGCCGTCCCACACGACGGTCGGGATCGAGCTGGCCGTCTCGGTGTCGGAATCGCCCGGCCCGCGGATCGTCCACCAGGCCAGCACGACCGCGAGGCCGAGAAGCGTCTTCCCGAGGCTCTTGACGATGCTCTGCATGGTCGTTCTCCCTTCGAATACGCTCGGATCGGCAGGGCGGGCCCGGCCCTGTAGCCTCGCCGCGTGCCGGAGCCGCGGATCCCCTGTCCCCATTTCCCCGACTGTGTCGGCTGCCCCTGGGTCGCGGCGCCCTATCCCGAGCAGCTGGCCCGCAAGGAGGCGCGGGTGCGCGACGCACTCGGGCGTCATGCATCTCTCTCGCGGGTCGCGCAGCTCCCGTTGCGCCCGGCGCCGCGCCCGTTCGGCTACCGCCAGACGGTGAAGCTGGTCGCGCGCCGCGGCCGCGAGGGGCTACGGCTCGGCGTGTACCGTCCCGGCACGCACGACGTGGCGGACATCCGGCGCTGCGCCGCGCACCACCCGGCCGCCAACGAGACCCTGGCGCCGCTGGTCTCCATCCTCGAGCGGCTGCGCATCCCCACCTACGACGAGCAACGCCGCACGGGCTGGCTCCGCTACGTGATCGTGCGGGTCGGCGCGGAGCGGCGCGTGCAGATCGTGCTGGTCGTGCGCGAGCTGGGGCACGCCGCCGAGCGCGAGCTGGTGCGCGCGCTGGCGGGCCTGCGCGGCGTCGCCGGGGTCGTCCTCAACGTGAACGACGATCCGGGCAACGCGCTCTTCGGCGAGCGCTTCGCCGTGGCGTCGGGCGAGGCTGCGCTCGTGGACGAGGTCGGCGAGCTCGCGCTGCGTAGCAGCGCGGGCTCCTTCGTGCAAGCGAATCCGCCCGCCGCGCGGCGCGCGTACGAGACGGTGCTGCGCCTGGCGGATCCGAAGCCCGGCATGCGTGCGCTCGACCTCTACTGCGGCGTCGGCGCGATCTCCTTGCTGCTCGCGCGCGCGGGCGCCGCGGTGACGGGCGTCGAGGAGTCGCCGCGCGCGGTGCGCGATGCGCGCGCGAACGCGAGGGAGAACGGCGTCGCCGAGGTTCGTTTCGAGGAAGGGGACGCCGCGCAGGCGCTCGCGCGCTTCACGCGCGAGGGCCTGCGTCCGGATCTCATCACCCTGAACCCGCCGCGCCGCGGCGCTGCACCCGAGGTGCGCGAGGCCATCGCGCAGCTCGCGCCGCAGCGCATCGTGTATCTGTCGTGCGACCCGGACACGCTCGCGAGGGATCTGGATGATCTCGCGCAGCGCGGCTTCGCCGCGCGCAGCGTGGAGCCCTTCGACTTCCTGCCGCACACGGAGCACGTGGAGACGGTGGCGGTGGCGGAGCGGGTGTGAGCTCGGATCCGCTCAGCACTTTGCGTCCGGCTCCGCGTGGCGAGCTCCCGAGGCGATCATCGCGACGCCAGAGATCACGAAGAGCACCGAAGCGACGAGAAGGTGCGGACCGGCGAGAGGGAGGCCTGTACTGACCAACCCGGTTGCGTCGATTCCGGAGAAGAAATAGTCGAGGCCCCCGATCGAGCCGATCATGACGAAGAGGGCGCCAAGGAACACCAGCCCCCCGCTGCGCGGTCTCCAACGGCGGCGATGCGCGTGCTTCATGAGATCACGACGCGAATCCCGGTACTTCACCCGGATCGACCAGGCCGTGACGCTGCCAGCCGATGCGAAGCAGCCACGTGCGTGGCGGTGCGACGGGCGGGGGAAGAGGAAGAGGAGAAGAGGCCGGATGGAATCTTCGATTCCATCCGGTGAACCAAGACGCGGACGATGCCTCGTCGAGCCGCACCGGCGGCGCGGCGCCCGTGCGCTGCTTCCAGTGCTTGCGTGCATTGAGGAGCACGTACGCCAGCGCGTTGCGCACCTCTCGCGGCGTGCGCAACGCACGGACGTGGTAGCGGCCGCGCAGCGCGGCTCCGGAGCGCCGGAACACGCGATTCACCGCGCGCGCCACGCGCGCGGAGATCGACTTCATGCCGCGTCCGAGCGCATGCGCGTCGCGCGCCTCGACGAGCAGATGCAGGTGATCGCGCTGGACGGAGAACTGCGCGACGCGGAAGTCGCCGCGCTCGCACGCCGCAGCGAAGCTTCGGCGGACTTCCTTCACGAATGCCCGGCGCCGAAGCGAAGGCACGTCGCGCTTCATTCGCAGCGTGACGTGCGCCGGGCACTCGCGCGGCATCGGCTCGCGCCGCACGTGATAGACGACCGGGCGCCGCCCGCGCGGGCGACCGGCGCCGCGTCGCGGTCCGCCGCGTCCCGTGCGCCGGCGATGATCGTCGAAGGAGAGCTGCAGCGAGCGCATCGACGGATCGATTCTAGGCTATGTTAGTCGAACGTGTCAACGTGAATGTTAGTTGACGTGTTGGTCTTGCGGCGATGCGCTTCAGCATGTTTCGAGGCGCTCCAGTCGTGCGGTGAGCGCATCGATGCGCTGCTCATACTCGAGCCGCTGCCGCTTCATCTCGTTGAGCAGCATGGGCGCCCTCTCTCCTGGTACTTCACGGTGAACGGCTTGTCCTGGTCGTCGTAGACGACGAGGTCCGGGAAGATCTCGACCACTTCCTCCGCGATGAGGCCGTACTCGGGCGCTCATCAGGTTCGTGCCCGCGAGCGCGCCGATCGCGATGTTGCCGTTCCCGCGACCGTTGTAAGAGAGCGCGCGAGAGCCGAACGCCGTGTTGCCGGTGCCCGTCGTGTAGCGGAGGGCTCCATAACCCATCGCAGTGTTGTCGGTGCCCGATTGGTTGTACGCGAGGCTGGCGGGTCCGAAGGCGGCGTTGCGGGTACCCGACAGGTTCCAGCGGAGCGCGACTGCTCCGAAGGCCGGATTGCTGCTGCCCGTGGTGTTGGATTCCAGGGCTCCCGAGCCGAACGCGGAGTTTCCTCCGCCGGTCGTGTTCACGACCAGGGAGTTGGCGCCGAACGCAGAGTTCCCGGATCCCGACGTGTTCGCTTCCAGCGCGTTGTCGCCGAAGCCGGAGTTCGAGAATGCGTACAAGGTGGTGTGGGTCCCGGCGCCTGGCCCTACGAACGTGCCGCCCGTGGTGTGGACGAACAGCGCGCCGTTGCGCGAGATGTTGCCTGTCGCCTCGTCGACGCGAAGCCGCTCGATCGCGCCCGTGCTGTTCCGGACGGAGAGCCCGGCGCCGCTATCGAGCTGGATGGTGACGTCGCCCGCGAGCGCGGGGGCGGCGAGGGCGAGAGCGAGGCCGCAGGAGAGGATCGACTGCCGGATGTGATGCGCCATGGAAGCCTCCTACGCCGAGGAGGCCATCCTACACCCGCCCGCGTCTCCTACAGCCGCGACGACTCCAGCTCGAAATCGCCCTTCGCCCATGCGCGCTGGAAGCGGGCCTCGACCTCCGCGGCCTCGGCCGTCTTCTTCTGCTCCGCGAGTGCTCGCGAGAGGCCGCGCAAGGACCAGCCGTTCTCGGGATAGATCTCGAGGTCCGCGCGGTAGACGCCCTCGGCCTCCGCGGGGCGATCCATCTCGAGGAGCATGGCGCCGAGGACCTGCCGGGTGGGCAGCGGCCACGGCGGCGGCTCGTCGTACTGGAGCGCGCTCTCCAGCGCCACGGCCTTCTGCAGGTGCGCGAGCGCCGCCTCGCGCTCGCCGCGCGCGAAGGCGAGCTCGCCCGCCAGGTGCTCGCGCGCGATCGCGACGAGCCCGGTCGTGTCGTAGAGATCGAAGATCGTGACCTTCGCGAGCCCCGGGTCGCCGGCCAGCTGCTCGAGCGCGGCGAGATCCGCGGCGGCGGCGTCGAGCTCGCCCTGACGCACGTTCGCGACGCCGCGCGACCAGCGCCACACGCTGCGCGGGTAGACGAGATCGGCCTCCGGCTCCCTCAGCGCGAGCAGCTCGTCCCAGTGGCCGAAGCGCACGTAGGCGTACATCGGCGTCACCCAGTAGTGCTGGAGGACGCCGAGGCCGGGCTCGCGCAGCTTCGTCAGGTCGACACCGTCGGCGGTCTGCCTGGCGGCGTCGACGGCGACGCCGCCGGCGCCCGCGAACGCGGCCGAAGCCCACAGGAAGTGCACGTTGTGCGGCACGTAGCCCGCCGCGTACAGCGCGCCGTGACACGAGACCGCCGCCGTCTTGCGGTCGGCGTCGATGGCGCGGCGGTTCGCCTCCACCGCGTCCCAGTAGCGGCCGGTGCGGATGAAGACGTGGGCCGGCATGTGCACGAGATGGCCGGCGCCGGGCACGAGATCGCGCAGGCGATCGGCGCTCGCCAGCGCGCGCTGCGGCGTCTTCGAGGCCTCGACCGCGTGGATGTAGAAGTGGTTCGCGCCCGGATGACGCTCGTCGAGCGCGATCGCGCGCTCGAGGAGCGTCAGGATTTCTCCGGTCCACGGCTTCGCCGCGCCATCCTTCTCCCACAGATCCCACGGGTGCAGGTCCATCAGCGCCTCGGCCGTGAGCGCCTGCACGTCGGCATCGTCGGGAAAGCTCGCCGCGACCTTCCGCATCGCGTCCGCGTAGGCCTGGTCGAGGGCAGGGCGCTCGGCGCCGGGCATCGGCGAGTAGCGCTTGTGGAGTGCCTCGATCAGCGCGCGGTCCGCCGGCTTCGCATTCTTCGCGAGGCGCTTCGCCTCCTGGCTCGCCTCCCAGGCCGGCGAGACCGCGCTCGCCTCCATGGCTGCGTTGATGTGCGGCCCGAGGACGAGCGCGACGCCCCACGCGCACATGGCGCACGACGGGTCGAGCCGGGCCGCCTCGCGGAAGGCCTGCTCGGCCGCGGCGTGGTTGAAGCCGTAGGCCAGCACCAGGCCCTGATCGAAGAAGCGCTGCGCCTGCGCGGAGGTACCGACGTCCCGTCGGTGTGAGCCCATGCCATCGAGGAGCTTCGCTGCGTGATCGTCGGCCGCGAGGACGGGGCTGGCGAGAGAGAGGCAGAGCAGAACGGTGTGGATGCGCATCGCGGCAGTCTACCGGTCTCGCCCGGGCTGCGAGTAGAATGCGCCTCCACCTCCGGAGGCTTCGTGCGCGTACTCCTCGTGAATCCGTCCTACCCCTTCGAGGAGTTCCCGCGTCTCCTCGTCACCTTGCCCTACGTGGCGTCGGCGCTGCGCGCGCAGGGACACGAGGTCGAGATCCTCGACCTGCTGCTCTCGCGCACGACGCCGGAGAAGATCGAGAAGCGCATGGCGCGCTTCCGCCCGCAGCTCGTGGGCATCACCTCGGTCACGTTGAACCACCACATCGCCAACTCGATCGGCGAGGTGGTGCGGAAGTGCGACGCCGAAGTCCCGATCGTGATGGGCGGCCCGCACGTCTCGTTCGAGATCGAGGGGAGTTTCCGCGACCTGCCCGCGCTCGATTTCATCGGCATCGGCGAGGGCGAGCACACCATGGTCGAGCTCGCGCGCGCGCTCGAAGGCAAGCTGGACGTGCGCGACGTGCGCGGCCTCGCCGCGCGCGACCGCGCGACGGGCCAGATCTTCCGCACGCCGCACCGCCCGCTCGAGGACGATCTCGACACGCTCCCGAACCCGGCGCGCGAGCTGGTGCCGCTGGCGCGCTACCTCGCTTTCGACAGCCACGCGAGCGTCGTGACGTCGCGCGGCTGTCCCTACGAGTGCGTCTTCTGCTCGGCGCCCGCGTGGACGGGCCGCAGCGTGCGCTACCGCACGCCGTCGCTCTGCGTCGACGAGATCGAGGATCTCGCCGCGAAGGGCTTCACCGAGATCACCATCGAGGACGATCTCTTCACGCTCTACCGCAAGCACTTCCTCGCCGTGTGCGGCGAGCTCGTGCGGCGCAACACCGGCATCCGCTGGAACGCCTTCTCGCGCGTCGACACGATCTCGCCCGAGATCGTCCAGACCATGGCGAAGGCCGGCTGTCAGGCCATCTGTTACGGCGTCGAGAGCGGCAACCAGGAAGTGCTCGACCTGGTGAAGAAGAACTCGAATCTCCAGAAGGTGAAGGAAGCCATGCGCATGACCCAGGACGTGGGCATCTCGGCGCTGGCCTCGTTCATCATCGGGCTGCCCGGCGAGACGGAGGAGACGCTTCGCAAGACCGTCGAGTTCGCGAACGAGCTGCACCAGGAGTTCGGCTCGCTCTACGGCTTCCACATCCTGGCGCCCTTCCCGGGCACAGAGGTGCGCGAGAAGGCGAAGGAGTACGGCCTCGAGATCCTGAACAGCGACTGGACCCAGTACGACGCCAACCACGTCGTAACCCGCACGCCCGGCGCCAGCGTCGAAGTGATCCAGAGCGTCGCCGACGAGTACGAGGAGACCATGGAGCGCTACATGCGCTACCAGGACTATCTCTTCGCGCAGGGCAAGCTCGAGGGCTACGAGAAGAAGATGTACCTGCGGCGCCGGCGGCAGTCGCTGCTCTGGAACCTGCTCCTGAACGACACGGTCGAGTCGCTGCCGGCCTTCGCGAACGAGCCGGAGCGCGAGCTCGCCGTGGCCGTCGCCGAGGCGACGGGCGTCGAGAACGACTACGCGGCGGCCGAGATGGCGCGCGTGCTCGAGCTCGGCGCGCTGGTGCGCGAGCCCGCGCCGGACGGCGTGCGCTTCGCGTGGGCGGAGTAGGAGATGTCGCGGCGCGGGCGCAGGAGCTGGCTCCTCCCCGCGCTGCTCTTCACCTTCGCGTCCGTCTCGTGCCTGCGCGACGGCCCGTCCGCGCCGATCCGGCGGCCCGCGCCGCGCGACGTGCACCTCGAGCTGACGCCCCAGCTGCACGTGCTCATCACGGGCGGCGACGCGATCGAGATCCCGCGCGTGCGGCGCGCGCTCGATCGCGTGCTCGCCACGCGCGTCGGCATGCGGGCGCGCGCGCTGATCGACACGGTCGCGCTCGAGGGTCATCCGCTCCACATCGAGCTGAACGCGCAGCGCGACAACCACACCGTGTACCGGATTCCCGGGCGCGAGCTCTCGGAGACGATCTCGTTCGACCCGGCCGCGTTCCCGCTGGTCGAGACGCAGGACGGCCCGCGCGCGGCGCCGCCCGAGACCGTGCTCGCGCACGAGCTCGGCCACGCGGTCTTCAAGCTCGCGTCGGAAGAGGCCGTGATCCGCGAGGTCGAGAACCCCGTGCGCGCGGAGCTGGGGCTGCCGCTGCGCGTGCGGTTCTAGCGCGCTCACATCGAGGGCCGGGTCCGCCGATCAGGGCCCCCATGAGCGCGCCGTCGATCAAGGGATCGGCCATGCAGGCCGTGGTGGACGACCTGAACCAGCTACTGGCTTCCGGCGCGCTTGCGGATGCCGAGGCGTCCGCGCGTCTCGAGCCCGGCGATCGCGAGCTGCTGCGCGCGGGCATCCACGCCGGATCCTGGTACCCGATCGACGTCTACCGGCGCCTGCTCGCGCTGCTCGTCGGGAAGGAAGGCCGCGGGGACCGCGAGAGCTACCTGCGCCGGCGCGGCCGCGCCGCTGCGGAGCGCATCCTCAGGATGGGGCTCTACTCGCACCTCGAGGCCGCGATGCGCGCGGCCGAGCGCGCGCCGGACCGCTGGGTCGAGCAGGTCGGCCGCGTGATGACGACCCTCTCGCCCGCGATGTTCAACTTCTCGAAGTGGGAGTTCGTGCCGGGCGACGCGAGCCGGCTCTTCAGCTTGAACGTGCGCGAGGCCGGGCCGCTGCCGGACGAGACGCGCATCCTGCTCCAGGGCTTCATCGAGGCGCTCTTCACGCCGTTCACGTCGGACCCCGTGCGGGTCGTGGGTCGGCGCGCCAGCGAGGACCGGATCGTCTTCGAGGGCACCTGGGAGAGTCCGCGCCGCGCGACCTCCTAGCGGCACGTTTGTTCTACGCGCTGGCGGTGTGCGCCGGATAGGGTCCATCCGTGTCGGAGCGGCAAGCGCCGCCTGCACGCGGAGGGAATGGCATGGACCGGAACGGCATCACGCGGCGCGGGCTGCTCGTCGGGGCCGCGGCGGCCGGCGCGCTGACGGCCCCGCTGCTGCGCGCGAAGCCTGCCGGTGCGAGCGAAGGAGGAGATCCGATGTCCGACCCTGCACAGGCTGCACAGGCGTCGCCGCTCGCGGCGATCTTCGAGCGCAATCACGTCGGCTGGGAGACGAAGGATCCCGACCGGATCGCCTCGCTCGCTGCGGAGGACACGATCTTCTGGCTGCATGACGGCTCGGAGCCGGTGAAGGGCCGGAGTGCGCTGCGCCGACACTGCGCCGAGTTGTTCGCTTCCTTCGATTTCTCGCACGTGGTCGATCGAATCCTGTACGGCGAGAACCACTGGACCCTCGAATGGACGATGGTCCTGTCGCTCGCGGAGCCGGACGGCAGCCCGTTCACGGCGCGGGTCGAGATGCTGGACGTCGTCATGGTCGACGCGCTGGGAGAGGTCGCCCGCAAGGACGTCTGGATGAACGGCGCGCAGTCGCGGGCGGCCTTTGCGCGGGCGGGCATCGAGCGGAGATAATCGCGGCCGTGCCCGATCCCAGCTCGCCCTTTCTCGATGCGCTGCTCCCGGTCCCCAGCCGGTCGCTCGCTGCGCACGCGAATGCGGTCACCGCCGTGCTGGTGGGACGAACGGGACCGTTGCGGCTGGCACGCGACGGCATGCGCGTCGACGGCGATGTCCTGCTCGTCCGGCCCGGCGTCGTGCATGCCGTCGAGCTCGCGGAGCGGGGCGCCGACGTGCTCTACCTGAACGGTCTGGCGTTTCCGTTCGACGCGCCGCTGGCGCAGGTCCTGGGCGGCGTGCTGGCGCGGCTCGCATCCGATGCGCTGCGCGGCGACCGCTGCGCCGTGCACGAGCTTCGCGCCCGGCTGAGCGCACGAGCGCCGCGGCTGCCGGCCAGGGTCGCGGAGGTCGTGCGCGCCATCTACGCGGAGCCGATGCAGCGCATGTCGCAGGGCGAGCTGGCGCGCCGTCTGCACCTGGAGCGAACGCGGGCTCTGCGCTGCTTCAAGGCCTCGACGGGGCAGACGTTCCGCGACTTCAAGCGATGGTCGGCCCTGCAACACGCGGCGCAGCGGATGGCGGAGGGCGCTCTCGTCCGCACCGCGGCCATCGACGCCGGCTTCGCGGACACGGCGCACCTGACGCGCGTCTTTCGCAGAGGCTTCGGCTTGACGCCCAGCGCGGCGATCGCCGGGCTCGGACCTTGATCAGAAGATCGCGAGCGGGTTCACCGGCGAGCCGGTGCCGCGCGCGATGCGCAGCGGCGCGAGGCTGAACAGGAACTCCCAGCGCCGGCGCGACGCGCAGGCCTCGGCGAGCCGCCCGAGCTCGAGGTTGTCGAGCAGGTGGACGCCCATCGCGACGAGACAGCACTGGTGGATCGGGATCGGCCAGCCGGGCGTCTCGTTGGCGGGCAGCGGGTCCGAGACGCCATCGGAGCCGAGCGCGGCGATGCGGCGCCCGTGCAGCCACGGCACGCAGGTCGGATGCAGGCCGGCGAGGCCCGTCTCGGCGTCCCACGGGCCGTGGTGCGCGCGGCGCGCGTCGCGCCCGGTCCCGACCAGCAGGATGTCGCCCTCGCGCACCTCGACGCCCTGGGCGTGCTCCGCGGCGACCAGCTCGTCGGGGAAAATGCAGTCGCCCGGCTCGAGCCAGCGCACGCCGCGCAGCCGCGGGATGTCGAGCAGCACCCCGCGCCCGACGATGCCGTCGCGCGCCGACATGATGCTGTTGCGCAGCGCGCCGATGCTCTTGACGAACGAGGCGTCGAAGCCGTTGTACATGCGGCCCTCGACGAACACGTGACAGAGCGCGTCGATGTGGGAGACCGCCATGCCGTGGAAGGCGACGCCGACGTAGTCGAGCGACGTCTCCAGCCCGGGCGCCACCATCTCTCGCGCGTCGCCCGCCGCGATCATCATGTGGTGCGCCGGATTCGGGTTGCCCGGGCCGGCCATCGTCGCGAGCTCGAGCGCGCAGCTCACCACGTGGCCCTCGCGCGCGAGCGCCGCGGCGGCCGCGCGGTGCGCCGGCGTGATCCAGTTGAGCGCGCCGCGCTCGTCGTCGGGGCCCCAGCGGCCCCAGTTCTTCGTCTCCTCGAAGACGCGCTCGAGATATTCCCGCGATGCCCGTTCGCCCACGCGTGTAGAATCGGCGCCCGCACGGGGCGCTGTCAATTTGATCCTCGACGTCTTCTCCGAGCTCCAGCGGGCGCGGCCCTTCGGCCCGGCGCACGAGCGCGTGCTCTTCGAGGACGCGATCGAGCAGGCGCGACTCGCCGACGAGCTCGGCTTCGGCTGCTGGTGGACCGTCGAGCACCACGGCGCGACCGAGTTCAGCTACAGCTCGGCTCCCGAGGTCGTCGTGGCCGTGCTCGCGCAGCACACGAAGCGGCTGCGCTTCGGGCACTCGGGCGTGCTGGCGCCCTTCGCCATCAACCACCCGCTGCGCGTCGCCGAGCGCGCCGCCGTCACCGACATCCTGTCGGGCGGCCGCCTCGAGCTCGGCCTCGCGCGCTCGGGCGGCACCGAGTGGGAGACGTTCGGCGTGCAGGCCGAGACCTCGCGCGAGCAGCTGCGCGAGGCGCTGCAGATGATCCCGCGCATGTGGACGAGCACGTCGTTCTCCTGGAAGAGCGCGCTGCTCGAGATCCCGGAGCGCGACGTCGTGCCGAAGCCGCTCCAGAAGCCGCATCCCCCGCTGTGGCAGACGTGCACCAGCCCCGAGTCGTTCGAGATGGCCGGGCAGCTCGGCGTCGGCGCGCTCGCCACCACGTTGCTCTCGCCGCTCGCGAGCCTGCGGCGCCTCTTCGAGAGCTACGCGCGCGGGCTGTCCGCGGTGCAGCCGGCGGGCCTCTTCGTGAACGCGCAGCGCGCCTGCTTCACCTTCATGCACTGCGCCGGCTCGCGCGCCGAGGCGATCGAGAGCCGCGCGGCCGAGGCGGCGCTCTGGTTCGTCAACGCGGCGCCGCGCGTCTTCCGCGTCCCGCGCAGTCTGTGGATCGACGCGATCCGCGGCGAGCTCCAGGCGAACGATCCGACCGCCGCGCGCGCGCTCGCGGCGCCCGAGGCGACACCGCGCGACGACGACCTCGACGATCCCGTACCGGTGATCCGCCTGCTGAACCGCCAGCGCGCGGGCCTGCCGCTCGATCCCGAGGAGGCCTTCGAGGTGCTCGCCGCGCTCGAGTCGGTGATCCTCGGCGATGTCGACGCCTGCCGCGACAAGCTGAAGCGCTATGCGGACATCGGCGTCGACCGGCTCATGTGCCTGATGTCGTTCGGCGCGCTGCCCCAGGAGCGCGTGCTGCGGAGCCTGCGCCTCACGGGGGAGTATCTGGTTGGGCGATCCTGATTGGGGCTACGAGGGCATCTTCCACTTCACGGTGGAGGCCTCGAACTTCGAGCGCTCGCTCGCGTTCTACCAGGCGCTCGGCTTCCGCCTGCTGCGCGACAACCGCGACGTCGTCTGGCCGGCCTACGTCGCCGAGAACTTCGGCCTCGAGCGCGCGCAGGGGCGCGGCGCGCTGCTCGCCCTCGGCGACGAGCCGCACCACACGCGCCTCGACCTGATCGAGTGGCTCGAGCCGCGGCCGCGCGATGCCGACCCGCGCCCGCTCGCGCAGCGCGTGCCGCGCATCGTCGCGCTGCGCACGCGCAACGTGCGCGCGGCCTACGCGGAGCTCTCGCGGCGCGGCATCGAGTTCATCCGCGCGCCGCGCGAGCCCGATCCGAACACCGGGATCGAGTCGGTCGTGTGCTGTCGCGATCCGGACGGCCTGATCGTCGAGCTGATCGAGTACATGCCCGGCGTGCTCGGCTCGCGCATTGCCCACCTCGAGAAGCGCGCGCGCTGAGAACCAGAGGGCGCGCGCGCTGAAAATTCTTCCGCCTCGAGGGCCCGCGGCGTAGGATGCGAAGCTGTGAGCGAGAGCACGCGCGGCGCAGGCGTCGCGTCCGCTGCTGCGCAGGCCGCGGGCGAGTTCTCCGCGAGCGACGCCTACCGGCGCTACGTGCTCGGCCTGCTGCTCGTCGTCTACGTCGTCAACTTCATCGACCGCAGCATCGTCAACATCCTGCTCGAGCCGCTCAAGCAGGAGTTCCACCCGTCGGACACCGCGCTCGGCTTCCTCTCCGGCCCCGCCTTCGCGATCTTCTACGCCACGCTCGGCATCCCGATCGCGCGCTGGGCCGACCGCGGCGTGCGGCGCGACATCATCGCGCTGGCGCTCTTCCTGTGGAGCGGCATGACGGCGCTCTGCGGTCTGGCGCGCACGTTCCCGCAGCTCATGCTGGCGCGCATCGGTGTCGGCGTCGGCGAGGCCGGCTGCTCGCCGCCAGCGCACTCGATGCTCGCCGACTACTACCCGCCGGAGCAGCGCGGTCGCGCCTTCGCGACCTACGCGCTCGGCATCCCGATCGGCACGGCCTTCGGCTTCCTGCTCGGCGGCTGGATGGCCCAGGAGCTCGGCTGGCGTTACGCGTTCCTGCTCGTGGGTCTGCCCGGCATCGCGCTGGCGCTGCTCGTGCGGCTCACCTTGCGCGAGCCGCCGCGCGGCCACTCGGAGGCGAGGGCGCGCGAGGCGGCCGACGCGCCGACCGCGCGCGAGGTCGCGCGCACCATGTGGCGCCTCGCCAGCTTCCGGCACCTGGCGATCGCGGCGACCCTGCACGCCTTCGTCGGCTACGGCGTCGCGAACTGGAATGCCGCCTTCCTGGCGCGCTCGCACGGCATGTCGCCCAAGGAGATCGGCTTCTGGCTCGCGCTCGTCGGGATCGTGGCCGGCGGCCTCGGCACCTACCTCGGCGGCGTCTTCTCGGATCGCCTCGGGAAGCGCGACGCGCGCTGGTCGATGTGGGTGCCGGGCGTCTCGACCCTCGTCGCCGTGCCGTTCTCGATCGGCTTCTACCTCTCGCCGGACATCCGGAGCGCGCTGCTCTTCGCGGGCATCCCCGTCTTCTTCGGCGCCATGTACCTCGGCCCGACCTTCTCGATCACGCAGGCGCTGGCGCCGCTGCGCATGCGCGCCGTCGCCAGCGCGTTCCTGCTCTTCCTGCTGAATCTCATCGGCTTCGGCCTCGGCCCGCTGGCCGTCGGCATGCTGTCCGA
>DASUFZ010000207.1:0-10594 GCA_036274295.1 Myxococcota bacterium
TGCGCGCGGCGGCGCTGGGAAATGAAGGCGCAGCGCCGCCTCGATCTCGGTGCAGCGCCGCCGCTTGCGGCGACCCGCTCGCTTCGCTCGCTACCCCGCGGCCCGTCCGACGGGCGACGCTCGGGCGAGTCCGTAACGCGAGCTTCGAGTACAGCCTCCGAAGCTCTGAGAAACCCTGGCGCGCGGCTCCGAAGCGACGAGCTACCGCTCGCTCGTACGCTGGCGCAGCTCGACGCGCCGGATCTTCCCGCTGACCGTCTTCGGCAGGGCGTCGACGAACTCGATCTGGCGCGGGTACTTGTAGGGCGCCGTCACCGTCTTCACGTGCTGCTGGAGGCGCGCGGCGAGCTCGGCGTCGCCGCGCACGCCCGGGCGCAGCACGATGAATGCCTTCACCACCGCGCCGCGGTCGGCGTCGGGCGCGGCGACGGCGGCCGCCTCGAGCACGTCGGGATGCTCGACGAGCGCGCTCTCCACTTCGAAGGGGCCGATGCGGTAGCCGGCCGAGATGATGACGTCGTCGTCGCGGCCGACGAACCAGAAGTAGCCGTCCTCGTCGCGGTACGCGCGGTCGCCGGTCAGGTACCAGTCGCCGCGGCGGCAGCGCGCGGAAGCCTGCGCGTCCTTCCAGTAGCCGCGGAAGAGGCTCGGCGGATCGCCGCGCAGCGCGATGTCGCCGACCTCGCCGGGCGGCATCGCGGCGCCCTGGTCGTCGATCACCTCGAGCGCATGGCCGGGCATCGGCAGGCCCATCGAGCCGGGCTTGATCGGCATGCCGGGGAAGTTCGCGACGAGCAGGATCGTCTCGGTCTGGCCGTAGCCGTCGCGGATCTGGAGCCCGGTCGCCTGCGCCCACGCGCGGATCACCTCCGGATTGAGCGGCTCGCCCGCCGACACGCACTCGCGCAGGCGCGGCACGCGCAGCCCCGAGAGATCCTCCTTCACCAGCAGGCGGAACTCCGTTGGCGGCGCGCAGAAGACGTGCGGCGACATCTTCGCCAGGAAGTCGAGCTCGGCGCGCGGCTCGAAGCGTCCGTGGTAGAGCACGACCTCCGCACCCTCGCTCCACGGCCCGAAGAGGACGCCGTAGGCGGCCTTGGCCCAGCCCGTGTCGCTGGTGGTCCAGATGCGCTCGCCTTCGCGCACGCCGTGCCAGAAGCGCGACGTGTAGCGCTGCGCGTAGGTGTAGGCGTGGTCGTGCAGGACGGCCTTCGGCGGGCCGGTCGTGCCGGACGTGTAGTAGACGAGCGCCGGGTCGCGCGCGCGCGTCGCACGGGTGGCGCCGTCGTCGCCTTGCTGCGCGCGCAGCGCCGTCGCGAGGCACTCCCAGCCCTGCGGCGGGCGGCCCGGCTCGGCGGCGAGCGCGAGGAAGTGGCGCACGCCGGAGAGGTCGCGGCGAGCGGCGTCGACCGCGGCGATCGACTCGGGCCCGGCGATCACGGCCACGGCGCCGCTGTGCTGCGCGCGGTAGGCGATGTCCTTCGGCCGCAGCGAGGTGGCCGAGGGGATCACCAGGGCGCCGGCCTTGAGCAGGCCCACCAGCACCAGGTGCCATTCCGGGACCCGCGGCAGCAGGACGATCACGGGCGAGCCCGGCTGGATCCCGAGCGCGCGCGCCAGCTGCGCCACCCGGTTCGAGCCGCTGCGCGCGTCCGACCAGCGCAGGTCGCGCGCGGCGCCCGCGGCGTCGCGCCAGCACAGGGCCGGGCCGTCCCGCTCGCGGGCGCGCCGGTCCACGACGTCGCGGCCGAAGTTGAAGGTGTCCGGCACGTCCCAGCGGAAGGCGTCGGCCTGCCGGCGGTACGCGTCGAGCTGCTCTCCGAGCGCGCGCATACGCAACTCCCTTCGCGCCGGCCATGCTACTCAAGGCGGCAGCCGATCCGGCCGATCCCCGGTGGTTGTTCGAGGAATCGTCCATGAGGGGAGAGCTGGGGCACCCGGCCCGGGTGCTCTTCGTCGACGACGGTAAGGGGGCGCGCGAGCAGGCGGCCGCCGCCCTGGTCGGACGTGTGCGCCTCGAGTGCGTCGGCAGCGCCGCGGAGGCCCGGCGCGAGCTGGCTCGCGAGCCGGCCGACCTGGTGGTGTGCCTGCTCCGCCTGCCGGACGGGTCGGGCCTCGACGTCCTCGAGCACCTGCTCCAGGTCTCGCCGCAGACGGCCTTCGTGCTGCTCGTGGACGAGCCCGAGGCGCAGAGCGAGATCCGCGCGCTGCGCGCCGGCGCCGCCGAGACGCTGCGCAAGCCGCACTCCAGCGAGGAGCTCGCGCTCTGCATCGAGCGCGTGCTGGCGCGGCGCGAGCTCCAGCTCGAGAACGAGCGGCTGCGCGGCGCGCTCGCCATCACCGAGGCGTGTCGCACGCTGCTGCAGTGCGCCGATCCGGGCGAGGTGTATGCCGCCGCGCTCGACCTTCTCCTGCGCACGCTCGGCCGCACGCGCGGCGTCGCGATCTTCCGCCGCACGGCGATCCCCGGATCCGAGGGCATGGTCTTCCGCGGGCTCGGCGAGACGCAGGCGCGCGCGCTGCGGCGCTCGCTCGCGGAGTCGAAGCCGACGCTCTTCGAGAGCGCGGAGGCGGTCGCGGAGGAGCGCCCGGGCGTGCCGTTCGAGGACGCGCTGCGCGAGGCCGGCATTCCCGGCGGCGCGGTGCTCGCGGTGCCGCTGCGCGGCGGCGACGCCGAGGTGGGCATGGCCTGGGTCTTCGCGGACGGACGTCCCTTCGGCGAGCGCGAGCGCGAGCAGGCCCGGCTCGTCGCCGGACACGCCGGGCTCGCGCTCCAGAACGCCGAGCGGTACCACCGCGCCAAGGAGCGCGCCTTCGTCGACGACGTCACCGAGGTCTACAACGCGCGCTACCTGCTGCAGGCGACCGAGCGCGAGATCCAGCGCGCCGAGCGCTCCGGCAAGGAGCTCTCGGTGCTCTTCCTCGATCTCGACCGCTTCAAGCGCGTGAACGACGAGCACGGCCACCTGGTCGGCTCGCAGGTGCTGCGCCACCTGTCGAAGGTGCTGGCGGAGTGCGTGCGGCAGGTCGACACCCTGGCCCGCTACGGCGGCGACGAGTTCACGATCCTGCTGGTCGACACGCCGCACGACGCGGCCATGGGCGTGGCGGAGCGCATCCGCTGCACCGTCGCGGACACGCTCTTCGAGGGCGGCGGCGGCGCGCCCGTGCGGCTCACGATCAGCATCGGCGTCGCGACGTCGCCGCGGCACGCGCGCGAGCGCGATGCGCTGCTCGACTGCGCCGACAAGGCGATGTACCGGGCCAAGTCGCTCGGGCGGAACTGCGTCTGCTCGGCGACGGATCTGCGCGTCTGAGGCTTCGCGCCTGAGCCCTCCTTCTGGTACACCTCCGGGCCCTCGCGGCGGAAAGGGCCCACTGGTGACGCAGGTCGCACTCGACGGCATGGGGAGCCTGCGTCGCACGCACGCGACGAGCCGCGTCACGCCCGCGCTCGTCGGCAGCGAGGTGGTGGTCGCCGGCTGGGTCCAGCGCCGGCGCGACCACGGCGGCGTGGTCTTCGTCGACCTGCGCGACCGCGACGGCCTGGTGCAGGTCGTCTTCAAGCCGGACAGCGCGCCCGAGTGTCACGAGCGCGCCGGCCAGCTGCGCTCCGAGTACGTGATCCTGGTGCGGGGCCGCGTCGCGCGGCGCTCGCCCGAGACGGTGAACCCGAAGCTCGCGACGGGCGAGATCGAGGTGATCGCGGACGAGCTGCGGCTGCTGAACCGCGCGACGCCGCCGCCCTTCGCGATCGAGGAGGAGGCCGACGCCGACGAGGCCACGCGCCTGCGCTTCCGCATCCACGACCTGCGCCGGCCGCCGCTCCAGCGCGCGCTGCGCCTGCGCCACGAGCTCGCGCAGGCCGTGCGCGCGAGCCTCGCGCGCCAGGGCTTCCTCGAGATCGAGACGCCGGTGCTCGCGAAGTCGACGCCCGAAGGCGCGCGCGACTTCCTGGTTCCGAGCCGGCTCCAGCCGGGCGAGTTCTACGCGCTGCCGCAGTCGCCGCAGATCATGAAGCAGCTGCTGATGGTCGCGGGCTTCGACCGCTACTTCCAGATCGCGCGCTGCTTCCGCGACGAAGACCAGCGCGCCGACCGCCAGCTCGAGTTCACGCAGGTCGACCTCGAGATGTCCTTCGTCGGCGTCGAGGACGTGCTCGCGGTGCTCGAGGAAGTGACGGTGCAGGGCTGCGCGACGGCCGGCATCTCGCTGGCGCGTCCGTTCGCGCGCATCTCCTACAAGGAGGCGATGGACCGCTACGGCAGCGACCGCCCCGATACGCGCATCCAGCTCGAGCTCGTCGAGCTGACGGACGTCTTCGCGGCCAGCGGCTTCCGCGCCTTCCGCGCCGCCGTCGACGGGGGCGGCATCGTGAAGTGCCTGCCCGTGCACGACGCGGCCGAGCTCGGCCGCAACCAGATCGACCGGCTCGAGGCGCTCGTCAAGAAGGAGCTCGGCGGCAAGGGGCTCGCGTGGGTGCGCATCGAGCCCGACGGCGCCTGGCAATCGCCGATCGCGAAGTTCCTGTCCGACGCCGAGCGCGCGGCGGTGGCGCAGCGCTGCGGCGCGCGCCCCGGCAGCCTGCTGCTCTTCCAGGCCGACGAGGCGCCGCGCGCGAATGCGATCCTCTCGCGCCTGCGCGCGGATCTCGGCCAGCGCCTCGGGCGCGTGGACGCGCGCCCCTGGGACGTGCTCTTCGTCGTCGACTTCCCGCTCTTCGAGCCGGGCGAGGACGGCAAGCTCACCTACGTCCACCAGCCCTTCGTGGCGCCGCTCGACGACGACCTCGGGCTTCTCGAGAGCGATCCGCGCGCGGTGCGCGGCACGCACTACGACGTCGTGCTGAACGGCGTCGAGCTCGGCTCGGGGAGTCTGCGCAACCACCGCGCGGACGTGCAGCGCCGCATCTTCGAGGTGCTCGGCTACGCGAAGACGGATACCGAGGAGCGCTTCGGCTTCATGCTGAACGCGCTCGACGCGGGCGCGCCGCCCCACGGCGGCTTCGCCTTCGGCTTCGACCGCTGGGCCATGGTGCTCGCCGGCTGCGAGAGCCTGCGTGACGTGATCGCCTTCCCGAAGACACAGCGCGGTCAGGATCTGCTGATGGGCGCGCCGTCGCCCGTCGAGGCGAAGCAGCTCGACGACCTCGCGCTGAAGGTGTCGGAACCCCGCAGGGAGGCATAGCGCCAGCGCGGCGGATGCCTTATATCGCCTCACCCATGACGACCTCCGGCACCCGCATCACGCAGCATTCCGACGGCCGACTCCACGTTCCCGACGATCCGATCATCCCCTACATCGAGGGCGACGGGACCGGGCCGGACATCTGGGCCGCTTCGGTGCGCGTCTTCGACGCGGCCGTCGACAAGGCCTACGGCGGCAAGCGGCGCATCGTGTGGCGCGAGGTGCTGGCGGGCCAGAAGGCCTTCGACCAGACCGGCGAGTGGCTGCCCGAGGCGACGCTCGACGCGTTCCGCACCTACCTCGTCGGCATCAAGGGTCCGCTGACGACGCCCATCGGCGGCGGCATCCGCAGCCTGAACGTCGCGCTGCGCCAGATCCTCGACCTGTACGTGTGTCTGCGGCCGGTGCGCTGGTACGAGGGCGTGCCCTCGCCGGTGAAGCAGCCGGGCCTCGTCGACATGGTGATCTTCCGCGAGAACACGGAGGACATCTACGCCGGCATCGAGTGGCCCGCGGGCTCGCCCGAGGCGCAGAAGCTGATCGCCTTCCTGAACGAGTCGTTCCCGAAGGAGGCGAAGAAGATCCGCTTCCCGCAGACCACCGGCATCGGCATCAAGCCGGTGTCGCGCGAGGGCACCGAGCGCCTGGTGCGCGCCGCGCTCGACTACGCCGTCCGCGCGCGACGCAAGAGCGTGACCCTGGTCCACAAGGGCAACATCATGAAGTTCACGGAAGGCGCCTTCCGGGACTGGGGCTACGAGCTCGTGCGGCGCGAGTACAAGGGCAAGGCCATCGGCTGGGACGATTGCGGCGGCAAGCCGCCCGCCGGCCAGGTGCTCGTGAAGGACTCGATCGCCGACATCACGCTGCAGCAGGTGCTCACGCGTCCGGACGAATTCGACGTGATCGCCACCATGAATCTCAACGGCGACTACCTCTCCGACGCGCTCGCCGCGCAGGTCGGCGGCATCGGCATCGCGCCCGGCGCGAACATCAACTACCTGACGGGCCACGGCATCTTCGAGGCGACCCACGGCACCGCGCCGAAGTACGCGGGCCAGGACAAGGTGAATCCCTCGTCGGTGATCCTGTCCGGCGTGATGATGCTGACGCACCTCGGCTGGAACGAGGCAGCGGACCTGATCGAGAAGGGCATCTCGCGCACGATCGCCGCGAAGCGCGTCACCTACGACTTCCACCGCCTGATGAAGGGCGCGAAGCTGCTCAAGTGCTCGGAGTTCGGCGATGCGATCATCGCGAATATGGCGGAGCGGAAGCGCGCGAAACCGGTCCGAAAAGCCACGAAATCCCACCGCGCAACGACCCGCTCGAGAACCAAGAGCCGCAGCAAGCCGGCCGCAGGCCGGCGCGCAGCGAGCCGCAGGCGAGCGAAGTAGGTAAGACATGGCACGACCCAAGATCTCCCTCATCGGAGGCGGCAACATCGGCGGCGTCCTCGCCCAGGAGGTCGCGTACCGCGAGCTCGGCGACGTCATGATCTTCGACGTCGTCGAGGGCCTGCCGCAGGGCAAGTCGCTCGACATGGCCGAGGGCGCGCCGATCCTCGGCGCCGACGCGCACATCCGCGGCACGAACGACTACAAGGACATCGCCGGCTCCGACGTCGTGATCGTGACGGCGGGCCTCGCGCGCAAGCCCGGCATGTCGCGCGACGACCTGCTGAAGACGAACCTCGCGATCATGAAGCAGGTCGCGACGGGCGTGCGCGACAACGCGCCGAACGCCTTCGTGATCGTCGTGTCGAACCCGCTCGACGCGATGGTCTACACCATGAAGAAGGTCTCGGGCTTCCCGAAGAACCGCGTGGTCGGCATGGCCGGCATTCTCGACTCGGCGCGCTTCCGCGCGTTCGTCGCTTGGGAGCTCGGCGTCTCCGTCGAGGACGTGACGGCGCTCGTGCTCGGCGGCCACGGCGACACCATGGTGCCGCTGGTCCGCTACTGCACCGTCGCCGGCATCCCCATCTCGAAGCTGCTCTCGAAGGAGAAGATCGACGCCATCGTCGAGCGCACGAAGAACGCGGGCGGCGAGGTGGTCGCGCTCCTCAAGACGGGCTCGGCCTTCGTGTCGCCGGCGCTCTCGGCGATCCAGATGGCCGAATCGTACCTGCGCGACAAGAAGCGCGTGCTCGCCTGCGCGTGCCTCCTCGAGGGCGAGTACGGCGTGCAGGGCCTCTACGTGGGCGTGCCCTGCGTGATCGGCGCCGGCGGCGTGGAGCGGGTGCTCGAGGTGGAGATGAACGGCGAGGAGCGCAAGCTCTTCGACGCCTCCGTCGAGCACGTGCGCGCCCTCGTCGACCAGATTCAGCTGTAAGGATCTGGCCGATGAACGTCCACGAGTATCAAGCCAAGCAGCTGCTGCGTTCCTTCGGCGTCGCGGTTCCCGCCGGGCGGCTCGCGCAGACCCCCGCGGAGGCCGAGGAGGCGGCGCGCGCGCTCGGCAGCGACGTCGTCGTCGTGAAGGCGCAGGTGCACGCCGGCGGGCGCGGCAAGGCCGGCGGCATCAAGGTCGCGAAGTCGGCGTCCGAGGCGAAGCATCTCGCGAGCGAGATCCTCGGCATGCGCCTGCGCACACCGCAGACGGGCGCCGAGGGCAAGGTCGTGCGCAAGGTCTGGGTCGAGTCCGGCTCGAAGATCGCGAAGGAGCACTACCTCGGCATCGTGCTCGACCGCGCCACCGAGAGCCTCGCGATCATCGCGTCCACAGAGGGCGGCATGGAGATCGAGGAGGTCGCCGCGCACTCGCCCGAGAAGATCCTCAGCGTCGCGGTCGACCCGACGCAGGGCCTCATGCCCTACCAGGTCCGGCGCATCGGCTTCGGGCTCGGTCTCGATGCGCCGCAGCTCGAGCAGCTGCACGTCTTCCTGCTCGGGCTCTACCGGCTGTTCGTCGAGAAGGACTGCTCGCAGGTCGAGATCAACCCGCTCGTGATCACCGAGAGCGGCGAGCTGATGGCGCTCGACGCGAAGCTCAACTTCGACGACAACGCGCTCTACCGCCATCCCGACGTCGCCGCGCTGCACGATCCCGACGAGGAGGATCCGCGCGAGCTCGAGGCCAAGAAGATCGACCTCGCCTACGTCGGCCTCGACGGCGACATCGGCTGCATGGTGAACGGCGCCGGCCTCGCGATGGCGACGCTCGACATGATCGCGCACTGCGGCGGCAAGCCCGCGAACTTCCTGGACGCGGGCGGCGGCGCCGACAAGGAGAAGGTGAAGGAAGCCTTCAAGATCATCCTGCGCGACGAGAAGGTGCGCGCGATCCTGGTGAACATCTTCGGCGGCATCGTGCGCTGCGATCTGATCGCCGAGGGCGTCGTGGCCGCGGCGAACGAGCTCGGCGTGAAGGTGCCGCTGGTCGTGCGCTTGCAGGGCACGAACGCCAAGGAGGGGCGCGAGATCCTCTCGAAGTCGGGCCTGAACATCACGCCGGCGGAGACGCTCGGCGAGGCCGGCGAGAAGGCCGTCGCGGCCGCGCGCGGAACGAGGCACTAGGCATGGCGATCCTCTGCAACCGCAACACCCGGCTGATCGTCCAGGGCCTCGGCCGCATGGGCCAGTTCCACGCGAAGCTCTCGCAGGAGTACGGCACGCAGGTGGTGGGCGGCGTCGCGCCGGGGAAGGGCGGCACGCAGGTGCTCGGCTTCCCGGTGTTCGACACGGTGCGCGAGGCAGTCTCGGCCACGGGCGCCGACGCCACCGTGATCTTCGTGCCGCCGCCGGGCGCCGCGGACGCGATCCTCGAGGCGGCCGACGCCGGCATCGCGCTCGCGGCCTGCATCACCGAGGGCATCCCCGCGCTCGACATGCTGCGCGCGAAGAAGGGCCTGCGCGGCTCGCCCATGCGCCTCGTCGGGCCGAACTGTCCCGGCGTGGTGACGCCCGGCCAGTGCCGCATCGGCATCATGCCGGCGCAGATCACGCGGCCCGGTCCCGTCGGCGTCGTCTCGCGCTCGGGCACGCTCACCTACGAGGCCGTCGACCAGCTCTCGCGCCTCGGCATCGGGCAGTCCACCTGCGTCGGCATCGGCGGCGATCCGGTGATCGGCACGAGCTTCGTCGACGCGCTCGGGCTCTTCGAGGCCGACCCGGAGACGAAGGCCGTCGTCATGATCGGCGAGATCGGCGGCTCCGCGGAGGAGACCGCCGCGGCCTTCGTGAAGGCGAGCATGACCAAGCCGGTCGTCGCCTTCATCGCCGGCTCGAACGCGCCGCCCGGCAAACGCATGGGCCACGCGGGCGCCATCATCGCGGGCGGCAAGGGACGCGCGTCCGACAAGATCGCGGCGCTCGAGGCCGCGGGCGTCGCCGTCGCGCGCTCGCCGGCGGAGATCGGCGAGACGCTCGCGAAGCGCGTGCCGTCGCTGCGCGCCTAGGGCAGGGCGCTCAGCGCGACCGCTTCGAGCGCCAGCGCGAGAGCCAGGCGAGCAGGCTCGCGCCCGCCGCGAAGAGGGATGTGGAGCCGGGCTCCGGCAGGTAGTACGTGCGGAACTGGCCGTAGCGCTCGCCCGCGACGACGTCGAGATCGCCGTCGCCGTCGAGATCCGAGAAGGTCGGCGAGCAGTTGAGGCCGACGTCCTCGCCGTTCAGCGGGTTCGCGTTGCCCGTGCGCTCCACGAATGCGGGCGCGGTCGCCGTGCCGGTGTTCTCGAAGTAGGCGAACACGCCGTTCGGCTCGTCGCCGACGATGACGTCGAGGTCGCCGTCGCGGTCGACGTCGCCGAGCGCGGGCGCCGAGAAGCTGCCGACGTCGAAGCCGTTCAGCGGATTGGCGCCGCCGACGCGCTCGACGAACGCCGCGGTATCCGCATTGCCGGTGTTCTCGTAGAAGTGGAGGGTGCCGTAGAACTCGCCCGCGACGGCGTCGAGGTCCCCGTCGCCGTCGAGATCGCCGAGCACGGGAGCCGTGCGGCCCGGCGCGATGCCCGCGACCGGATTCGCGCCGCCCGTGCGCTCGACGAAGTGGGGCGTGATCGCCGTCCCGGTGTTCTCGAAGTAGTGGGTCGGGTCGCCGAAGTGGTAGCCGCCCGCGATGAGATCGAGGTCGCCGTCGGCGTCGAGATCGCCGAACGCGAGATGCGGCGTGGTGCCGGCGCTCAGACCGTTGAAGGGATTCGCCGTCCCGGTGCGCTCGACCACGCTGGGGAGCAGCGCGTCGCCGGTGTTCTCGAAGTAGCTGATCGCGCCGCTGCCGAAGCTGATGCTGGCGGCGAAGTCGGGATCTCCGTCCGCGTCGAGATCGCCCGACGCCGGCGTGGAGAAGTAGCCGACGTCCGCGTTGCGGAACGGAATGGGGCTCGGACCGGCGTAGCGCGGCCAGGGCCGTATCAGCACGTTCTTGAAGAAGCTGAACTGGCCATCGAGCTGACCCGAGACGAGATCGC
>DASUFZ010000208.1:0-19088 GCA_036274295.1 Myxococcota bacterium
TTGATGCCGAGGCGCGCGCGCTCTTCGGGCGTGCGGTCCCAGAAGGACATCAGCGAGACGGCCTCGATCAGGGTCTCGACGCCGCCCATCGACGGCGCGACGTACGCGAGCTTGCAGCCGTCGGTGAAGCGGAACGTGCCCTCGAGATCGGCGTCGAGCTCGAAGGTGATGACGCCGCCGAAGCCCTTCAAGGTGCGCGCCGCGACCTTGTGATCGGGATGGCTCGCGAGCCCCGGGTACCAGACCTGACGCACGCGCGGATGCTTCTCGAGCCAGCTCGCCACGCGCAGTCCGTTCTCGTTGTGACGCGCCATGCGCAGCGCGAGCGTCTTCAGGCCGCGCAGCAGCAGCCAGGCCGCGTGCGCGTCGATCACGCCGCCGAGCACGCCGAGCGCCTGACGCACCGGCGCGATGCGCTCTGCGCTGCCGACGACGCAGCCGGCCAGCAGGTCGTTGTGGCCGCCGAGGTACTTGGTCGCGCTGTGGATCACGTAGTCCGCGCCGTCGCCGAGCGCGCGGTGATTGACGGGCGTGGCGAGTGTCGAGTCGATCACGAGCGCGGTGCCGCGGCGGTGACACAGCTCGGCGGCGCGCGCGACGTCGATCACGCGCAGATACGGGTTCGTCGGCGACTCGGTGAAGAAGAGCTTCGTCTCGGGCCGAAGCGCCTCTTCGAGCTGCTTCAGGTCGGACGGGTCGATCACCGTCGTCTCGACGTCGAGCCGTGTCAGGTACTGCTCGATGAACTGGCGCGTGCGCCGGTAGCAATCGCTCGTCACCACCAGGTGGCTGCCGCGCGGCAGCAGCGCCAGGAAGAGCGTGGTGGCGGCGCACATGCCGGACGCGAAGAGCACCGCCTGCTCGGCGCCCTCGAGCTCGCAGAGCTTGCGCTCGACGGCGCGCCAGGTCGGGTTGCCGTAGCGGCCGTACTCCTCGCGATCGAGCCGGCCCTCCTGGTAGGCCTTCAGCTCCTCCGCGTTCGGGAACCAGAAGGTCGCCGTCTGGTAGATCGGCGTGGTGACGGCGTCGCTGCGCTGGTGCTCCCGCTCGCCGCCGTGGACGGCGCGCGTCGAGTCGCCGGGCGGGCGCTTGCTCATGGTCGCCTCATCGAAGTGGCGCTCATCAGTAGCGCGCGCGTCGCCGCTGCGCTCCCGCGAGGCCGACCAGCCCGAGCAAGGCGAGCGCTGCGCTGCCGGGCTCCGGCACCGCGCTGCGGATCGCCGGATCGAGGGCGCTGGCGATCTTCGCGTTGCCGGCGCCGTTCGGATGGATGCTGTTGCCGAAGTCGCTCGGCCCGAGCAGGGCGTAGACGTCGGGGCCACAGAGGATGGCGTCGCCCGGCGCGCCGCAGATATCGAGGACCTGCGCGCGGTACTGGACGATGAAGCTCTCCGGCAGCGCGCTCCTGAAGTTCGGCGGCGGCGTCATCAGCATCACCTGGTCTGCGCCGTCGAGCAGCAGGCTCGTGGCGATCTCGAGGATCGCGGCGCGGTAGTCCGCCACCGCCACGATGCCCGGCTCGAAGAAGCCGATCGCGTCGTTGGTGCCGAGCATGATGGTGACGAGATCCGCCGGCAGGGTCGGCAGCGCGCGGCCCTCGTAGAGATCCGGCAGCACGAAGCCGCCGACGCCCCCGCAGATCACACCGCCGCGGCTGCGGGTCCAGTCGAGCGACGACGTGCCGCTGCAGCCGATGTTCGTCACCTCGAAGTCCGAGCCCAGCGAGTCGGCGAGCAGCTCGGCGTAGGACGGTCCGACGGGCTCGCTCACCTGCCCGAACGTGATCGAATCGCCGAGCAGCACGACGGAGAACGGAGCGGCGAGCGCGGTGCCGGGCCAGGCGAAGAGCGCCAGCGCGGCGAGCAGGCGGAGCATCGGGACCTCGGGCGTCCCCTTCCCGGACAGCGCGCCACTCTACCACGCGTGCCGCAGGGACCCGGGTCAGTGGGTGGCGGGCGGCTCCAGCTCGCCGGCCATGATCTCCTGCTGGCGCGCGTCGTACTCCGCCTCGGTGATGGCGCCGTTCTGGCGCTCCTCCTCGAGATCGGCGAGCGCGCGCAGCTGCGCCGGCGAGAGGCCCTTCGGCGCCTGCGGCACGAGGTCCGGCGCCGGGCTCTCGCTCGTCGCGGTCGTCGGATCCTCCTCGTCGCTCTCGAGCAGGATGGTCTTGCGCACGACCTGCCCCGTCGCGAGCACCTTGGTGCGTGTCGGGCGGGCGAAGATCGGGTCGCGCCAGTTCACGGCGACGCCCTGCTTCTCGAGCACGTCCATGCCCTTCGAGGCATAGATGCGGAACGCCATGCGCTCCTCGCCGATCTGAGGCATCGGCGGCTTGTCCTTCTCCTTCGTCGGGATCGCCCAGTGGATGCGCGCGAGGTACACGAAGAGCTGATCGCCCTTCGCGTACACCACGAAGCTCGTCAGGTAGTCGTGGTCGAAGATGCCGAGGCTGTGCTCCGTCTCGACCGCCATCACCACGACTTCCTGCTCGGCGCCTGCGCGCGAGAGCGAGCGGGAGATGCCCTCGGCCATCGGGTAGATCATGTCCGTCGGGATCGCGGGGAGGCGCTTGCCCGCGAGGCGCACGTCGATGCGCGAGAGGACGTGCGCGATGCGCACCGGCGAGATCGTGACGGGGTGGCTGTAGTCCTTCTCGACCAGCGGCCCGAGCTGCCAGCTCTTCTCGGAGCGCAGGAACACCTTGATCTTCCCCTCGCTGAAGACGTCCTCGGTCACCGGCGTCCTGCAGCCGGCGACGAGCAGGAGGAGCGGGATCAGGGCGAGAGCCAGGCGCGACACGCGGCCAGTTTACCCGCCGAGATGCGCGGCGCTCACGTCCAGGCGGAGACGAGCGTGTGCGCGGCGAAGCTCGCGAGCCACGCGATCGTGAGCAGGTAGCCGAAGGCGAACGCGGGCCAGCGCCAGGAGTTCGTCTCTCGCCGCATCACCGCGATGGTCGAGAGGCACTGCAGGGCGAAGACGAAGAAGACGAGGAGCGCGGCCACCGTCGCCGGCGTGAAGACCTGGCGCCCCGTGCGCGGGTCGACGTCGGCGCGGATCGCCTGGCGGAGCGAGCTGTCCTCGTCGGTCGCGGCGTAGATCTGCGCGAGCGTCGAGACGATCACCTCGCGCGCGGCCAGCGACGAGAGCAGCCCGACGCCGATCTTCCAGTCGAAGCCGAGCGGCGCGATCAGCGGCTCGATCGCGTGGCCCGCCGTGCCGGCGAGGCTGTGCTCCAGGCTGAAGCGCCGCGCCTCCGCGGCGGACGCGCCGGCCGGCGCCGCGACGCGCGGCACGTTGAGCAGCACCCACAGCACGATGCTCACGCTCAGGATGATCGTGCCCGCGCGGCGCAGGAACGCGCGCACGCTGCCCCAGACCTGCGTCGCCCACAGGCGGAAGGTCGGCATGCGGTAGGGCGGCAGCTCCATGTAGAAGGGCAGTCCTTCGCCGCGCAGCAGGGTGCGCTTCAGCACCGCCGCGACGGCGAGCGCCGAGAGCGAGCCGAGCAGGTACAGCGAGAGCAGCACCAGGCCCTGGAGGCCGAAGGGGCCGACGGCCGCCGCCGGCACGAAGGCGCCGATCAGCAGCGCATACACCGGCAGGCGTGCCGAGCAGGTCATGAGCGGCGCGACCAGGATGGTGACGAGGCGGTCGCGCGGCGCCGGGATCGTGCGTGTCGCCATGATGCCCGGCACCGCGCAGGCGTACGAAGAGAGGAGCGACACGAACGAGCGTCCCTCGAGCCCGATCCGCCCCATCAGCCGGTCGACGACGAAGGCGGCGCGCGCCATGTAGCCGATGTCCTCGAGCAGGTAGAGGACGCCGAAGAGCAGCGCGATCTGCGGCACGAAGATCACCACCGCGCCGACGCCCGCGAAGAGGCCCTCCGCCACGAAGTCGGCCAGCATGCCGGCCGGCAGGGTCGCGTGCGCGGCGTCCGCCGCGTATCCGACGAGCTCGTCGATCGCGTTCATCGCGGGCGTCGCCCACGCGAAGATCAGCTGGAAGAAGAGCACCATCACGACGGCGAAGAGCGCGCTGCCCGCGAGCGGGTGCAGCACCACGCGGTCGACCGCCTCGGTCAGCCGGCTCGCGGCCGGACGCCGGTGCACGACGTGGTCGAGGATCGAGGCCGCCCAGCCCGCGCGCGCCAGCGCGTCGGCCGGCGGCAGCAGGTGCGGGCGCGACCACTTCTCCGGCGCCGCGAGCAGATCCCGCAGCGCGCCGAGTCCGAGACCGCGATGCCCGACGACGCCGAGCACGGGGATGCCGAGCGCGCGCTCGAGGTGCGGCAGGTCGATGTGGCCGCCGCGCGCGTGCAGCTCGTCGGTCATGGTGAGGACGAGGCAGGTCGGCAGTCCCTCGCGCAGCACCTGCGCCAGCAGCAGCAGCGAGCGCTCGAGCGTGCAGGCGTCGGCGACGACGACGAGCGCGTCGGGCCGCGCCGAGATCTCGCCCGCGAGCACGCGCCGCACGACGGCCTCGTCCGGCGAGAGCGGCTCGAGGCTGTAGGTGCCGGGCAGATCGATCACGACGGCGCTGCGGCGCGCGTGACGCAGCACGCCCTCACGCCGCTCGACGGTCACACCGGGGTAGTTGCCGACGCGCGCGCGCAGACCGGTGAGGCCGTTGAAGAGCGTGGTCTTGCCGCAGTTCGGGCTGCCGAGCAGCCCGAAGCGCAGCGGCTCTGCCGTCGCCGCGAGCTCGCTCATGGCGCCTGCCGCGAGCTCGCTCACGCGGGGACCTCGACGAGGATCCGCGCCGCCTCGCTGCGGCGCAGGCAGATGCGCGCGCCGCGCAGCTCGAACGCGACCGGATCGCCGAGCGGCGCGCGTCGCACGACGCGCACCGGCGTCCCGGGAATGAAGCCGAGGTCGAGCAGGCGCCGGCCGATGCCGTCCTGCGCGTCGACATGGCTGACGATGCCCGCGTCGCCGGGTGCGAGCCGGTCGAGAGGGAGCTGCGCGCCCGAGTTGAAATCTGTTTTCAAGACGGCGCGAGAGTAGCCCCGAAGCCGGGTCGCTCCACCGCCCTATCTCTTCCTACTCGTTCTCGTTGCGGAGCTGGCGGCTCATCAGGGCCAAGGCCGCGTCGCGCGGGGCGATTTCGCCGTCGAGCACCTTTCCGACCCCGCGGGTGATGGGCATCTCGACCTTGTGGAGATCGGCCAGCGCGCAGGCAGCCCGGGTGGTGCGGATCCCCTCGGCGACCTGGTGCATGCCGGCCACGATGTCGGCCAGCTCGCGGCCGCGGCCGAGCTCGATGCCGACCTGGCGATTGCGCGAGAGATCCCCGGTGCAGGTGAGCACGAGGTCGCCCATGCCGGCCAGTCCGAGGAAGGTCAGGGGGTCGGCGCCGAGCGCGACGCCCAGCCGCGTGATCTCGCGCAGCCCGCGCGTCATCACCGCGGCGCGCGCGTTCTGCCCGAAGCCCATGCCGTCGCAGATGCCGACCGCGATGGCGATCACGTTCTTCAGCGCGCCGCCGAGCTCCGCCCCGATCACGTCGGTGTGCGTGTAGCAGCGGAAGGTCGGCGACGAGATCGACTGCTGCACGGAGATCGCGTAGCTCTCGACCGCGCAGGCGAGGGTCACCGCGGTCGGCTTGCCGTCCGCGATCTCGCGCGCGAACGACGGCCCCGAGAGGAAGACGAGGCGCGGGTGGAAGACGGGATCGAGCACCTCGTGGAGCACCTGGTCCATGCGCATCCAGGTGCCGAGCTCGATGCCCTTCACCGTCGAGACGACGAGCGCCTCGCGCGAGAGCAGCGGCCCCGCGAGCTGCATCACCTCGCGCACGCCGTGGCTCGGGACCGCGCAGATCACCAGCTCGCGGTCGGCCAGCACCTCGGCGAGGTCGTTGCTCGCGCGTACCCGCTCCGGGAGCGGGACGTCCTCGAGGTAGCGCGGGTTGCGGTGCTCGCGATTGATCGAGTCCGCGATCTCGGGCTTGCGGGCCCAGATCGCGACGTCGTGCTCGCGCGCGCAGAGCATGGCGAGGCAGGTTCCGAAGCTACCGGCACCGAGGACCGCGACGGGCAGCGGCACGCCGCGATCATATCAACGTCGGGTGCCTCGTCTTCACGCGGAAAAGTCGTTGACCCTCCCAGGGGTCGCCGTTACCTTCCGCCCGCTTTTCGCTGGCCCGGCGCGCACTTCGGTCGAAAACACGCGCGGGTCGTGCGCGTCGTCGCAGGGGGCCGTCCATGCTCGCCGAGTACACGGGTGTTCTCGTCGTCCTGGCGATCGGAATCGTGCTCGTGTGCGCGCTGCTCGGGATCCACCTGATCCTCGGCCCGCGCCGCCGCTTCGCGGAGAAGCTCGAGCCCTTCGAGTGCGGCGAGCACCAGCTGCAGTCGCCGCACCGACGCTACGCAGTCAAGTTCTACATGGTCGCCATCCTCTTCGTCGTCTTCGACGTCGAGGCGATCTACTTCTATCCGTGGGGCGCCGTCTCGCAGACCCTCGGATGGTTCGGCTACGGCGCGATGCTCGTCTTCACCTTCCCGCTCGCGATCGGGCTCGTGTACGAGTGGATGAAGGGCGGCCTCGAATGGTGATCTCGGCCGCCGCGCGCGCGCGCATCGACCTGGAGATCGCGCAGTACCCGCAGCGCCGCGGCGCGCTGCTGCCGGCGCTGCACATCGTGCAGTCCGAGCACGGGCACGTCGCGCCAGAGGCCGCGCGCGAGCTCGCGGAGATCTTCGGCATCCGCCCCATCGACGTGATGGAGGTGGTCAGCTTCTACAACATGTTCTTTGCTTCGCCGCAGCCGCGGCATCACGTCTACGTGTGCACGAACCTGCCGTGCTCGCTGCGCGGCGCGCGCGGCCTGCTGCGCGGACTCGAGCAGCACCTCGGCGTCGACGCGGAGGGCAACACGCGCGACGGGCGCATCCACCTCGGACACGAGGAGTGCCTCGGCGCCTGCGCGTACGCCCCGATGATGCGCGTCGACGAGCGCTACTGCGAGGACCTCGACCTCGAGCAGGCCCGGCGCATCGTGGACGCGTTGGAGTAGCCAGGCCGCCGATGCTGAAGGTCCCGTACGTCACCGGCTATCTGACCGAGCACTTCGGCGACGACGCGTTCGCGACGCTCGAGGGCTACGAGCAGCGTGGCGGCTACGAGGCCGCGCGCACGGCGCTGAAGAAGATGACGCCCGCCGAGGTGATCGATCTGATCAAGCGCGCGGGCCTGCAAGGCCGCGGCGGCGCCGGCTTCGGCACGGGCCTCAAATGGTCGTTCATGCCGGTGCAGTCGGACGGCCCGAAGTACCTCGTGTGCAACGCCGACGAGTCGGAGCCCGGCTCCTTCAAGGATCGCATCCTGCTCGAGCGCGGCGCGCACCAGATGCTCGAGGGCATCCTGATCGCCGCCTTCGCGACGGGCGCCGAGAAGACCTTCGTCTACGTGCGCGGCGAGTACGCGTATCCGGCGCAGCAGCTCATGCAGGCGATCGAGGAGGCGCGCGCCAAGGGCTACCTCGGCGACAAGGTGTTCGGCACGAAGTTCCGCCACGACGTCGTCGTGCAGCGCGGCGCCGGCGCCTACATCTGCGGCGAGGAGACGGGGCTGCTCGAGTCGCTCGAGGGCAAGAAGGGCCAGCCGCGCAAGAAGCCGCCCTTCCCCGCGCAGTTCGGCGCCTTCGGCCGCCCGACGACGGTGAACAACGTCGAGACCTTCTCGCACGTGCCGCACATCATCCGCCGCGGCGCCGATTGGTTCCGCGGCTTCGGCACCGAGAAGAGCCCCGGCACCACCATCTTCGGCGTGTCGGGCAACGTCGTGCGGCCGGGCCTCTACGAGCTGCCGCTCGGCACGCGCCTCGACGAGATCGTCTTCCAGCACGCGGGCGGCGTGCCGAACGGGCGCCAGCTGAAGGGCGTGATCCCCGGCGGCATGTCGATGCCGATCCTGCCGGCCGGCCAGATCGACGTGCCGATGGCGAACGAGTTCCTGCGCGAGCGCAAGACCATGCTCGGCACCGGCGGCATCATGGTGATGGACGACACCTGTTGCATGGTGCGCGTCGCGGAGATCATCACCTACTTCTTCCGCGACGAGTCGTGCGGCCAGTGCACGCAGTGCCGCGAGGGCACCGGCTGGCTCCACAAGATCGTGTCGCGGATCGAGCGCGGCGCGGGCGAGAAGGCCGATCTCGACGTGCTGCTCGACGTCGCCGCCAAGATGGAGGGCCAGACCATCTGCGCCTTCGCCGACGCGGCGGCCTGGCCGGTGCAGGGCCTGCTGCGCCACTTCCGCTCCGATTTCGAGGAGCACGTCCAACAGGGCCGCTGCCCCTTCCACGCGAGCTTCGAACTCTGATGGCGAAGATCACCGTCGACGGCATCCCGATCGAGGTGGCGGACGGCCGCACCCTGCTACAGGCGCTCGACGACGCCGGCGTGCTGATGAACGGCGTCGACATCCCGCACTACTGCTGGCACCCGAAGCTCTCGATCGACGGCTCGTGCCGGCTCTGCCAGGTCGAGATCGAAGGCCAGCCGAAGCTCCAGATCGCCTGCAATACGCCCGTCGCCGACGGCATGGTCGTGCGCACGGACGCCCTGCGCGTGCGCCGCGCCCGCGAGGGCGTGATGGAGCTGCTGCTCGTCAACCACCCGCTCGATTGCCCCATCTGCGATCAGGCCGGCGAGTGCAAGCTCCAGGACTACGCCTACGAGTACGGCATCACCGAGTCGCGCACGCGCGAGCCGCGCCGCGCGCTGAAGAAGAACGTCGACCTCGGGCCGACGATCGTCTTCGACCAGGAGCGCTGCATCCTGTGCCGGCGCTGCGTGCGCTTCTGCGACGAGATCTCGCACACGAGCGAGCTCAAGGTGCTCGGCCGCGGCGACCGCTCGGTGATCGAGACCCTGCCGGGCGTCCCGCTCGACAACGACTACTCGATGAACGTGGCCGACATCTGCCCCGTCGGCGCGCTCACGACGAAGGACTTCCGCTTCAAGATCCGCGTGTGGTTCCTGGACGACGTGCCGGGCGTGTGCACGGGCTGCGCGAACGGCTGCAACGTGCACATCGGCGTCGCCAACAACCGCGCGTACCGCTACGTCGCGCGCCGCAACGACGCGGTGAACGACACCTGGATCTGCGACCCGGGCCGCATGTCCTACAAGCGCATCGGCGCGCCCGACCGCCTGAAGGTGCCGCTCGCGCGCACGGACCTCGGCGTGCCGGAGGCGGTCGCGCCGGAGCGCGCCATCGCGCTCGCGGCCGAGCGGCTGCGCCGCCTGGTCGAGACGAAGGGCGCGGGCGTCGTCGCGGGGATCGCCTCGGCGCACGCGACGAACGAGGATCTCTTCGTGCTGCGGCGCCTGCTCGAGGCGCTCGGCAGCGACAGCGCGGGCCTCGCGGTGCCGCTGTGGGAAGGCGACGACCTGCTGCGGAAGCCCGAGCAGGCGGCCAACGGCGCCGGCGCGCGCGCGCTCGGCTTCGGCGACGCCGCCTCCGTCGTCGAGCGCATCCGCGGCGGCGGCGTCGCGGGGTTGATCGTGCTCGGCCACGATCTCCTCGATCCGCGCTACCTCGGCGGCGTCGACGCGCTCGCGCGCCTCGACACCGTGATCGCGCTCGACAGCTACGTCTCGGAGATGCAGCGCGTCGCGCACGTGCTGCTGCCCTGCCGCGTCGCGGCGGAGAAGTGGGGCACGCTCACGAACCACGCGGGACGCGTGCAGCGCGTGCGCCCTGCCGTCGCGCCGGCGTGGGACGCCGCCAGCGAGGGCGAGTGGCTGGCGCGCCTCGGCGCCGCGCTAGGCCTCCCGGGCTTCTCCGCGCGCTACGACGCGCGCGAGGTCTCGCGCGCGCTCGCCGCCACGGTGCCCGCCTTCGCGGGCGCCGATTACGAAAGCGTGGGCGACGCGGGCCGCCCGCTCGGCAAAGGCGCCTGATGCCGATCGAGGTCCTGCTCAAGGCGGTCTTCATCCTGCTCGTCATCGTGGCCGGCCTCGCGCCCGTGATCACCTGGATCGAGCGCAAGCAGAGCGCCGTCATGCAGGACCGCATCGGCGCGAACCGCGCCGACATCGGCGGGCTCACCGTGCTCGGGCTGCTGCACCCGCTCGCCGACGTGATCAAGCTGCTGACGAAGGAAGACGTGGTTCCGCAGGGCGCGAACCGCTTCATGCACCTGATCGCGCCGGTGATCGCGGCGGTGCCGGCCGTCGTCGCCTACGCGGTCATCCCGTTCGGCGGCGTCTACACCTTCGGCAACTACACCATCTCTCTGGTGGTCGCGAACCCCGACTGGGGCCTGCTCTACATCTTCGCGATCGGCTCGATCGCCACCTACGGCACGGTGATCGCGGGGTGGTCGTCGAACAACAACTGGTCGCTGCTCGGCGCACTGCGCGCGTCGGCCCAGATGATCTCCTACGAGGTCACCATGGGGCTGTCGGTCGTCGGCGTCTTCATGGTGTTCCAGACGCTCCAGCTCCAGAACATGGTGCTCGCGCAGGACACCACCTTCCGCATCTTCGGCTTCCTCGAGCTCGTCGGCATCCCGGTGCCCGGCGTGCTCGACTGGATCCGGCTGCCGGCCTGGGGCGTGTTCTTCCAGCCGCTCGGCTTCCTGATGTTCCTGACGACGATCATGGCCGAGAACAAGCGGCCGCCCTTCGACACGCCGGAAGGCGAGTCGGAGATCATCGCCGGCTACCACCTCGAATACTCGGGCATGCGCTTCGGACTCTTCTTCATGTCCGAGTTCATCGAGGTCGTCGTGATCGCGGGCCTCGTCGCCACGCTCTTCCTCGGCGGCTGGGCGTTGCCGTGGCTCTCGCAGGAGACGATCGTCGGCACCGTCTCGCGCCTGTTCAACCCGGAGTTCGCGACGGGCCTCTGCGCGATCCTCCACTTCACGACCTTCATGCTGAAGGTCGTCTTCATGATCTGGCTGCAGATGGCGCTGCGTTGGACCTTGCCGCGCTTCCGCTACGACCAGGTCATGGATCTGTGCTGGAAGATCCTGCTGCCGCTCTCGATCGCGAACATCCTGGTGACCGGCTTCGTGCTGCTGCTCGTGCGGGGGGCCGGCCAGTGAGCGCGCAGCAGGTGCTCTTCTACCTGTTCGCCGCCTTCGCGGTGGTCTCTGCGCTCGGCATGGTGCTGAACGTGCGCAACACGGTGGCGGCCGCGCTCTCGCTCGTCGTCACCATGGTCGCGCTCGCCGGCATCTACGTGCTGCTCGAGGCGCACCTCGTCGCGGCCATCCAGGTGATGGTCTACGGCGGCGCGATCGTCGTGCTCTTCCTCTTCGTCGTCATGCTGCTGAACCTCCGCAGCGACGCCTTCGCGCCGGGCCGCGCGCGCCTCCAGAAGCTGGCCGGAGCGCTGCTCGGCATCGCGCTGCTCGCGCAGATCGTGCGCTCGTCGGTCGCGCTGCCCGCGGCGCCGCCCGTGCCGCCGGGCTTCGGCGGCTACCGCCAGCTCGGCATCGCGCTCTACACGGACTACGTGCTGCTCGTCGAGATCGCGTCGCTGCTGCTCACGGCCGCGATCGTCGGCGCGCTGATCCTCGCCAAGCGCAAGATCGACTGAGGCAGACATGATTCCGCTCGATCACGTGATCCTGCTCTCCGCGATCCTCTTCGGGATCGGCGTGGTGGGCGTCGTCACGCGGCGCAATCTGATCGTCGTGCTGATGTCGATCGAGCTGATGCTCAACGCCGTGAACCTGGCCTTCATCGGCTTCAACCGCCTGTGGCCGGGTCAGCCCGGCCAGAACGCGCTCGACGGCCAGGTCTTCGTCCTGATGGTGATCACCGTCGCGGCCGCGGAGGTCGCCGTCGGGCTCGGCATCGTGATCTCGATGTTCCGCAACCGCGACTCGGTGGACATCGAGGAAGTGAGCCTGCTCAAGTGGTGAACGAGAACACGGACGCCGTCCTGCGCTGGATCCCGCTGCTGCCGCTGCTGGCGGCGGCGGTGCACGGCGTGATGATCGGGCTGGTGCGGCGCTCGGCGCCGCGCTGGTTCGTCAACACGCTCTCGTGCGGCTCGGTCGGCCTCTCCTTCCTGCTCTCCTGCTACGCCTTCTTCCGGCTCGTCTATCTGAAGGACGACTACCGCTGGCTGACCGACTCGCTCTACACCTGGTTCGGCGCCGGCGTCGGCGACACGCGCTTCTCCGCCGAGATGGGACTTCGCCTCGATCCGCTGTCGTCGATCATGACGCTCGTGGTGACGGGCGTCGGCTTCCTGATCCACCTCTACTCGATCGGCTACATGGCCGACGACCACCGCGAGGACCGCGGCTACCAGCGCTTCTTCTGTTACCTGAACCTGTTCACGTTCTCGATGCTCGTGCTGGTGATGGCCGACAACCTGGTGCTGCTCTTCCTCGGCTGGGAGGGCGTCGGCCTCTGCTCCTACCTGCTGATCGGCTTCTGGTACAGCGACCGCTGGAACGCCTTCTGCGGCTCGAAGGCCTTCATCGTCAACCGCATCGGCGACTTCGGCTTCCTGGTCGGCATCTTCCTGATCTTCAGCGCGCTGGCGCAGGTGGGCTCGCCCTCGGTCGCCTTCGCGGACATCCGCGGCAGCTTCGACCTGATCAAGAACCTGACGATCCCGGCGCCCTTCTGGGGCGAGAGCTGGCGCATCGTCGAGGTCGCGGGCATCTGCTTCTTCATCGGCGCCGTCGGCAAGTCGGCGCAGATCCCGCTCTACGTCTGGCTGCCGGACGCCATGGCCGGTCCGACGCCCGTCTCGGCGCTGATCCATGCGGCCACCATGGTGACGGCCGGCGACTACATGGTCGCGCGGCTCGCCTTCCTCTACAGCGACGCGCCGATCGCGTCATCGGTGATGGCCTGGACCGGCGGCCTCACCGCCTTCTTCGCGGCCAGCATCGCCGTCTGCCAGACCGACATCAAGAAGGTGCTGGCCTACTCCACGGTGAGTCAGCTCGGGTACATGTTCCTCGCCGCCGGCAGCGGCGGCTACACGGCCTCCATCTTCCACCTGGTCACGCACGCCTTCTTCAAGGCGCTGCTCTTCCTCGGCGCCGGCTCGGTGATCCTGGCCATGCACCACGAGCAGGACATCGAGAAGATGGGCGGCCTGGCGCGGCGCATCCGCCAGACCCACTTCGTCTTCCTGATCGGCGTGATCGCGATCGCCGGCTTCCCGCCCTTCTCCGGCTTCTTCTCGAAGGACGAGATCCTGCTCGCGACCTACGCCTCGCACGTGCCGGGCCACTTCTGGCTCTACGGCATCGGCCTCGTCACCGCGGGCATCACGTCCTTCTACATGTTCCGGCTCTACTACAAGGTGTTCCACGGCGAGTGCCGTGCGCCGGCCGACGTGCGCGAGCACATCCACGAGCAGCCGGGGATCATCGTGAACCCGCTCTGGGTGCTGGCCTTCCTGTCGATGATCGGCGGCCTGGCCGGCTTCCCTCTGGTCTACGGCGCCTGGTTCGGCGTCAAGGACTCGCACAGCCTCGACAACTGGCTCAACAAGGTGGTCGGCTACGCGCGCTACCACGTGCCGCACTCGACCGAGTACACGATGGCGCTCACCGCCATCGGCATGGCGGCGGCGGGACTCCTGCTCGCGCGCTTCCTCTACGTCTCGCGCCCGGATCTGCCGCCGCGCATCGCGGCGTCCTTCGCGGGCCTGCAGCGCCTGCTCGCGAACAAGTACTGGGTCGACGAGATCTACGACGCGCTGATCGTGCGCCCGCTCGTGCTGCTCAGCGAGCGCGTCTTCTACCGCGGCGTCGACGCGGGCCTGATCGACGGCGTCGCCGTGAACGGGCTCGGCCGCAGCGTGCGCGGCATCGCGGCCGGCGGGCTCAAGTACCTCCAGTCGGGCCTCACGCAGAGCTACGTCTTCTCGATGCTGGTCGGCGCGGCGGCGATCCTCTGGTACCTGGCGCGTTGATGGAAGCCACGCACCTCCTCACGCTCGTGACCTTCCTGCCGCTCGCGGTGGGGCTGGCGCTGCTCGCCACCTCCGCCGTCGCGCGCGCGCTCGGCGCCGAGGGCCTGCCCGCCTCCGTCTGGCGCCTGACCGGTCTCCTCACGACGGTCGCCACGTTCGCGTTCTCCTTGCGCCTCTGGACCGGCTTCGACCCGACGGAGATCGGCTACCAGTTCATCGAGTACCGGCCGTGGCTGCCCGACTACGGCATCCACTACTTCGTCGGCATCGACGGCATCAGCCTCGTGCTCGTGCTGCTGACGACCTTCCTGATGCCGATCGCGCTGGCCGCGTCGTGGACCGACATCGGCCGCTCGGTGCGCAGCTACATCTTCTTCATGCTCTTCCTCGAGACGGGCATGCTCGGCGCCTTCGTCTCGCTGAACGTCTTCGCGTTCTACGTGTTCTGGGAGCTGATGCTCGTGCCGATGTACTTCATCATCGGCATCTGGGGCGGACCGCGGCGCGTCTACGCCGCCGTCAAGTTCTTCCTGTTCACGATGGTCGGCTCGCTGCTCATGCTGGTGGCGATCCTCGTCGTCTTCTACCTGCACTACCAGCAGACCGGCGTGCTCTCGCTCGATCTGGTCGCGCCGCCGGGCGGCGGCTCCACCGGGCTGATCGGCACCGCGATCCCGACGACGGGCATCTGGTGGCAGACGCAGTACTGGCTGTTCGCCGCCTTCGCGCTCGCCTTCGCGATCAAGGTGCCGATGGTGCCGCTGCACACCTGGCTGCCCGACGCGCACGTCGAGGCGCCGACGCCGGGCTCGGTGGTGCTGGCCGCGGTGCTCCTCAAGATGGGCACCTACGGCTTCCTGCGCTTCGCCTTGCCGCTCTTCCCGGCGGCCGCGATCGAGTGGACGCCCGTGATCCTGGCGCTCGCACTCGTCGGCATCGTCTACGGCTCGCTCGTCGCCATGGTGCAGGCCGACATCAAGAAGCTCGTCGCCTACTCGTCCGTCGCGCACCTCGGCTTCGTCATGCTCGGCATGTTCGCCTTCAACGTGCACGGCATCTCGGGCTCGGTCCTCCAGATGGTGAACCACGGCCTCTCGACCGGGGCGCTCTTCCTCCTGGTCGGCATGCTCTACGAGCGCCGCCACACGCGGATGATCGGCGATTTCGGCGGCGTCGCGCGGCCGATGCCGGTCTACGCGGCCTGCTTCGGCATCGTCACCATGTCGAGCATCGGGCTGCCGATGCTGAACGGCTTCGTCGGCGAGTTCCTGATCCTGATCGGCACCTTCCTCGCCTGGCCGATCGTCGCGGTCGTCGCGACCAGCGGCGTCGTGCTGGCCGCCGCCTACATGCTGTGGATGTTCCGGCGCGTGATGTTCGGCCCAGTGGACAACGAGGAGAACCGCGGCCTCATCGATCTCGATCTCCGCGAGAAGCTGGTGATGGTCGCGATGATCGTCCCGATCATCTGGATCGGGCTCTATCCGGAGGCGCTGCTGCGCCGCATCGAGCCCTCGGTGATCGACCTGCTCGAGAAGGTCGAGCGCGGCTCGGCCGACGCCGCCCAGGGCCGCGACCCGCTCCTCGCGCAGCTCGGCCCCGTGCTGCCGGCGGACGCGGGCGAGGTGCAGCCGTGAACACGCCGGACCTGAACTTCTCCGTCGTCGGTCCGCTGGTGTGGGTCTCGCTCGGCGCCATGGTGGTGCTGCTCGGCGAGGTGCTGCTCTCGCGCGCGAAGACCTTCTTCGGCCGCACCGTGACGACGTCGCTGGTCGGCTCGCTGCTCGCCGGCACCTCGATCTTCTTCCTGGCGATGGCCACCTACATGGCGCTCGCGCACGCCGCGATGGGCAACGCGACGCCCTTCGACCCGGCGCACCCGATGTTCGTGCTCGACCGCTTCAGCGCGCTGATCAGCGGGCTGATCGCGCTGGCGGCGCTGCTCTCGTGCGCGCTCTCGATCCAGTACCTCGACGAGCTGCGCATCAACCACGGCGAGTACTACGCGCTCGTGCTCTTCTCCGTCGCCGGCATGATGCTGATGGTCTGCGCCGTCGACATGCTGCCGGTCTTCCTCGGGCTCGAGCTGATGAGCATCCCGATCTACGTGCTGGCGGGCTTCGACCGCAAGAAGCTCTCGAGCAACGAGTCCGCGCTGAAGTACTTCCTGATCGGCTCCTTCGCGAGCGCGATCCTGCTCTACGGCGTGGCGCTGCTCTACGGCGTCGCGGGGGCGACCTCCTTCGCGGCGATCCGCGCGGCCGCGAGCCTCACGAATCCGCTCGCGGTCGCCGGCCTCGGCCTCGTGATCGTCGGCTTCGCCTTCAAGATCTCGTCGGTGCCGTTCCACCAGTGGACGCCCGACGTCTACGAGGGCGCGCCCTCCGCGGTCACGGCCTTCATGTCCGTCACCGTGAAGCTCGCCGCCTTCGCCGCGCTGCTGCGCGTGCTCGCGCTCTCCTTCGAGCCGCAGGGCGAAGCGCTCCAGAACGTGCTGTGGGTGCTGTCGGCGCTGACCATGGTCGTCGGCAACTTCATGGCCGTGATCCAGCAGAACATCAAGCGCATGCTCGCGTACTCGAGCATCGCGCACGCGGGCTACCTGCTGATGGGCTTCGTGCCCGGCACGCAGGCGGGCTACGCCGCCGTCGTCTTCTACCTGATCTGTTACGTGTTCATGAACCTCGGCGCCTTCGGCGTCGTGGTGGTGCTCGCGAACCGCGGCCGCGACTGCGAGAACATCGACTCCTTCGCGGGCCTCGCGCGCACGCGCCCGGGCCTCGCGGCGCTGATGACGCTCTTCATGATCTCGCTGGCCGGCATCCCCGGCACGGCGGGCTTCATGGCCAAGTGGCAGATCTTCGCGTCCGCCGTCGCGGCGGGGCAGGTGCCGCTCGCCATCATCGGCGTGCTGACCTCCGTGGTGTCGGTCTACTACTACCTGCGCGTGCCGGTGCTGATGTACATGCGCGAGCCGGGCGAGGACGCGCCGCGCATGGAGATCGGCAGCTCGGAGTTCCTCGTGCTCGCCGTCTGCGCCTTCGCGGTGCTCTACCTCGGGATCGTGCCCAACGGCTGGTGGGTCTTCGACGGCCTCCATGTGCTCGACTGGGCGCGCGACTCGGTGCGCGGGCTGTTCGCGTCGTAGTCGCCTCATGAAGCGATGCGCCGCTCTGCTCGCCGGGCTCGCAGCGGGGCTCGTCGCGGCGGCGGCGCACGCGCAGGCCGACGCCTCCGCCGAGATCTTCGCCACCTACGCCTCCGGCGTCGTGCAGGTGGAGATCCAGGAAGCGGGCAGCGCCGCCAAGCGCAGCATCGGCTCGGGCTTCGCGGTGGAGCCCGACGGGACCTTCGTCACCAACTACCACGTCGTCTCGGCCGCGCTCCACGATCCCGACCGCTACGTGGTGAAGATCCACACGCAGGACGGCGGCGAGCACGAGGCGAAGCTCGTCGCCTTCGACGTCGTGCAGGATCTCGCGCTGCTCCAGAGCCCGGCCGTGCAGGCGCGGCCTTTCGCCTTGCACGCCGGCACGCCGCTGCGCAAGGGCGAGCGGCTCTACTCGCTCGGCAACCCGCTCGACCTCGGCATGAGCGTCGTCGACGGCACCTACAACGGCCTGCTCGAGCACTCGCGCTACGCGCGCATCCACTTCAGCGGCTCGCTCAATCCCGGCATGAGCGGCGGCCCCGCGCTGCTGGCGTCGGGCGAGGTGGCGGGCGTGAACGTCGCCAGCGCGGGCGAGCAGGTCTCGTTCCTCGTGCCGGTGCGCGAGGTGACGGCGCTGCTGGCGCGCGCGCGCAAGGCCGCCTTCACGCCGCCCGCGGATCTGCGCGCCGAGCTCACGGCACAGCTGCTGCGCCAGCAGGAGGGCTACCTCGGCGAGATCCTGGCGAAGCCCCTCGGCGAGGTGCGCATGGGGCGCTTCGTGGCGCCGACCGGCCTCGCGCCCTTCTTCAACTGCTGGGGCGACGCGCCCGAGGACGAGAAGGCCTTCTACCAGGAGCGCTCGCACTCCTGCTTCACCGAGGACCACGTCTTCGTCTCCGACGAGCAGAGCTTCGCGATCGTCGAGCTGCACCACCGCCAGGTCGAGAGCACGAAGCTCTCGGGCCGGCGCTTCTACTCGCTCTACTCGTGGCTCTTCGAGGAGGACTTCAGCAAGCGCTGGGGCCGCGAGCAGGACTTCACGCCCTTCCGCTGCGAGACGGGCTTCGTCACCAACGCGAGCCTCACCTTCAAGGCGACCTTCTGCGCGCGCCGCTTCCGCAGGCTCGAGGGCCTCTACGACGTCGTCTTCAAGGCCGCCGCGCTGGGACAAAGCTCCGACGGCTTCGAGACGGCGCTGCTCCTCTCGGGCGTGGCGCTCGAGCCCGCGCGCGAGCTCTCGCGCCGCGTGCTGGAGGCGATCCGTTGGGCCGAGTGATCTTCGCGGAGCGCCTGGATCGACACGGAGAGGTGACGGAGCGCGTGCGCGTCGAGCGCTTCCCCTTCCGCATCGGGCGCGCCTACACGAACGACCTCGTGCTCGAGGATCCGCACGTCTGCCCCGAGCACGCAGTGCTCGAGGAGGCGGAGGACGGCGCGCTCGCGCTGCGCGACGTCGGCTCCCGCAACGACATCCTCGAGAACGGCGCGCGCGTGGCGGCGCTGCCGCTCGCGGGCCAGCTCGTCGTCGAGATCGGGCGCACGCGCCTGCGCCTGCGCGATCGCGACTACGCCGTCGGCCCGACCTTGACCCTGATACGGCGCCAGGCGCCGGTCGAGTGGCTGCTCTCGCACTGGACCTCGCCGATCGCGGTGATCGCGCTCGCGGCGGGGCTCGGCCTCTTGATCCTGCGCCAGGGCACCTGGCGCGAGACCGGCTGGTCGGAGTGGCTGCAAGCGCCGCTCTTCGGGATCGGCGCGCTGGCGCTCTGGGCGGGAGGCTGGGCGCTCGCGACTCGCTTCCTGCGCCAGCGCTCGCGCTTCCCGGCGCACATGGCCGTCGCGGGGCTGCTGCTGATCGCGAGCGAGCTCGCCGACGAGGCGCTCCAGTTCGCGCGCTTCCTCGTCGAGAGCATCGCGGCGGTGCAGTGGACCGACATCGCCCTCACGTCGGTGCTCGTCGGCCTCTTGATCTACGGACACCTGCGCGTGGCGACCGTCGGCAGCGCGCGCCAGCGCGTGCTCTC
>DASUFZ010000209.1:0-6937 GCA_036274295.1 Myxococcota bacterium
GAGCTTGCGCGGATCGAGCGAGACGGCGTAGGCGAAGCGCTTCGGGTGATGGGCGGCGAAGGCGAGCGAGCGCGCGTCGGGATCCTTGGCGCCGATGCTGAGGATCGCCCTCTCGACACCCGCCTCGTCCATGTCGGCGAGCAGCTTCTCTTCCGAGATGTCCTGGAGGAACTCGTCGCCCGCGCGGAAGTAGTCCTCCTTCACGCGGATCATCCAATCGGGCTGCGGGCCGCCCATCGAGACGTTGACCCACGGGTCGATCATGCGGACGGCCATGCGAATCCTCCGAGAAGGACGCGCAGGCTATCACGCCCTAGGCCGGCTCCTCGCCGAGCATGCGCCGGCGCACCTCGTCGAAATCGACGCGCACGAACGTGCCCTTCGCGTCGGCGGTCAGGGTCTCCCCGGCGTGGCAGGTCGCGCGCGCGACGATGCGGCGTCCGCGGTCCTCGGCGACCCACGCCTCGAAGCGCAGCTCCTGCTCGATCGGCGTCACGTTGCGGTAGCGCACCTCGAGGATCGCCGTGACACCGGGCGGCGGCGCCAGGCCGATCGCCGCGCCGAGGATCTCGTCGAAGAGCGCCGCGACGTAGCCGCCGTGCACGCCGTGCGGCGGCCCCTCGTAGGCGCGCGAGAAGACGGCGCTGCCGCGCATGCACGGCGAGCCGTCTTCGCGCGTGCCTCTCGCGACGTACATCGGCGGCGCGATGGGATTGCGCAGCCCGCGGATCGGGCTCATGTCGGCGTAGGCATCGCGCGCGCCGGGCGACGCCATCGGCGAGACCGGATCGAAGTCGTACCAGCCCGCGCGGCGCGGACCCTCGAGCAGCGCGCGCAGCTGCGCCGCCAGCGCGCCCGCCTCGGCGAGCTTCGCGTCCGCGATCTCGTGCCGGGCGAGCGCGGCGTTGATGCGGCGCAGGTCCGCGGCGAGCGCCGCCGCCACGTTCGTTTCATCGAGCATCCGGTCTTCCATGCGCGCGAATATGCGCGACACTGGCCCGCCCGGCGACCAGCGGAGGACGCGCGCGATGAACGTCGACGAGCTCGTCGCGCGCGAGGCGATCCGCGACCTGATCGCGCGCTACAACCACGCGGGCGATCGCGGCCGACTCGACGAGCTCGTGCGCTGCTTCGCCGACGACGGCGCCTTGGATCTCGAGGGCGCGCCGCCGCTCGTCGGGCGCGCCGCCATCCACGCGCACCTCTCGGACGTCGCGAGCCGGCTCGCCGCGCGCACGCAGCGCGCCACCCTGCGCCACCACGTCGCGAGCGTGCGCATCCTGCTGCACGACGTCGCGCACGCGGACGTGTACGCGTACTTCAGCGTCTTCACCGAGATCGGGCTCGATCACTGGGGGCGCTACGTCGACCGCGTGGTGCGCAGCGGCGGCGAGTGGCTCTTCGCCCTGCGCAAGGTGCGCGTCGACGGCGCGTCGCCGGGGTCGCGCATGGTGGTGCCGGGGGCGCGCGAGTCCGGGTAGACTGGGCGCCCCCCGATGGCCACGAAGAGTCCCCGCCCCTGGACGCCGAGCGAAGAGCGCTTCGGCACCGTCGCCGTGCGCATCATGTCGGCCGTCAACACCTGGATCTTCCAGGCGAGCGGCGGCCGCCTCGGCAACCGCTTCCTGCGCGGCGCGCCGGTGTGCCTGCTGACGACGACCGGCGCGAAGAGCGGCACGCGGCGCACGACGCCGCTGATCTACCTCGCCGACGGCCCGCGCGTCGTGCTCGTCGCCTCGAAGGGCGGCATGAGCCACAGCCCCGGCTGGTTCCACAACCTGGTGAAGCAGCCGGACTGCGAGGTTGCGATCGGCGGCGAGACGCGCCGCATGACGGCGCGGCGCGCGAGCGCGGCGGAGAAGGCCGCCCTCTGGCCGAAGCTCGTGGCCATCTACCGCGACTACGACGACTACCAGGCGCGCACGACGCGAGACATCCCGGTCCTGATCCTCACGCCGACGGGCGCGTGAGCGAGGGGAAGCCCATGGACTTCAGCCTGGCGCAGGTGTTCGACGCGGTGGCGGAGGCGGTGCCCGACCGCCAGGCGCTGTCCTTCCGCGAGCACAAGCTCAGCTACGGCGCGCTGCGCGAGCGCTCGCGGCGTCTCGCGAACCATCTGCTCTCGCGCGGACTGCGCGTGCGCAAGGAGCGCTCCGGCCTCGCGCCGCACGAGTCCGGCCAGGACCACCTCGCGATCTACCTCTACAACGGCAACGAGTACGCCGAGAGCATGCTCGGCGGCTTCATGAGCCGCGTCGCGCCGCTGAACGTCAACTACCGCTACGTCGAGGAGGAGCTCGTCTACCTGCTCCGCAACTCCGGGGCACGCGCGATCGTGTACCACGCGGAGTTCGCGCCGCGCCTCGCGCGCATCCTCGAGGAGCTGCCGCAGCTCGAGGTGCTGCTCCAGGTCGCCGACGATTCGGGCCACGCCCTCTTGCCCGGCGCCGTCGACTACGAGTCCGCGCTCGCGGCCGCGTCACCCGCGCGGCCCGATGTCGCGTGGTCGCCCGACGATCTCTACATCCTCTACACCGGCGGCACGACGGGCATGCCGAAGGGCGTCCTCTGGCGCAGCGCCGACATCTACGTCGCCGCCATGGGCGGCCGCCGCTTCGACGGCAGCGAGCACGCGTCGCTCGACAGCATCGTCGAGCAGGCCAGGAACGGCGGCGCCATGCGCATCCTCGTCGGCCCGCCGCTCATGCACGGCGCCGCGCAGTGGGTGCTCTTCATGATGCTGACCTGCGGCCACGGCCTGGCCTTCCCGAACGTCGTCCGCACGCTCGATCCCGACGACTTCCTGCGCACGGCCGAGCGCGAGCGCGTCACCGGCTTCTCGATCGTCGGCGATGCCTTCGCCGTGCCCATCCTCGACCAGCTCGACAAGGCCTCCTACGACCTCTCGACGCTCATCAGCGTCGGCTCGGGCGGCGCGCCGCTCTCCGTTGCGCACAAGCAGAAGTTCCTGGAGCACTTCCCGAAGGCGATGGTGATCGACGCGATCGGCTCGTCGGAGACGGGCGCGCAGGCCTCGAACGCGGGCACGAAGGCCGGCGGCGTCAGCACGGGCGACTTCCGCCCGGTGGCGGGCTGCACGGTGGTCTCGGCGGAGCTCGACCGCGTGCTCGCGCCCGGCGACGACTCGATCGGCTGGTTCGCGCAGAGCGGCCGCGTGCCGCTCGGCTACCTCGGCGATGCCGAGAAGACCGCGCGCACGTTCCCGGTGATCGGCGGCAAGCGCTACTCGATCCCCGGCGATCGCGCGCGTTTCCGCGCCGACGGCAGCATCGAGGTGCTCGGCCGCGACTCCGTCACCATCAACTCCGGCGGCGAGAAGATCTTCGCCGAGGAGGTCGAGAACGCGCTGAAGCTCCACCCGGCCGTCTACGACGCCGTGGTGTGCGGGCGCGCGAGCGAGCGCTGGGGCCAGGAGGTGGTGGCGATCGTCAAGCTGCGCGACGGCGCGAGCTGCAGCGAGACCGACCTGATCGAGTCGTGCGCGCAACACCTCGCGCGGTACAAGCTGCCGAAGGCCTTCCTGTTCCGCGAGGAGATCGTGCGCAGCCCGTCGGGCAAGGCCGACTATCGATGGGCGAAGGCGCAGGTAGAAGTGAAGTAGGAGAGAGCATGTACAAAGAAATCCTCTACGACGTCTCGGATCCGGTCGCGACGATCACCCTGAACCGGCCCGACCGGCTCAACGCCTGGACCGACCGCATGGCGGCCGAGATGCGCCACGCCGTCGCGCAGGCCGAGCAGGACCCGGCGGTGGTCGCGATCGTCATCACGGGCGCGGGCCGCGGCTTCTGCGCCGGCGCCGATCTGAAGACGCTCCAGAGCATCAGCGAGGGCGGCCGCGGTCAGGACGACTTCGCCGAGCTGGCGGCGGATCCCGGCGATCCGTCGATGGGCGAGGACTTCCGCGGCACCTACACCTACCTGCTGTCGGTGCGAAAGCCGGTGATCGCGGCGCTGAACGGGCCCGCCGCCGGCATGGCGGTGCCGATCGCCTGCGCCTGCGATCTGCGCTTCGCGTCGGATCGCGCCGTCTTCACGGTGGCGTTCAGCAAGCGCGGGCTCATCGCGGAGTGGGGCTCGTCCTGGCTGCTGCCGCGCCTCGTCGGCCCCTCGCACGCGCTCGACCTGCTGTGGTCGTCGCGCAAGGTGGACGCGCAGGAGGCGCTGCGCATCGGCCTCGTGAACCGCGTGGTGCCGCACGACGAGCTGCTGCCGACCGTGCGCAAGTACGTCGAGGAGCTCGCGGCGGAGTGCTCGCCGACCTCGCTCGCGATCATGAAGCGCCAGGTCTGGCAGCAGCTCACGCGCACGCTCGGGCCGTCGGAGAAGGAGGCCGTGAAGCTGATGGTCGAGAGCTTCGACCGCCCCGACTTCCGCGAGGGCGTGATGTCGTTCCTCGAGAAGCGGCCGCCGAAGTTCAAGCGGGTCTGACCGGGTGCTCTCGCGGCGCGCCATGGGGCGCATGCTCTTCGTCGTCGCGCTGATCGCGCTGCCGCTGCCCTGGTATCTCGGGGAGGTCGAGCGGGCGCCGTGGCTGCGCCTCGCCTTCTTCACGGGGATGTTCGGCAGCGTGCTCTTCGCCGAGGGCGGGGGCGGCACGACGCGGCTCTTCTTCGGACTCGGCGTCGCGCAGCTGATCCTCTACGGCGCGGCGCTGCGGCTCGCGGCGGCGCTCGTCGCGCGCGCGCTGGCGGGACTGCGCTCGCCGACCTGGCGCACCACCGTCGTCGCAGCGCTCGCGATCGCCCTCGTCGGCGCCGGCTTCCTGCCGATCTACGACACGCCGCTCTCGAGCCGTCGCGCGCACTCGAGCCTGCTCGGTCTCTTCGACTGATGCGCGGACTGCGGCTTCTCCTTCTCGGCGCGTGCGCCGCGCTCGCGGTCTCGGCGGCGGCAGCGCAGGAGCAGGAGATTGCGCCCGTCGAAACGCCGCAGCCGGCCGGCGCGTGCGCATCCCACGACGCGCTGCGCCGCCCCTTCTTCGGCGATCTGCACGTCCACACGCGCTGGTCGCTCGACGCCAGCACCCAGGGCACGCGCACCTCGCCGGCCGACGCCTACCGCTTCGCGAAGGGCGACGAGATCGGGCTCTACCCGTTCGATCCCTCCGGCAAGCCGCTGCGCAGCGCGCGCCTCGGGCGTCCGCTCGACTTCGCGGCCGTGACGGACCACTCGGAGCTCTTCGGCGAGGTCGCGCTCTGCAACGACCCGAAGTCGCCCGCCTACGGCGATCTCGTGTGCCGCATCTACCGCGGCTGGCCGCGCGTCGCCTTCTTCCTGATGAACGCGCGCGGCGTGCCGCGCTTCTCCTTCTGCGGCGACGGCGGCAGCGCGTGTCTCACGGCGTCGCGCGGACCGTGGCAGGAGATGCGCGAGGCGGCAGAGGAGGCGCGCGACGCGACGGGCGCGTGCACGTTCACCACGTTCGTCGGCTACGAGTGGACGAAGACGGTGCAGACGGCGAGCAACCTGCACCGCAACGTGATCTTCCGGAACGAGCACGTGCCGGAGCAGCCGGCCAGCGCGCTCGAGGCGCTGACGCCCGAGGCGCTGTGGGACGCGCTCGACCGCGACTGCCGCAAGGGCATCCCCGGCTGCGAGGCGCTGGTGATCCCGCACAACTCGAATCTCTCGAGCGGCTTCATGTTCGCGCCGGAAATGCTCTCCGACGGCCGCCCGATCGACGCCGCGCACGCGCGCCGGCGCGCCGCGAACGAGCCGCTCGTCGAGATCGTGCAACACAAGGGCGAGTCGGAGTGCCGCACGGGCGCCGGCACCGAAGACGAGCTGTGCGGCTTCGAGAAGCTCCCGTACGACAGCTTCATGGGCCGCTTCTCGCGCTTCGCGCGCAAGCTCCCCGCGCCCTCGAACTACGTGCGCACGGCGCTCGGCCAGGGGCTCGTCTACCGCGCGAAGCTCGGCGCGAACCCCTTCGAGTTCGGCGTGATCGGCAGCACCGACACGCACATCGGTACCCCGGGGCTCGTGCTCGAGAGCGGCGCCTATCCGGGACACGGCGGCGCCGGCATCCCGATCGGCGACAGCGTGCCCGACTCGCTGCTCGACCCGATCGAGTACAACCCGGGCGGGCTGGCCGTGCTGTGGGCGGAGGAGAACTCGCGCGAGTCGCTCTTCGCGGCGCTCTCGCGGCGCGAGGCCTACGCGACGAGCGGACCGCGCATCGGCCTGCGCGTCTTCGCGGGCTGGGAGCTCGCCGACGACCTGTGCAGCGCGCCGGACTACGCGGCGCGCGGCTACGCGGGCGGCGTGCCGATGGGCGGCGTGCTGCCGCCGGCGCCCGCGCCGGCGGAGGGCGTCGCGGCAGCGGCGGCCGCGCCTGTCATCACGCTCTCCGCGCTGCGCGATCCGGGCGGCGGCGGCGATCCGTCGACGCCGCTCCAGCGCGCGCAGATCGTGAAGCTCTCCGTCGGCGCCGACGGCGCCGCGCACGAGCGCGTCGTCGACGTCGCGGGCAACCCAGCGAACGGCGCGTCGGTCGATCCGCGCACGTGCGAGACGTCGGGCAGCGGCGCCGATTCGCTCTGCGCCGTCTGGCGCGATCCCGAGTTCGATCCCGCGCGGCCCGCGCTCTACTACGTGCGCGTGCTCGAGAACCCCGTCTGCCGTTGGAGCACGCGCGCCTGCAACGCCGCCGGCATCGACTGCGCGCAGCCGAAGACCGTGCGCACCGGCTGGGAGGGCTGCTGCGACCCGAGCATCCCGAAGACCATCCAGGAGCGCGTCTGGAGCTCGCCCGTCTGGTACACGCCCGCGAACTAGCGGAAGATGAGCGGGCGCGAGGTGCCGATGCCGCAGGATCCCGTCGACGTCCTGATCATCGGCGCGGGTGCGTCGGGTGCGGCGTTCGCGTGGAGCCTGGCAGACACGCGCATGCAGATCCTCTGCCTCGAGCAGG
>DASUFZ010000210.1:0-4052 GCA_036274295.1 Myxococcota bacterium
ACTCGTTCGCTAGCGCGGCGTCGTACGGCAGGTCCCATTGCTCGTACGCGGATCGCCTGTCAGCTCGTGCGCACTCCTGCGGGAAGCGCGCGATCTCGTGTGCGAGCGCCTCGGCCTCGGCGCGCGCGCGGCCCTTCGGCACGACCCGATTCGCGAGGCCCATCGCGAGCGCCTCCTGCGCGCCGACGGCACGGCCCGTGAGGATGAGATCGAGCGCGCGGCCGTGGCCGACGATGCGCGGCAGGCGCACGGTGCCGCCGTCGACGAGCGGCACGCCCCAGCGCCGGCAGAAGACGCCGAAGACGGCGTCCTCCTCGACGACGCGCAGGTCGCACCAGAGCGAGAGCTCGAGGCCGCCCGCGACGGCGTGGCCCGCCACCGCCGCGATCACCGGCTTGCCGAGCAGCATGCGCGACGGGCCCATCGGGCCGTCGTCGGCGAGCGCGTCCCAGGCGTCGCCCGTCTTCGGCGGCAGCATGCGGTTGCCGCGTCCCGCCGAGATCGCCTTCAGGTCGGCGCCCGCGCAGAAGGCGCCGTGATCGCCGAAGAGCACGCCGACCTTCGCGTCGGCGTCGCGCTCGAAGGCGAGGAAGGCGTCGGCGAGCGCGCGCGCCGTCGGCTGATCGACGGCGTTGCGCACCTCGGGCCGTGAGAGGATCACCGTCGTGACGGGGCCGTCGCGCTCGACGCGGACCGCGGGCGTGCTCATGGAATTCTCCTCGTCGGCGGGGGTCGGCCGCATTCTAGAATGGCCGTCGGAGGACGAAACGTGAAGGTCGACGCCGCGCTCTACGAATTCTCCGCCGCCGGCGAGGAAGCTCGCCGCCTGGAGGCGTCCGGCTACGCGGGCGCATTCACGTTCGAGGGGCCGCACGATCCCTTCTTCCCGCTCGTGCAGGCGGCGCAGTCGACGGAGCGGATCGAGCTCTACACCGCCGTCGCGATCGCCTTCGCGCGCACGCCGATGCTGCTCGCGCACATCGGCTGGGATCTCCAGGCGCTCTCGCGCGGGCGCTTCCTGCTCGGGCTCGGCTCGCAGATCCGCCCGCACATCGAGAAGCGCTTCGGTATGCCGTGGTCGCGTCCTGCCGCGCGCATGCGCGAGATGGTGCAGGCCGTGAAGGAGATCTGGCGCGTGTGGCGCGAGGGCGGGCGCCTCGACTTCCGCGGCGAGTTCTACCAACACACCCTGATGACACCGATGTTCAGCCCGGGCAAGAACCCCTTCGGCGACCCGCCGATCTTCCTTGCCGGCGTCGGCCCCGCGATGACGGAGGTGGCCGGCGAGGTGGCCGACGGCTTCTTCGTCCACCCGCTGCACAGCGAGCGCTCGCTCCGCGACGTGACGATCCCAGCGCTCGAGCGCGGTCTCGCCAAGGCCTGCCGTCCGAAGGACGCGCTCGCGCTCTCCGCGCAGGTGATGATCGCGAGCGGCAGCAGCGACGAGGAGATCGCGTCGTCGCGCGCGTCGACCCGCCAGCAGATCGCCTTCTACGGCTCGACGCCGGCCTACCGGGTCGTGCTCGCGGCGCACGGCTGGGGCGATCTCCAGCCGGAGCTGAACGAGCGCTCGAAGCGCGGGCAGTGGAAGGAGATGGCGGGGCTCGTCACCGACGAGATGCTCGAGACGTTCGCGATCTGCTGCCCGCTCTCGGACGTCGCCGCGCAGGTGCGCGCGCGCTACGGCGACGTCGCGCAGCGGGTCAGCCTGGTGGCGCACTGGGCGCGCGATCCGGAGCCGTGGGCGGAGATCGCGCGGGAGCTGTCGAAGGCTCCGTCCCGCGAGGCCTGAGCCGCAAGACGGAGCTCAGCACGGGCTCCGCTGCCGCGGACGCGAGCAGCGCCTGCACGAGGCATCGGCACCGGCACGCTCCGAGACCGGAAGAGTGGGCTTCTTTCGGCACGGAGCGGCGGGTCTTCGCGCATCCGAGCCCACGGCACGGCGGTTGCTACGTGCGCCGGCACGGACCCAACCCCTTTGGAGGACCCATGCGTATCGGCATCCGTTTGGCGCTGCTCGCTGTAGTAGCGCTCGGGATCACTGCACCGGCATTCGCGGAAGGCGAAGCGTTGCAAGAGACCGTCGACAAGCTCGTCGCCAGCTCGAGCGACCTTCGCATCGGCATCGACACCGTATGGGTGCTGGTGGCCGCCATGCTGGTGTTCTGGATGAATGCAGGCTTCGCACTGGTGGAAAGCGGTCTGTGCCGCGCCAAGAACGCCACCAACATCCTCGCCAAGAACTTCATCGTCTTCGCCGCCTCCACCCTCTCGTTCTGGGTGCTCGGCTGGGGCCTGATGTTCGGCGACGGCAACAGCTTCATCGGCACGTCCGGCCTCTGGTTCGTGTCCGGCGCGGACAACTCGCCGGCGCTCGGCCAGGCGTACGCGGCGATGAATCCGTTCTCGACGGCGACGTACGAAGGCGTCTACAGCGCGATCAACTGGACCCCCGTACCGCTGTGGGCGAAGTTCTTCTTCCAGCTCGTGTTCGCGGGAACCGCGGCCACCATCGTGTCGGGCGCGGTGGCCGAGCGCATCAAGTTCGGCTCGTTCCTCGTCTTCAGCTTCCTGCTGGTCGCGGTCGCCTATCCGATCACCGGCCACTGGATCTGGGGCGGCGGGCTGCTCGGCGCCAACAACTTCCGCGACTTCGCCGGCTCCACGGTCGTGCACTCGGTGGGCGGCTGGGCCGCGCTGACCGGCGTGCTCGTGCTGGGGCCGCGCCTCGGCAAGTTCGGCAAGGACGGCAAGGTCCACCCGATCCCGGGACACAGCATGACGTCGGCTGCGCTCGGCGTGCTGATCCTGTGGCTGGGCTGGTTCGGGTTCAACCCGGGCTCGACGATGGCGGCCATGAACGGCACCGCGATCGCCCACATCCTGGTGAACACGAACCTGGCTGCGGCGACCGGGGCGCTCGGCGCGACCATCACCGCCTGGTGGATGCTCGGCAAGCCGGATCTGTCGATGATCCTGAACGGCTGCCTCGCGGGCCTGGTCGCCATCACGGCTCCCTGCGCCTTCGTGACCATCGGCTCCGGCGCGCTGATCGGCTTCATCGGCGGCGTGGTGGTGGTGTTCGCCGTGCTGTTCTTCGACAAGGTCAAGGTCGACGACCCGGTGGGCGCGCTCTCGGTCCACCTCGTGAACGGCATCTGGGGCACGCTCGCCCTCGGGCTCTTCTACGACAACGACGTCGCGACCAACATCGCGGCGCTGGCGACCGGCCTCTCCCGCGGTGCCCAGGTGATGGTGCAGCTGAAGGGCATCCTGTACGTGGGCGCGTTCACCTTCGCGCTCTCGGGTCTGTTCTGGTACGCGATCAAGCTCACCATGGGCCTGCGCGTGACGCCGGAAGAGGAGATCGAGGGTCTCGACATCGGCGAGCACGGCAATCAGGCCTACCCGGACTTCGCCACTCACGACGTCACCTACGGCGTGCCGTCGGCGGGGCGGGGCGCGGCGGCGGGGTCGCCGGCGATGGCCGCCAATCCCGCGCTGGCAAAGTCCTAGGGCGGCGCAGGATCAAAGGTCAGAGATGATCCCATGAAGAAGATCCAAGCCATCATCAAGCCGTTCAAGCTCGACGAAGTGAAGGAGGCGCTCACCAAGGTCGGGATCGAGGGCCTGACCCTGACCGAGGTGAGAGGCTTCGGTCGGCAGAAGGGACACACGGAGCTGTACCGCGGCGCCGAGTACGTCGTGGACCTCCTGCCGAAGATCCAGATCGATGTGGTGGTGCCCGACGGTCGAGCACCGCTCGTCATCGAGACGATCCTCAAGGCTGCGAACACCGGCCGCATCGGCGACGGCAAGCTGTTCGTGCTTCCCGTCGAGGACGCGATCCGCATCCGCACGGGAGAGCGCGGCGAGGCCGCGCTCTAGGGAGAGAGGTCCCGGGGCCTCGGAGCCGCGTGCTCCGAGGCCCCACGGACCGCCTTCTGCCGCTCCGGCCACGCCACCCCGAGCTCCGCGGCGAGCGCGCGGAACGCCTCCAGGAAGCGCTCGCGCGAGTGATGCGCGGCGACCCAGTCGCGGCCCGCGCGCCC
>DASUFZ010000211.1:0-2879 GCA_036274295.1 Myxococcota bacterium
ACGTCGGCGGTGACGTGGATCTGCTCACGACCGGTGAAGATCGGGATCTCCTTGCCGCTCGACTTGAGCACGATATTGGTCGGCGTGACGTCGTCGCCGGTCACCGTCGATTCCCAGGCATAGCAGGCGCCGCGGTAGCCGAGCTCGCGCGCGCGCCGGCGCGCGCCCTCGAGCGTGTTGAAGCGGTAGAGCAGCAGGTTGCGCGCTTCTTGCGGCGACGTATAGAGATGGAAGGGCAGCATGAAGATCTCGGTATCCCAGAAGACGTGCCCTTCGTAGGCGCGGCCGGTGAGCGAGCGCGCTCCGATCGAGACGCGCGGATCGTCGGCCGCCGGCAGGCGCAGGTGATAGGCGCCGAAGCGCAGCGCCTGCTGCACGGCGGCCCGTCCCGGGATGCGGATGTCGGCGCGCTGCCAGAAGGAGGCCCACGCCTCTTCGTGCGCCGCGAGGAGCGCATCGAAGTCGCGTGCGGCGTTCGCCTCGAGATGCGCGAGCGCCGCGGCGCGCGGCTGCGGCCCGTCGCGGCTCGTGAAGACCGAGATGCGGCGCTGCAGCCGCTCGCCTTCGCGACGCGTGCGCGAGGCGATGCAGATCTCGCACCCGGAGGCGCGCGTGGCGTAGCGCACGAGCTCTAGCTCGCCGTCCTGCACGTGCTCGAGCCGCTCGAGGTGCGGATGGCGCGGCGCGAGCTCGGTCTCGTCGAGCTCGGCGGCGAGCGCGACCGGCGCGTAGTGGTTCTCGGGCTCGGCCACCGCCTCCTGCAGGAGCAGGTGCGGGTCCGCCGCCGAGGCGCAGCGCCGGCTGCGCAGCGCGGTGCGGCGTCCGCCGGAAGACTCGAAGAGCGCCTCGATGCGCAGCACGCCCTGGCGCAGCTCGAGCACGCGGCGCAGGCTCCGCGCCTCTTCCCCGGAAAAATCCAGGGGGCGGCCTTCCACGGCGAGCTGCAGGCGGAACGGGTAGGGCAGCGGCACCAGCTCCGCGTACGGGTAGCCGCCGCGCTCGGGCGCAAGGAACTCGATCTCGGAGTAGGGCAGGTCGGGCCGCTTGCGGTCGTAGACCCCGGCGATGAAGAAATCGCATTGCGAACCCGGCGGCGGCATGTCGAGCGCGCCGCGCACGCCGAGGTAGCCGTTGCCGACGCTGAACAGCGTCTCCATCTGCCGCTCGCGCGCCGGGTCGAAGCCCTCTTCCTCGACGCGCCAGGCGATCGCCTCGCGGTGCTCGGCGAACGCCGACTCGAGCTTCGGCGCATCGAGCTCGCCGAGATCCGGCACCACGAGATCGGCGCCCGCGCGCTCGAGAGCCTTCGCGTTGCCGCCGCGGTCGACGCCGACGACGAGGCCGAAGCCGCCCCGCCGCCCGGCCTGCACCCCGGAGACCGCATCCTCGAAGACGAGCGTGCGCGCCGGCGGCGCGCCGAGCCGCTCGGCGGCGGCGAGGAACATGTCGGGGTCGGGCTTGCCTTTGAGCGTCAGAGCCTCGAGGTCGACCCCGTCGAGGCAGTCGTCGATCGCGTCGGTGAGCCCTGCCGCCTTCAGCACCTCGCGCCCGTGCCGGCTCGAGGTCACCACCCCGACCTTCGTGCCGCCTTCGCGCAGCGCGCGCATCAGCGCGATGGTAGAGGCGAAGGTCTCGACGCCCTGCTCGCGCAGCCGCTTCTCGAAGAGCGCGTCCTTGCGAGCCGCCAATTCCTCTTCTTTCTCAGGGGAAGTCTGGATATCTCGAGCGCGAAGAAAGCTGCGCACCCCTTCGAGCCGCGGCTTTCCGTCGACGTAGGCGCGATATTCGGCGCGCTCGTCGAAGGGCCGGAACGACTCGCCGTCGCGAGACCGCAGAAAATCGTCGAACAGCGCCTTCCAGGCCGCGGCATGCAGTCGCGCGGTCCGGGTCACGACGCCGTCCATGTCGAAAAGGGCGGCCTGGAAAGCCTCGCCGCTCAGAGGACGGCCCCGGTCAGAGGGCGGCGAGCACCCGGTCGAGGCGTCCGCGCACCTCTTTCGCGATGTCCGCGATGTCGGGGCGCCCCGTGAGCTTCATCACCGCGAGCGGGTCCATGATGTCGACGCGCGTCTTCGCGCCTTCGCTGCGCACGACGACGTTGCACGGGAGGAGCGTGCCGATCTCGGGCTCCGCTTCCAGCGCTTTGTGCGCGAACTGCGGGTTGCAGGCGCCGAGGATGCGGTAGGGCGGCACGTCGAGCCCGAGCTTCTTCTTGAGCGTCGCGGCGACGTCGATCTCGGTCAGCACGCCGAAGCCCTCGCCGCCGAGCGCCTGCGTCACGCGCTGGATCGTCTGCCCGAAGTCCGCGTCGAGCGTCTTGCCGAAGGAATATTGCGCTTCCATGAATTGCTCCTTTCAACTGCCATCGCAAGGTTCATTCCGCTTACAGGCGCCCCGACTTCAGCGCGAGCACCGCCCAGGCGAGGCCGAGCACGCCGGCGACCACGAAGCCGGCGACGCCGAGCAGCGAGAAGTCGCCGAGCTGCGGGCCGGCGCGCGCCGACATGACGATCGCCGAGCCGACCACGATCGAGGCGACGATGAGGGCGAACGCGAGGCGGTTGCTCGCGTGCAGCAGGTGCCGCTCGAGCGAGCCGCCGCTCTGGTGGCGGATGTCGAAGAGCGGCTCGCCGCGCTCGAGGCGACCGAGCAGGCGGCGCAGCGCCACCGGCGCGTCGGCCGCCGAATCCTTGAGCGCCATCGCGCCGCGGTAGAGGCGCGCGACGCGCGCCATGCCGAGGTCGGGGGTGAGCGCATGGCGCAGCAGCCGGCCGCTGTAGGCGCGGAACGCCGCGATCGAGCTGAACTGCGGGTCGAGCGAGCGCACCAGCGCCTCGAGCTCGGCGAAGGCGCGCAGGAGCAGCGCCGTCTCGCGCAGG
>DASUFZ010000212.1:0-6091 GCA_036274295.1 Myxococcota bacterium
GCGCGACGCGGGCGAGCTGGCGCGGCTCGAGCGGATCGAGGCGGAAGCCGGGCGCTTCGTGCGGCGGAACGCGCACGCATTCGAGACGCGGCGGCGCGCGGGCCGCGCAGTCGACGGCCACGGCGACCTGCATCTCCAGCATGTCTGGTTCGAGCGCGACGACGCCGAGCCGATCGCGATCGATTGCCTCGAGTTCGACGACGAGCTGCGCCGGGTCGACGCCGCCAGCGAGGTGGCGTTCCTGGCGATGGACATGCGCTACCGCGGCGCCGACGCGCTCGCGGAGCGCTTCCTGCGCGTCTACGCCGCCGAGTGCGACGACTTCGACCTCTACCGCGTGGTCGACTTCTTCGAGAGCTATCGCGCCGCCGTGCGGGCCAAGGTCGCGGCGATCGCGGCCGGCGAGCCCGAGATCGACGCAGACCAGCGCGCGCGCGCCGCCGAGAGCACGCGGCGTCACCTGGCGCAGGCCCTGGCCGCATTCGAATCGGAACGCCGGCCTGCGCTCGTGCTGGTGGGCGGCGCCGTCGGGACCGGCAAGAGCACCCTGGCGTCCGCGCTGGCGGAGACGCTCGAGGGTGTCGTCGTGTCCTCCGACCGCGTGCGCAAGCACCGGCTCGGGCTGGCCGAGACGGAGCGCGCGCCGGCCGCCGCCTACGAGGAGCGCGCGAAGGAGGGCGTCTACCAGGCGCTGCTCGAGCGCGCGGACGCCGTGACCGCCTCGGGCCGCGTCGCCATTCTCGACGCGACTTTCGGCGCGCGGGCCGAACGCCTGCGCGCGCACGGCTGGGCCTCGGCGCGGCGCCTGCGCGCCTGGTTCGTCGAGACGCGCTGCGCGCCGCGGGAGGCCGAGGCGCGCCTCGACGCGCGCGCGCGCGAGGGGCGCGATGCGTCCGACGCCGGGCCCGAGCTCGTCGCCGCCAGCCACGCCAGCTTCGAGCCGGCGACGGAATGGCCGGCAGCCCGCCGGCGCGCGCTCGCCACCGACACGCCGGACTGGCGCGCGGCGGTTCCGCCCCTCGCGGCCGAGATCCAGCGCACGACGCACGACGGGGTGCCCGGGTGAGGCCCGGCGCCCCGACAAGGGGTTCCGCGCCCCTGAACGATCGGCTGGGTGCCGCGTGGAGCCCCCCGCTGCTGGCATCGATCGTGCAAAGCTTCGGAACGAGAGGAGGCATCCCATGGATCTCCGCGAACGCCCCGTCTCCGAGATCATGCAGCGCGAGGTCGCGACCCTGCGCGAGGACGATCAGCTCACCGTCGCCGACGACGTCATGCGGCTCGGGCAGGTGCGTCACATGCCGGTGCTCGCCGGCGAGAAGCTCGTCGGGATCGTCTCGAATCGCGACCTGCTGGCCGCGTCGCTCACGAGCGCGTTGCAGTTCGGCGCGCGCGAGCGGCGCGCCTTCCTGCGCTCGGTCGAAGTGCGCGAGGTGATGACGAAGGACGTGGTGAGCGTCGGCCCCGACATGCCCATCGCGAAGGCCGCGCGCATCCTGATCGAGCGCCGCATCGGCTGCCTGCCCGTCGTGAAGGGCGAGGAGCTCGTCGGCCTCGTCACCGAGACGGATCTGCTGCGCGCCGCCTATCTCGACGAGGGCGAGGCCGTCGTCGACGCCACCGCAACCAAGGGGGAAGTCATGTCCGACTGGAAGGAGCGCCTGGATCGGGAGCTCGAGGATCTGCGCCGCTTGCGCGACGAGCTGCGCGTGAAGATCCATCTCGGCAAGAAGGACGCGCAGGATCTGTGGCATCACCTGGAGCGGCGCATGAGCGAGCTCGAGGCGCACGCGCGCCGCGCGGCGCAGCGCACGGAGGCGCCGCTGCAGGAGCTCGCGGACGCCTCGCGCCACCTGACGGAAGAGCTGCGCCGCGGCTATCGCGATCTGCGCGGCCGGCTCTAGGCCACGCCGTGGCCTACGAGTTCCTGGAATGGCGCGCGCTGGACGTGATGTCGAAGCCGCTGTGCATCGCGCCGACGACGAGCCTCGCCGAGGTGGAGCGGCTGCTCGAGCAGCACGGCTACAACGCGCTGCCGGTGGTCGACGCGGGTGGCGCGCTCCAGGGGGTCGTGACGTCGCTCGACCTGCTGCGCGCCTTCGACTTCAACGAGGACGTGATCCTGCCCGACTACGACCGGATCATGGAGCGCGAGGTCGCGACGGTGATGACGCGCGACGCGCAGAGCGTGACGCCGCGCGCGCCCCTCACGCGCGTGCTGCGCAAGCTGGTCGACACGCGCAACAAGAGCTTCCCGGTCGTCGACGACGGCCACGTGGTCGGCGTGATCGCGCGCGACGACGTGATGCGCGCGCTGCGCAAGGCGCGCAGCGGGGAGACCCCGGCTCAGAGGCCGTAGGCGGCGCGCAGCAGGTCCGTCTCGGTCAGGACGCCGACGAGATGGCCCGCGTCGCTGGTGACGGGCAGGCAGCCGTAGCCATACCGGCACATGCGATCGGCGGCCTCCGCGAGGGTGGCTTCCGGCGAGATGCAGGCGGGCTTCTCGCGCATGAGGTCCGAGATGCGCAGGCGCTCTGCCCTCCCCTGCTGCGGCGTGTCGACGAGGAGCCATTCGAGCAAGTCGCGGTAGGACAGGACTCCGAGCAGCGCGTCGCCGCGCGTCACGAGCAGATGACGGATGCGGCCGAGCCGCATCGTCTCGCGCGCGCCCCCCAGACTCTCCTCGGCATCTGCCTGCACGAAATCGCGTCGCATGATCTGCTTGACCTGCATATCGAGAGCCATGCCTGCAGGCCGCGTGCCGAGCCGCGACCCGTCCTGGCGTCGCGCCGGCCGTCGCGGCCGGCTCGGAAGAGGCATTGCGCCCGACGGTGAGGGGCCTCTAGACCGCGCTTCGGAACGAGTACAATGCGCGCCGTCCCAAGAGGCTCTGGTGGAGATCGATTCCGACACCCAGCAACGGCTGTCCTTCCTCAATCTCACCGAGGACGATTTCCGCCTGCTCTCCGAACTCGGGCCGCTGCTCGAGAAGCACGCGGACAGCCTGGTCGCGTCCTTCTACCGCCACCTGCTGTCCTTCGCGCCGACCCGCCACCTGCTGCGCGACCCGGCGGTCAAGGCCCGCCTGCTCGGCAAGCAGCGCGAATACCTGCTCTCGCTCGCGCATCCGAGCTTCGATCGGACGTTCGTCGACGAGCGCCGCAAGATCGGGGAGGTGCACCAGAGAATCGGCCTCGACCCGCGCTGGTACCTCGGCGCCTACGCGCTCTACCAGTCGCTGCTGACGCCGGTCATCTGGGACCTCGTCGCCAAGGGCGATCCGGAGCACGGCTCGCGCACGTCGATAGCGCTCCAGAAGCTGCTCTGGTTCGACGCGCAGCTCGCGATGGAGGCGTACATCGAAGCCGGCGAGCGCAACCTCGACTACCTGACGCAAGAGCTCGCCGAGCAGAGCCGCAAGCTCGAGCGCGAGGTCGAGGACCAGGGCACGGCGCTGCGCCAGAGCCGCGCCCACGCGCGCGCGGCCGAGGAGCTGGCGTCGATCGCGACCCTGGTCGCCGGTCTCGCGCACGAGATCGGCACGCCGATGGGCGTGATCCAGGGCCACGCGAAGATGCTCGAGTCGAAGCTGCCCGCCGGCGACGCCGACGCGCGCTGGCGCCTCGAGACCATCCAGGGTCAGATCGCGCGCATCTCCAAGATCATCCAGACCCTTCTCAACATGGCCCGGCCGCGCAAGGCGCGGCGCATGCCGGTCGCGCTCGACGCGCTGCTCCAGGCCTCGATATCGTTCGTCCGCGAGAAGCTCGCCCGGCGCCACATCGAGGTACACACCGAGCTGACGCCGCTCGGAAGCGTCTCGGGAGACCCGGAGCGCCTCCAGCAGCTCTTTCTGAACCTCTTCCTCAACGCGGCGGACGCGATGGCCGACGGCGGGCGTCTCGAGATCAGGCTCGAGCCGGGGACCGACGGCAACGCGCTGGTGCGCGTCGCCGACACCGGCGGCGGCATCCGCCCCGAGGACCTCGACAAGATCTTCGATCCCTTCTTCACCACCAAGCCGGCCGGCGAGGGCAATGGGCTCGGACTGATGGTCTGCAAGGGCATCGTCGGCGACCACGGCGGCACGATCGAAGTCGCGAGCGAGCCCGACGTCGGCACCGAGTTCCGGATCCACCTGCCGCTGGCCTCGTAATCGGAAGGGGGCGGCGCGCCCCATCGTGTGAAAGCATGTACCGGCCGGCCCCAACGGCACGGGCTGAGGCGAAGCGGCGAGCGCTTCCGCGCTTGGCACGACCCATGCTCAGGCGGATCGCATGACGCGCAGGCTCCTGATCGTCGACGACGACAGCGCGATGCGAGAGATGCTCGCATCGCTTTTCAAGGAGCACGGCCTCGCGACCGACACCGCCGAGTCGTTCGATGCCGCCGTCGCGCGGCTCGGCGACGCCGAGTACGACGCGGTGCTCTCCGACATCAAGATGCCGGGCCGCTCGGGCATCGAGCTGGTCGGCGAGCTGCGGCGCCTGCGGCCCGAGACGCCGATCGTGCTGATGACCGCGTTCGGCAGCATCGACTCGGCCGTCGAGGCGATGCGCGCCGGCGCGTTCGACTACGTCACGAAGCCCTTCGAGCCCGAGGCGGTGCTCTTTGCACTGGAGCGCGCCTTCGAGCGCCGCGAGCTCGAACGCGAGAACCGCAGCCTCCGGCGCGCGCTCGACCGCACCAGCTCGCTCGGTGAGCTGATCGGCGAGAGCCCGGCGATGCGCGACATCTTCGCGCTCGTCCGGCGCGTTGCGAACGGCCGCAGCAGCGTGCTGATCCGGGGCGAGAGCGGCACCGGCAAGGAAGTCGTCGCGCGCACCTTGCATTTCGCCGGTCCCCGGGCCGCGAAGCCGTTCGTGCCGATCAACTGCACCGCGATTCCCGAGGGCCTGCTCGAGAGCGAGCTCTTCGGCCACGTGCGCGGCGCCTTCACGGGCGCGCACGCGAGCAAGGTCGGCCTGTTCGAGAAGGCCAACGGCGGCACGCTCTTCCTGGACGAGATCGGCGACATGGGCCCGGGTCTTCAGAGCAAGCTCCTGCGCGTGCTGCAGGACCGCGAGGTGCGCCCGGTCGGCGGCACGCAGGCCGTGAAGGTCGACGTGCGCATCGTCGCCGCGACGCACAAAGACCTCGAAGCCGAGATCGCAGCGGGGCGCTTCCGCGAAGATCTCTTCTACCGGCTGAACGTGATTCCGATCGACATCCCGCCGCTGCGCGAGCGGCCGCAGGACATCGCGCCGCTCGTAAAGGACTTCCTGCGCCGCCACGACGAGAGCGGACGCCGCAGCCTCTCGCACGCCGCGCTCGAACGCCTCGCGAGCTTCCCGTGGCGCGGCAACGCGCGCGAGCTCGAGAACACGATCGAGCGCGCGCTCGCGCTCTGCGAGAACGAGGTGATCGACGCCGGCGACCTGCCGCTTCCCGCGCCGCCCGCGAAGGAGGGCGAGCCCGCCGCGCCGGACGCCGCCACCTTCCTCCGCTCGCTCGCGCGCGAGCGGCTCTCGCTCCACGACCTCCAGGAGCACTACATCGACGCGGTGCTCGAGGAGACGCAGGGCAACCGTGTGCAGGCCGCGCGCATCCTCGGCCTCGACCGCAAGACCTTGTACCGCCGCGCCGAGCGCCGCCGGCACGAAGGCTGAGCGGTCGCTCGCATGGGAGCGACGGGGCACATGCGGCTCGATCGCATCCTGGTTCCGACCGACCTCTCGCCGCTCGGTGACGAGGCCGTCGCGTATGCCATCGCGCTGGCGCCGCCCGGAGCCACGCTCCACCTGCTGCACGTCCTGGAGCAGGGTGCGGTGCCGAACCCGCTCTACGCGCACTACGAGGCGTCCCGGCGCGCGAGCGCGCAGGACATGGATCAGCTCCAGCGCGACGTCGAGCACGCGCTGCGGTCGCGCGTGATCGACACGGCTGCCGCGAACCGCGTCTCGATGCTCTTCCACGTCGTGCGCGACGGCGCACCCGCGGCCGCGATCTGCGACATGGCCGAGCGGCTCGACGTCGGCGCCGTCTGCATGTCGACGCACGGCTGCTCGGGCCTCACCCACTGGCTCGGCGGATCGGTCGCGCAGGAGGTCGC
>DASUFZ010000213.1:0-4765 GCA_036274295.1 Myxococcota bacterium
AGCTGCTCGCGGCGGCTGTCGGGGGTCATCCGGACCCGCCCGGTCGGCGTCGACGTCATGCCCGTCACCTTACTGAACAATTTTCAACAACGCTATTGACGCTCGTTCAATACCGTCGGTATGTTGCTGCAATGCCTCGGAACGCACCCGCTCACCGCGCCCTCCCCGCCCACGTCCGCGTCCTGGTGGTCGGCGCCGGCTTCGGCGGCCTCGGGATGGCGATCAAGCTGCAGGAGGCCGGCGAGCGCGACTACCTCGTCCTCGACAAGGGCCGCGACGTCGGCGGCACCTGGCGCGACAACACCTACCCGGGCGCCGCCTGCGACGTGCCCTCGCACGTCTACTCGCTCTCCTTCGAGCCGAACCCCGGCTGGACGCGCAAGTTCTCGCCGTCGGCGGAGATCCAGGCGTACCTGCTGGGGCTGGTCGAGAAGTGGCAGCTGCGCCCGCACCTGCGCCTCCAGACCGAGATCGAGTCCGCGCGCTTCGACGAGGCGCGCGGCATCTGGACGCTCACCACGAGCCGCGGCGAGACGCACGAGGCGCGCGTGGTGGTGTCGGCCGTCGGCGGCCTCGTCGACCCGGCCATGCCCGACATCAAGGGCATCCAGAGCTTCGGCGGCGAGATGTTCCACACCGCGCGCTGGAACCACGACTACGACCTGACGGGGCGGCGCGTCGCGGTGATCGGCACGGGCGCGTCGGCCGTGCAGGTCGTGCCCGGCATCGCGCAGCAGGTGGCGAAGCTCTCGGTCTTCCAGCGCACGCCGGCGTGGGTCGTGCCGAAGCTCGACAAGCGCTACTCCGAGCGGCGGCGCCGCCTCCAGGCGCGCTTCCCGGCCCTGCTGGGTGCGAGCCGCTTCGCGCAGTACGCGCTCTCCGAGATCTTCGGGCCGATGGTCTTCCTCGATTCGAAGCGGCTCTCGGCGCTCGGAGAAGGCATGTCGCTCCGCCACCTCGCCGAGCAGGTGCAGGACCCGGAGCTGCGGCGCAAGCTGCGCCCGCACTTCCAGTTCGGCTGCAAGCGCATCCTGGTGTCGGACGACTACTGGGCGTCGTTCGAGCGCGAGAACGTCGAGCTGGTGACGGATGCCATCGCCGAGATCCGCCACGACGGCATCGAGACGCAGGACGGCAGGCTCCACGAGGTCGACGCCATCGTGCTGGCGACCGGCTTCGCGGTCAGCCTCGCGCGCGCGCCCTTCGAGATCACGGGGCGCGGCGGCCGCCGCCTCGACGACGCCTGGTCGCAGGGCGCCGTCGCCTACAAGGGCCTCTCGGTCGCCGGCTTCCCCAACTGGTTCATCCTGATGGGCCCGAACACGGGCCCCGGTCACACCTCGGTGCTCGTCTTCACCGAGGCGCAGATCGAACACGTGCTCCAGGCGGTGCGCCGCATCCGCGACGAGGATCTCCGCTACGTCGAGGTGCGTCAGGACGTGCAGGACCGCTACAACGCGGGCGTCCAGGCGCGCATGCCGCGCATGGTCTGGCACACGTGCAAGAGCTGGTACCTCTCGCCGGACGGCAGCAATCACGCGCTCTACCCGGGCTTCGCCTTCGAGTACGCGCTGCGCACGCGCCGCTTCCACGCGCGCGACTACGAGATCACGCGCTTCTAGCTTCCATCCGGCATCGCTCTCGTTCTAGGATGCGCGCGGAGGGGAATTCCGTGCGTCTCGTGCTGGCGTCCTTGCTCTGTGTCGTGCTCGCCTGCGCGGGCCAGGGCGGCTCGGGCGGCGGGAGCGGCGCGCCGAGCCCCGCGAAATCCGGCGCGCCCGATGCCGGCTCCGGCGAGGGCGGCAGCGCCGCAGGCGCGGCGACCGGCTTCCCGGACCAGAAAGCGCTCGACGAGCTTCTCGAGCAGCCGCTGCCGCAGGAGTCCGCGCTCGCGAATCGCTTCCGCGACCTGAACGAGTGGGAGCTCGCCGGGCCCTTCCCGGAGTCGGTCGGACCGGCGCCGCGCCCCGGCGGCAACGCGCTCGACCCGGTCGTCGGCGATTTCGTCGCCGCGCGCGCCGGGCTCGTCGTCGCCACCGCGAGCATGGACTGCTACGCGCGCGAGATCGGCCGCTTCCTCGTCGCCGAGCGCGGCATGCCGGCCGAGGCGCTGCAGCGCTTCGCCGCGGGGCGCTGCGCCGTCGGGACCTCGCCGCCGCGCATCGCCGCGTTCGGCTGGACGGGCACGGGCAACCTCGACGAGGCGGGCGCCGTCGCGAAGCTGCGCGCCGAGATGGATCAGCGCCTGCGCGACAGCGTGGTCGGCGGGCCGCTCGAGCTCGGCGTCTGGCTGCACGCGGGTGACGGCCGCGTCGACGTGGTGGTCGCGTCGGGCGAGCGCGAGGTGCGCATCGATCCCGTGGCGACCGTGCCCGGGGCGGACGGCCGCGTGGAGCTGCGCGGCGAGCTGATCGCGCGCGCCGACTGGATCGGCGGGGCCGTCACGCGCGGCCGCTACGCATGGGCCGAGTGCGAGGCGGACGAGAGCGTGAAGCTGCCGCGCTTCCACCTGACCTGCGCGGTCGACGCCGCGGATCCGACCGCCTGGATCTCGCTCGAGTACCGGCCGCCCGAGCGGCTGCTCACCAACGTCGCGCTCGGCGTGCTGGTGCGGCCGCAGGGCGGCGACGAGCGCTGGTTCCGCCGCTTCGCCTACGCGCCCGCGCGCGACGTCGCGGACGCCGCGGCGTTGCCCGCCGCGCTGACCGAGGTGCTGAACGGCGTGCGCGCGAGCGCGGGGCTCCGCCCGCTGACGCTCGACACGGCGCAGAGTCAGGTGGCCGAGCGCATGGCGCCCTACTACTTCGCGGCGCTCCTCGGCGAGGCGCCGCAATCGATCGCGGAGCTGATCGCGCTCGGCATGCTGGCCGGCTGGAAGGTCGACGGCATCGTCCAGGACGGCGAGTTCGCGTGGGCGTGGGTGGTCGAGAGCGTCGACGTGAGCCGGCTCCTCTCGGACGCGCTCGAGTACCCGGGCGCGCGCAGCGCGCTGCTCTCGAAGGAGGCCGAGCGCATCGCCGTCGGCCCGCTGGTCGAGACGGCCGGCGCCGAGACGAAGACCGCCTACGTCGGCATCATCGCGTCGACCTACGTGCTCTTCTCCGAGTCGGCGCACCGGCGCGACGCCCTGCACGTGCACGATCGCATCCGCGAGGCGCGCGCCGCGAAGGGGCTCGCCGCGCCCGGCACGCTCGACGACGCGCGGCCGCTCACCGTGGAGGCCGCGACCCGCGTGCAGGCGGGCGAGGATCCGCGCGACGTGCTGGAGGACCTGATCCAGTCCGGCGCGGAGGTGCTGAAGCGCCCCGTCGTCGGCTGGATGGCGGAGACGCAGGACCTCGACACGCTCGTCTTCCCGGACGACTTCGTCTCGCGCGAGCAGATCGACGTCGCCGTCGCGGTGCCCGTGCGCCGACCCGAGGGCGAGGCCTGGGGCCGCTACGTGGTGCTGCTGCTCGCCGCCGAGCCGCCCGCGCGCAGCCTCTAGACCAGCAGCTCGAGCACCTTCTCGGGCGGGCGCCCGACGACGGCGCGCTCGCCCTGCACGAGGATCGGGCGCTCGAGCAGCTCGGGATGCGCGGCGATGGCGTCGAGCACGGTGGCGTCGTCGCTCTCGGGGCCGAGGCCCGCGGCCGCGAAGGCGGGCTCGCCGCGGCGCGTCCACTCGTGCGCCGGACGCCCGAGGCGCCGGCGCAGCTCCGCGAGCTCCGCGCGCGACAGCGGCTCCTCGAGGTACAGGCGCAGCTCGAAGCGCGCGCCGCGCTCCTCGAGCAGCGCCAATGCCTTGCGCGACTTCGAGCAGCGCGGGTTGTGGATCAGGACGATCACGCGCCCGCCTCGGGCTCGGGATCCTCGCCTTCGATCTCCGCATCCTGCGCGGCCGAGAGCACCAGCGACTCCAGCTCGCGCTCGATGCGCAGGAAGTGCACGGCGAAGCCGTCCTCGTCGATGCGCGTCACCTGGCCGACGGCGTAGAGCTTGCGCCCCGTCTGCGGCTGGAGGAAGAAGAAGTCCGCGACGGCCCCTTTCGGCAGGCCCTTCGTCGGCCGGTAGACGTGCGCGCCCGTGGTCGAGATGTCGAGGATGATGCCGACGCCCTCGATCACGCCGGCGCGAAACGTCACGCTGCCCGGAACGCTCGGGTAGTCGCGATGCGAGACGCGCACCGCCCGGCTCCGCTCCTTCCGATTCGCCTTCTTCTCCGTCACCGGGTCACCGCTTCAGCAGCCACGCGTAGCCCTCGCGCAGCAGCGCGCGACCGCCGCTCTCCTGCACGTCGCCATGCGCCACGATCACGCGATCGAAGTCCCACGCCAGGATCTTCTCGAGGCTCGCGCGCGCGGCCGCGCGATCGCGGATCAGCAGCGGGTCGAGCTTCGAGGGTCCGAAGTAGCCGTAGCTCCGGATCATCTTCATCCAGAAGCGGGTCAGCGGGTGCGTGCCCTCGCGGAAGTTGAAGGCGAGATCGCACAGGATCAAGGTGCGGCTCTTGCGGTGGAAGAACGCAACCTCGTTCTCGTAGGGCCGCCCCGCGAAGAACACCTGATCGACCTGGCCGCGCCACGGCGCGGGCGCTTCGTCGCCGAGGATCGCCTCGTACACGAGATCGCGGCGCTTGGTCTCGAGGCCGGGGCCGATCCAGAGGCGCGCGTCGGGGTAGGCGTCCCTGACCTTGCCCGCATACAGATGGTGGACGCGGTTCGGCGCGACGACGTAGCGCACGGGCCCGAGCGCATCGAGCTCCTTGCGGAGCTCCGGGTCGAGC
>DASUFZ010000214.1:0-3954 GCA_036274295.1 Myxococcota bacterium
CCTTCACGTAGTCCATCATGTCGGTGTCGAAGGCGCCCGGCGCGATCGCGTTCACGCGGATCCCGTGGGCCGCGAGCTTCACCGCCATGTCCTTCGTCAAGGTGTTCACGGCGCCCTTCGCGGCGTTGTACGCGATGGCCGGCTCCTTCTCCTCGAGCGAGCCGCGGAAGCCGGAGATCGAGGAGAGGTGGATGATGCTCCCGCCACCCTTCTCCTTCATGTGTCGCGCGACGAGCTGCGAGAGCTGCCAGAGCGCGCGCACGTTCACCGCGAAGACCTTGTCCCAGCCGACGAGCGGGTACTCGAGCGTCGGCGCGCCCCAGACGACGCCCGCATTGTTCACCAGGATGTGCAGGCGCCCCGCGATCTCGATGGCGCGCTCGGCGAGCGCGCCCACCTGCTCTTCGCGCGCGAGATCGACCTCGAGCGCGAAGCCGCGCGAACCGCGCGCCTCGATCTCGCGCACCGTCTCCTCGCAGCTCGCGCGCTTGCGCGACGCGACGATCACGTCCGCGCCGGCCTCGGCGAATCCGAGCGCGATGTGCCGGCCGATCCCGCGTCCGCCGCCCGTCACGAGCGCGGTGCGCCCGCGCAGATCGAAGAGGCCCGGGGCCTTCACGCGCCGATCGGGTCCTCGCGAACCAGGATGAACCACGAGCCGATCGGCTTGCCGTTCTTCGCCGCCGAGCCGATCGTCACGTGCTCCGAGACGCGCCGCAGCGTGTCGACCATGAAGCCGTAGACGAAGCGCCCGAGCCCGCGCTCGTTGCTCTTGATCGACGGCCAGCCGCTCGGATGCTCGGGCGGCAGCTCGCGATAGTCGATGTCGACCTCGGGGCGTCCCGGCACGGGCCGCGCGACGAAGTAGCCCGGGCCCGTCAGCGGCGAGAGCGACTGGAAGTTGTAGCCGTAGAGCGCGTCGGGCTTGCGCGGATCGGCCCCTTTCGGCCGGCAGAAGCGCTTCTCGAAGAGCGTGAACGCCGGCAAGGTGTTGCGGCCGTAGTGGCGCACCTGGCGGAGATCTCCGACGGAGGCCGGCACGAGATCCACCAGCTCGACCGGGCGGAAGCCGTCGACCGCGGCGTACAGGCGACGCTGCTCGGGGCGCCCGAGGGAACGCGCCGCGGCGACGCGGTGGCCATGGGAGAGCGCGTCCAGGAAGTTGCAGATCCGTGTGTGGTCGATCACCGCGTCGCGAACGAGTCCCAGGAACTCCGACTCGACCTCCGACATGCCTCGCCTCCGTGTCGACGGGCCCCGAGGGTACTCCCGATTCCGCGCGCGTTCAGCACCTCGGCTCCGCAGCCCCGATCAAGTATGGACGTGACTGAGCGTCCGCTAGAGTGTTCGGGTCCGCGTGCGCCCCGCGGGTTCATCGGCATGCGCAATGGAGAGGTGTCCATGGCCGAGATGGCAGAGCTCCGCGTAGGTGACCGCGTCATCAAGCTTCCGATCATCGAGGGCAGCGAAGGCGAGCGCGCCATCGATATCCGCAAATTGCGCGACGAGACCGGCCTGATCACGCTCGACCCGGGCTACGCGAACACCGGCTCCTGCCGCTCCGCCATCACGTTCATCGACGGCGAGAAGGGCATCCTGCGCTACCGCGGCTATCCCATCGAGGAGCTCGCCGAGCACAGCAACTTCCTCGAGGTCGCGTACCTCCTGATATACGGGAAGCTGCCGACGCGCGACGAGATCAAGAACTTCGTCGGCTCGATCCGCATCCACACGATGCTGCACGAGGACTTCCGGCGGTTCTTCGGCTTCCTGCCGAAGGACACGCACCCGATGGCCGCGTGCGCCGCGGCGGTCGGCGCACTCTCGGCCTTCTACCCGGATTCGCTCGACCCGCGCAACCCGCGCCAGGTCGAGATCTCGGTGCACCGCCTCCTGGCGAAGATGCCGACGATGGCGGCCTACGCCTACAAGCACTCGATCGGGCAGCCCTTCCTGTATCCGCGCAACGAGCTGCCGTACGTCGCGAACTTCCTGCACATGATGTTCGCGACGCCCTGCGAGACCTACCACGTCGATCCGGTGATCGACAAGGCCGTCGACCTGCTCTTGATCCTGCACGCGGACCACGAGCAGAACTGCTCGACCTCGACGGTGCGCCTCGCGGGCTCCTCGCTCGTCAACCTCTTCTCCTCGATCTCGACGGGCATCAAGGCGCTCTGGGGCCCGAGCCACGGCGGCGCGAACCAGCAGGTGATCGAGATGCTCCAGCAGATCCGCGACGAGGGCATCAGCGCGCGCGACTTCGTCGAGCGCGCCAAGAAGAGCGGCGCCGACAGCACGCGCCTCATGGGCTTCGGCCACCGCGTCTACAAGAACTTCGACCCGCGCATGCGCATCATCAAGAAGGCCTGCTTCGACGTCCTCCAGAAACTCGGCGTGCGCACGAAGCTGCTCGAGATCGCGGTCGAGCTCGAGGAGCTCGCGCTGAAGGACGACTACTTCGTCGAGCGCAAGCTCTACCCGAACGTCGACTTCTACTCGGGCGTCATCTACAGCGCGATCGGCACGCCGGCCAACATGTTCACCGCGCTGTTCGCGCTGGGGCGCCTGCCCGGCTGGATCGCGCAGTGGATGGAGATGCACACGGATCCGGATTTCAAGATCGGGAGGCCGCGCCAGATCTACACGGGTGCGACCCAGCAGAAGTACGTCCCGCTCGACAAGCGCAAGGCTTGAGCGCGGAGCTGCCGCAAGACGCGCGCAGCGCGTCGCGCAGCGAGGCGAAGCCGAGCGTAGGTTGCATGATCTGGGCGGACGGGCGGCTCCTCTCGCGCGCCGACGCCGCCATCCCCGCCGACGACAGCGCCTATAGCGACGGGCGCGGCTGCTACACGAGCGTGCGCATCGCGGCCGGCAAGCCGCGCTTCGAGGCGCGCCACCTGCGTCGTCTCGCGCGCGGCGCGAAGGCGCTCGCGCTCGGGCCGTTCGATCCGGAGCTCGCGCGGCGCGCGCTCCACGCGCTGGCGGCGAAGGCATTGCCCGGCGGCGAGGGCGCCGTGCGCATCCAGCTCTCGCGCGATGCGCGCGGGCTGCGGCTCGTCGGCATCCCGCGCGGGCTCGGCGCCGACCCGCCGGTGTGGTCGGCCATCCGCGCGCCGCACGCGCACGAGGGCGCGCTCGTCGCCGGCGGCCACAAGCTCACCAACCGGCTCGTGCACGTGCTCGCGGCCGACGCCGCCCGCGCCGCCGGCGCCGACGAGGCGCTTCTCTTCGACCGCGACGGCTACCTGGTGGAGGCGTCGCGCAGCAACGTCCTGCTCGTCGACGCCGACGAGCGCCTGGTGTCGCCGCCGCTCGAGCGCGGCGCCGTCGCGGGCGTCGCGCTCGAGGTCGTGGCCGAGCGCCTGCCGCTGGCGTGGCGGGACGTGCGGCCCGCGCAGCTGCGCGCGGCGCGCGCGCTCTTCGCCGTCAACGCGGTGCGCGGCGTGCGCCCGATCGCACGGCTCGACGGCGAGGCGGTCGGCGACCCGTCGCACCCGTTCGCCGCGCGGCTCGCCGAGGCGCTCTCGCGCGACTAATCTGCGCCGCAAGGAGGCCGACCCCAGTCGGCCGACGCGCAGCGAGGCGCAGCCGAGCGAAGGGCCGGAATGCCCGAGCGCGAGCGAATAGCGAGCGCGAAGGCCCGGCCGAACTAGAGGAGCTTCCGTTGGAGGACAGCCGGCTCGGTCTCGGGCGGCAGGCCGAAGTGCTCGCGGGCCCGCCGCGTGGCGACGCGGCCACGCGGCGTGCGCGCCAGGAAGCCCTGGTGGATGAGGTAGGGCTCGACCACGTCCTCGAGCGTGCCCTCGTCCTCGCCGACGGCCGCCGCGAGGGTCGCGAGCCCGACCGGGCCGCCCTCGAACTTGTCGAGCAGCGCGCCGAGCACCTGGCGGTCGAGGCGGTCGAAGCCCACGGCGTCGACGTCGAGGCGCTCGAGCGCGAAGCGCGCGCGCT
>DASUFZ010000215.1:0-15129 GCA_036274295.1 Myxococcota bacterium
TGGTGATGCCGGGCGACAACGTGGAGATGACGGTGTCGCTGATCACGCCGATCGCGATGGACAAGACGCAGCGCTTCGCGATCCGCGAGGGCGGCCGCACCGTCGGCTCCGGCGTCGTCGCCGAGATCATCGAGTAATCAACCAAGTTTGTTAGGCGCGTAGCACAACTGGCAGTGCACCGGTCTCCAAAACCGGGGGTTGGGGGTTCGAGTCCCTCCGCGCCTGCCACGCCGAGGGGAGCTCCAAGAACGCGAATGAACTGGAATCCTGCGATCTGGTACTCGACGTCGCGACAGTTCCTCTCGGAGGTGCGCGCGGAGTACCGCAAGGTCACCTGGCCGTCCCAGAAGGAAGCGATCGCGGGGACGATCGGAGTGGTCGTGCTGGTGGTGATCATGACGCTCGTGCTCTCGAGCGTGGATCTGGTTCTCGGACAGGCGATCCGGCTGATCCTGCCCTGACGGCCGTGAGGCCGGGGAGAGTCATGGGAAAGCAGTGGTACATCGTCCATACCTACTCGGGCCACGAGCAGCGGGCCATGCAGGCGCTGCTCGAGCGCGCGAAGGCGATGGGCAAGGCGGAGCTCTTCGACGAGGTGCTGATCCCGGAGGAGACCGTCGTCGAGATGGTCAAGGGATCGAAGCGCACTTCGAAGAGGAAGTACTTCCCCGGCTACATCCTCGTCCACATGGATCTGACCGACGAGACGTGGCACATCGTCAAGGGCACGCCGAAGATCACGGGCTTCGTCGGCGGCGACAAGACGCCCCCGCCGATCTCGGACGACGAAGTCGCGCGGATGACCCAGCAGATCAAAGAGGGCGCCGCGAAGCCGAAGCCGAAGATCCTGTTCGACGCCGGCGACAGCGTGCGCGTCATCAGCGGTCCGTTCGCGAACTTCTCCGGCTACATCGACGAGGTGATGGAGGAGAAGGAGAAGCTCAAGGTCATGGTGCACGTCTTCGGCCGCGCGACGCCGGTCGTGCTCGATTACACGAACGTGGAGAAGGCGTAGGAGCAGCGCGTGGCAAAGAAGGTCGTAGCAATCGTGAAGCTGCAGTGCCCGGCCGGGCAGGCGAACCCGTCGCCGCCCGTCGGCCCGGCGCTCGGCCAGCACGGCGTCAACATCATGGAGTTCTGCAAGGCGTTCAACGCGCGCACGCAGGACAAGCAGGGGCTGATCATCCCGGCGGTGATCACGGTCTATGCGGACCGCACGTTCACGTTCGAGCTGCGCACGCCGCCCGCGTCCGTGCTGCTCAAGCGCGCCGCCAAGATCGCCAAGGGCTCGGGCGAGCCGAACCGCACCAAGGTCGGGACGGTGACGAAGAGCCAGGTGCGCGAGATCGCCGAGATGAAGGCGCCGGATCTCAACGCCCACGATGTGGACGCCGCGGCGAAGATCGTCGCCGGCACGGCCCGCTCGATGGGTCTCGACGTGGTGGAGGGCTGAACATGCCGAAGCCGGGCAAGCGCTACCGCGCGGCGAACGAGGCGATCACTCCGGAGAAGCTCTACTCGCTTCCCGAGGCGATGGCCGTGCTGAAGTCGGCGGGCGGCACGAAGTTCGACGAGAGCGTGGACGTCGCCATCAACCTCGGCGTCGATCCGCGCCACGCCGACCAGATGGTGCGCGGCGCGATCGTGCTGCCGCACGGCATCGGGAAGTCGGCCCGCATCCTGGTGTTCGCGAAGGGCGCCAAGGAGAAGGAGGCGAAGGACGCCGGCGCCGACTTCGTCGGCGGCGAGGACCTCGCCAAGAAGATCACGGACGAGGGCTGGCTCGATTTCGAACGCGTGATCGCGACGCCCGACATGATGGGCGTGGTCGGCCGCCTCGGTAAGGTGCTCGGCCCGCGCGGCCTGATGCCGAACCCGAAGCTCGGCACCGTCACGATGGACGTGACCACCGCGGTGCGCGAGCAGAAGGCCGGCAAAGTCGAGTATCGCGTCGACAAGGCCGGCATCATCCACGCCGTCATCGGCAAGCGCTCGTTCGACGCCGAGAAGCTGGTGGAGAACGCGTCGGCGCTGCTCGGCGCCATCCTGCGCGCGAAGCCCGCTTCCGCGAAGGGCGTGTACCTCAAGAAGATCTCGATCTCGACCACGATGGGGCCGGGGATCCGGATCGATCCGCAGAGCCTGCCGGAAGCGCAGGCCGCCTAGGAGAAGCGACGTGCTATCGCGCGCACAGAAGGAAGAACAGGTCGCCGAGCTGACGGAGAAGTTCGGACGGGCCACGTGCGTCTACATCGCGGACTACCGCGGCGTGCCCGTGGAGTCCGTGAACAAGCTGCGCCGGAAGGTCCGCGGCGAGGGCGGCGGCAAGTACGAGTACCGGGTCAGCAAGAACCGCGTGCTCAAGCTCGCGGCCAACGGCGCCGGCGTCGCCTCGATCAACGAGCACTTCAGCGGCCCGACGGCGATCGCCATCTCCTACGGCGATCCGGTCGGGCTCGCGAAGATCCTCTGCGACTTCGCCAAGGACAACGAGAAGTTCTCGCTGCGCGGCGGCCTGCTCGAGGGCACGCCGATCGCGCCGGACGACATCGCGAAGCTCGCGACGCTTCCCGGCATCGACCAGCTGCGCGGGAAGCTCATCGGACTCCTGCTGGCGCCGGCCACGAAGCTGGCGCGGCTGCTGCTCGAGCCCGGCGCGCAGCTCGCGCGCATCGCCGACGCCCGATCCAGGCAGGGAGGGGCGTAGTTCCAGTCCGCGCCGCGCGCGCACGCCGCGGTGACACCATCCAACGACGCATCGACCCGGCCCATGGCAGGCGCCGGCGAGAGCACTTCGACGAAAAAGGGAAAGACGACCATGGCAGCCGATCTCAACGCAATTGCAGAACAGCTCTCCACCCTCACGGTGATGGAGGCCGCCGACCTGGCGAAGCTCCTCGAGCAGAAGTGGGGCGTGTCCGCCGCCGCGCCGGTGGCGGTGGCGGCGGGCGGCGGCGCGGCCGCGGGCGCCGCTCCGGCGGAGGAGAAGACGGACTTCGACGTCATCCTCGTCTCCGCGGGCGACAAGAAGATCCAGGTCATCAAGGAGGTCCGCGCGATCACGGGCCTCGGCCTGAAGGAGGCCAAGGACCTGGTGGAAGGCGCGCCGAAGCCCGTCAAGGAGGGCGTCAACAAGGAGGAGGCCGACAAGATCAAGGCGCAGATCGAGGCCGCCGGCGGCCAGATCCAGATCAAGTAGGGCCCTGGCGCGCGCCGCGCGTCGCGGCGCGCCAACTGTTGGCAGCAAGTCAGCCCGGAGGCCGTAGGGACCCGTGAACGAAATCCTCACCGAGACCGAGCTCAGCGTACGCAAGGACTTCTCGAAGATTCCCTCGATCCTCGAGATCCCGGACCTGATCGAGATCCAGAAGCAGACGTTCGAGCGCTTCCTGCAGACGGACGTCGAGCCGGAGAAGCGCGAGAACACGGGCCTCCAGGCCGTGTTCTCGTCTGTGTTCCCGATCAAGGACTTCAACGACTCCGCGTCGCTCGAGTTCGTCGGCTACACGCTGGAGGAGCCGAAGTACGACGTGCAGGAGTGCCTGCAGCGCGGCATGACGTACGCGGCGCCCTTCAAGGTGACGATCCGGCTGGTGGCGTGGGACCAGAGCGAGGGCTCGCAGGCGATCCGCGACGTGAAGGAGCAGGAGGTCTACTTCGGGGAGATCCCGATCATGACCGAGCACGGCACCTTCATCATCAACGGCACCGAGCGGGTGATCGTCTCCCAGCTGCACCGCTCGCCGGGCATCTTCTTCGATACGAGCACGTCGACGACCGTCTCGGCATCGGGGAAGAAGCTCTACTCCTGCCGCGTCATTCCCTACCGCGGCTCCTGGCTCGATCTGGAGTTCGACCACAAGGACTTGCTCTACGCGCGCATCGACCGGCGCCGGAAGATCTTCGTCACCGTCCTGCTGAAGGCCCTCGGCTACACGCCGGAGGATCTGCTCGCCTACTTCTACACCTCCGAGCGCATCCGCTGGGACGGCAAGAAGTACGAGAAGTCGGTGGTGCCGGACCTGCTGGTCGGCCAGCGCTGCCTGCGCGAGATCCGCGACGAGGCGGGCGAGGTGCTGGTGCGCAAGGACCGCAAGTTCACCGCCGCCGCCGTGCGCAAGCTGCGCGAGGCCGGCGTCGAGTGGATCCAGATCCCGATCGAGGACCTGGTGCGGACCGACGCGGTCAAGCGCGTCGCGCCGCAGGACATCGTCGACGAGCAGACCGGCGAAGTGGTGCTCGAGTGCAACGAAGAGCTCACCAACGAGAAGCTCGAGGATCTGAAGACCCGCGGCATCCACGAGTTCCCGCTGCTCTACCTCGATCCGCTCGTCAGCGGCATGGCGCTGCGCGACACCTTGCTGGCCGACAAGACGCTCTCCACCGAGGAGGCGATCATCGAGATCTACCGGCGCCTGCGCCCCGGTGATCCGCCGACGCCCGACACGGCGGCCAACCTGTTCCGCAACCTCTTCTTCAACCCCGAGCGCTACGACCTCTCGCGCGTCGGCCGGCTGAAGGTGAACCACAAGCTCGGCTTCGATCCCGACCAGCGCGTCGAGTGGCAGCCGCAGGGTCCGTCGGGCCCGACCGAGGAGATCGCGCTGCGCGAGCTCCCGACGCTCCGCCCCGACGACATCATCGCCGCGGTCAAGTACCTGATCGATCTCAAGACGGGCACCGATCCGGACCGCCGCATCGACGACATCGACCACCTCGGCAACCGGCGCGTGCGCGTGGTCGGCGAGCTGCTCGAGAACCAGTACCGCATCGGCCTGGTGCGCATGGAGCGCGCGATCAAGGAGCGCATGTCGCTCCAGGAGATCGAGACCCTGATGCCGCACGACCTGATCAACTCCAAGCCCGTCTCGGCGGTGGTGAAGGAGTTCTTCGGGTCGAGCCAGCTCTCGCAGTTCATGGACCAGACGAACCCGCTCTCGGCCGTCACCCACAAGCGCCGCCTCTCGGCGCTCGGGCCGGGCGGCCTGACGCGGGAGCGCGCGGGCTTCGAGGTGCGCGACGTGCACCCGACGCACTACGGACGCATCTGCCCGATCGAGACGCCGGAAGGCCCGAACATCGGACTGATCGCGTCGCTCTCGACCTACGCCCGCGTGAACGACCTCGGCTTCATCGAGACGCCCTACCGCGTGGTGGACGCGGGCCGCGTCACCACGGAGGTGAAGTACCTCTCCGCGCTCGACGAGGAGCGCCTGTCGATCGCGCAGGCGAACGCGCCCGTCGACGACGCCGGCCGCTACGTGCGCGACGTCGTGCAGTCGCGCAAGGCCGGCGAGTTCGTGCAGGTGCCGCCCTCCGAGGTCGAGATGATGGACGTGTCGCCGAACCAGCTGGTGTCGGTGGCCGCGTCGCTCATCCCCTTCCTCGAGAACGACGACGCCAACCGCGCGCTGATGGGATCGAACATGCAGCGCCAGGCGGTGCCGCTGCTGCGCACCGAGGCGCCGCTGGTCGGCACCGGCATGGAGGCGGTGGTCGCGCGCGACTCCGGCGTGACCGTCGTGGCCAAGCGCGACGGCGTGGTCGAGTCGGTCGACGCATCGCGCATCGTGGTGAAGCCCGACGAGGACGACGGCAACGCGTCCAACGTCGACATCATCAACCTGATCAAGTACCAGCGCTCGAACCAGAGCACCTGCATCAACCAGAAGCCGATCGTGCGGCCCGGCTCGCGCGTGCGGAAGGGGCAGGTGATCGCGGACGGCCCGGCCACCGAGCAGGGCGAGCTGGCGCTCGGGCGCAACGTGCTCGTCGCCTTCATGCCCTGGGGCGGGTACAACTTCGAGGACTCGATCCTCATCTCCGAGCGCGTCGTCAAGGACGACTCCTACACCTCGATCCACATCGAGGAGTTCGAGTGCGTCGCGCGCGACACCAAGCTCGGCAAGGAGGACATCACCCGCGACATCCCGAACGTCGGCGAGGAGGCCCTGAAGGACCTCGACGAGTCGGGCATCGTGCGCATCGGCGCCGAGGTGAAGCAGGACGACGTCCTCGTCGGCAAGATCACGCCGAAGGGCGAGACCCAGCTCTCGCCGGAGGAGCGCCTGCTGCGCGCGATCTTCGGCGAGAAGGCGGGCGACGTGCGCGACACGTCGCTGCGCGTGCCGCCGGGAGTCGCCGGCACCGTCATCGGCGCGCAGGTCTTCTCGCGCCGCGGCGTCGAGAAGGACGAGCGCGCCCGCGCGATCGAGGAGGAAGAGATCGATCGCATGCGCAAGGACCAGGAGGACGAGGTCCGCATCATCCGCCAGAGCGCGATGAACAAGGTCCGCGAAGTCCTGATCGGCAAGCGCGCGGCGAACCGGATCGGCGACGACCGCAAGAAGGTCGTCTGGCTCGAGCCGAATGCGGAGATCACGCGCGAGATCCTCTCGCAGATCCCCGAGCGGCGTTGGAACGAGATCCAGCTCGAGGCAGCGCCGGTCCAGGAGCAGATCGACCGCATCTTCGCGTCGGTCGAGGAGCAGGCCAACGTCATCAAGGCGGTCTTCGACGAGAAGATCGCGCGCCTGAAGAAGGGCGACGAGCTGCCGCCGGGCGTGTTCAAGATGGTCAAGGTCTACCTGGCCATCAAACGCAAGCTCTCCGTCGGCGACAAGATGGCCGGCCGCCACGGCAACAAGGGCGTCATCTCGCGCATCCTGCCCGAGGAGGACATGCCCTACATGTCCGACGGCGCGCCGGTCGACATCGTGCTGAACCCGCTCGGTGTGCCGTCGCGCATGAACATCGGGCAGATCCTCGAGACGCACCTCGGCTGGGCGGCTCGCGGCCTCGGCGATCGCATCGACGCGGCGCTGCGCGATCAGCGGAGTGCTTCGGCGGCGGCGCTGCGCACGAAGCTGATCGAGGCGTACGGCGACAAGCGCATCGGCAAGCTGCTCGCGGAGGCGAGCGACGAGACGATCCTGTCGATGGCGCAGCGCGTGCGGCGCGGCGTCCACATGGCGACGGCCGTCTTCGACGGCGCGAAGGAGGAGGAGATCCGCGCGGAGCTCGATCGCGCGGGACTCTCGCTCTCCGGGCAGACCGTGCTCTTCGACGGCCGCACCGGCGAGCCCTTCGACCACGAGGTCACGGTGGGCGTGCTCTACATGCTGAAGCTGCACCACCTCGCCGACGACAAGATCCACGCGCGCAGCATCGGGCCCTACAGCCTGGTGACGCAGCAGCCGCTCGGCGGCAAGGCGCAGTTCGGCGGCCAGCGCCTCGGAGAGATGGAGGTGTGGGCGCTCGAGGCCTACGGCGCCGCCTTCGCCCTGCAGGAGTTCCTGACGGTCAAGTCGGACGACGTGCTCGGGCGCACGCGCATCTACGAATCCATCGTGAAGGGCGACAACGCCCTCGAGCCGGGCCTGCCGGAGAGCTTCAACGTGCTCGTGAAGGAGCTCCAGGCGCTCGGTCTCGATGTCGATCTCATCGAAGACAAGAATTAAAGGGGTACGCCAAATTGCGTGATCTCTACAACCTGTTCGAGAAGCCCAAGGATCCGCTCGCGTTCAACGCGCTCCGGATCTCCATCGCGTCCCCGGACAAGATCCGGGAGTGGTCGTTCGGCGAGGTGAAGAAGCCGGAGACGATCAACTACCGGACCTTCAAGCCGGAACGCGACGGGCTCTTCTGCGCAAAGATCTTCGGTCCGGTCAAGGACTACGAATGCAACTGCGGCAAGTACAAGCGCATGAAGCACCGCGGCGTCGTGTGCGAGAAGTGCGGCGTCGAGGTGATCCAGAGCAAGGTGCGCCGCGAGCGCATGGGCCACATCACCCTGGCCACGCCCGTCGCGCACATCTGGTTCCTCAAGTCGCTGCCGAGCCGCATCGGCAACATCCTCGAGATCTCGCTGCGCGACCTCGAGAAGGTGCTCTACTTCGAGTCGCACATCGTCATCGACCCGGGTGACACGGCGCTGCGGTTCGGAGAGCTCCTGAACGAGGACCAGCTCGTCGAGGCGCGCGAGAAGTACGGGCGCGAGGGCTTCACCATCGGCATCGGCGCGGAGGCCATCCGCGACATGCTGGCGTCGCTCGACGTCGCGGAGGAGTGCAAGCGCCTCCGCTACGAGATGCGCGACGCCACCAGCGAGGCGAAGCGCAAGAAGATCGCCAAGCGCCTGAAGGTGCTCGACGCGTTCCACGAGTCGGCGAACAAGCCCGAGCACATGATCATGGAGGTGATCCCGGTCATCCCGCCGGATCTCCGCCCGCTGGTCCCGCTCGACGGCGGCCGCTTCGCGACCTCCGACCTGAACGATCTCTACCGGCGCGTCATCAACCGCAACAACCGCCTGAAGCGGTTGCAGGAGCTGAACGCGCCCGAGGTCATCATCCGCAACGAGAAGCGGATGCTGCAGGAGGCCGTGGACGCGCTCTTCGACAACGGCCGCCGCGGCCGCGTGATCACCGGCCCGTCGAAGCGCCCGCTGAAGTCGCTCTCCGACATGCTGAAGGGCAAGACCGGCCGCTTCCGCCAGAACCTGCTCGGCAAGCGCGTCGACTACTCGGGCCGCTCGGTCATCGTGATCGGGCCGGAGCTGCGGCTGCACCAGTGCGGCCTGCCGAGCCGCATGGCGCTCGAGCTCTTCAAGCCCTTCATCTACAGCAAGCTCGAGCAGCGCGGCTACGTCACCACCATCAAGGCCGCGAAGAAGATGGTGGAGAAGGAGCGGCCGGAGGTCTGGGACATCCTCGCCGAGGTGATCCAGGAGCACCCGGTGATGCTGAACCGGGCGCCGACGCTCCACCGGCTCGGCGTGCAGGCGTTCGAGCCGCTGCTGATCGACGGCAAGGCGATCCAGCTCCACCCGCTGGTGTGCGCGGCCTTCAACGCCGACTTCGACGGCGACCAGATGGCCGTGCACGTGCCGCTCTCCGTCGAGGCGCAGATGGAAGCGCGCGTGCTCATGATGAGCACGAACAACATCCTCTCGCCTGCGACGGGCCGGCCGATCATCGGTCCTTCCCAGGACATCGTGCTCGGCTGCTACTACATGACCCGCGAGCGCAACGGCGCACGCGGCGAGGGCATGCGCTTCGCCAGCCCGGCCGAAGTGCGCTCCGCCTTCGACGCGGGCGAAGTCGAGATCCACGCCGCCATCAAGGTGCGCATGGACGGCGCGGGCCTGGTCGACACCACGGTCGGCCGGATCCTCGTGCGCGAGATCGTCGACGATCAGATCCCGTTCGAGATGCTCAACCGGGTGATGGACAAGAAGGCGCTCGGCGAGCTGATCGACCAGGCCTACCGGAGCCTCGGCAACAAGGCCACTGTGATCCTGGCGGACCGCCTGCGCTCGCTCGGCTACCAGCACGCGACGCGCGCGGGTGTCTCGATCTGCATCGACGACATGAAGATCCCCTCCGACAAGGAGCGCTTCATCGCCGCCGCGGCAGAGGAGGTGCGCGAGATCGAGCAGCAGTACCAGGAGGGTCTGATCACCGACGGCGAGCGCTACAACAAGGTGATCGACATCTGGGCGCATGCGACCGAGCAGGTCGCATCGCAGATGCTCGACCGTCTCGGCACCGACATCGTGAAGGGGGAGGGCGGGCAGGAGCTGCACCTGCCGAGCTTCAACCCCATCTATATGATGGCCGACTCGGGCGCGCGCGGTTCCGCGCAGCAGATGCGCCAGCTCGCCGGCATGCGAGGCCTGATGGCCAAGCCGTCGGGCGAGATCATCGAGACGCCGATCACGGCGAACTTCCGTGAAGGCCTGACCGTGCTGCAGTACTTCATCTCGACGCACGGCGCGCGCAAGGGCCTCGCGGACACGGCGCTCAAGACGGCGAACTCGGGCTACCTGACGCGGCGTCTCGTGGACGTCTCGCAGGACATGGTGATTCGCGCGGACGATTGCGGCACCGCCGACGGCATCGAGATCGGGCCGCTCGTGGAGGGCGGCGAGATCATCGAGCCGCTCGGCGAGCGCATCCTCGGGCGCGTGGCCCTCGACGACATCCGCGACCCGCTCAACGACGAGGTGCTCGTCCCGGCGGGTCAGGAGATCGACGAGGATCTCGTGAAGGTCATCGAGAACGCGGGCCTCGAGCGCGTGATGATCCGCTCGGTGCTCACCTGCGAGATCGATTTCGGCGTGTGCGCGCGCTGCTACGGACGCGATCTCGCGCGCGGCACCATGGTGAACGACGGCGAGGCGGTCGGCGTGATCGCCGCGCAGTCGATCGGCGAGCCCGGCACGCAGCTGACGATGCGGACCTTCCACATCGGCGGCACGGCGACCCGGCGCGTCGAGGCCTCGCACGTCGAGGCCACGGCCGAGGGCGAGGTGCGTTACAGCAACCTGCGCACCGTCGCGGATCGCGAGGGCCGCCAGGTCGCGATGAGCCGCAACGGCGAGATCGGCGTCTTCGACGCCAGCGGCCGCGAGAAGGAGCGCTACCCGATCGTCTACGGCGCGCAGGTTCGCGTCGCGGACGGGGCGCGCGTGAAGCCCGGCGACGTCCTCGTCGAGTGGGATCCCTTCGCGAACCCGATCCTCGCCGACGTCAGCGGCATCGTGAAGTTCGGCGACATCGTCGAGGGCGGCACGATGCGCGAGCAGGTGGACGAGTTCACCGGGCTCTCGTCGAAGGTGATCATCGAGTCGAAGGACCCCGACCTGCGGCCGCGCATCTCGATCAAGGGGCCGGAAGGCAACACGATCGCGCGCGCGCTGCTGCCGGTCGGCGCCAACCTCGCGGTGATCGAGGGGCAGGAGGCGGCCGCCGGCGACGTGCTGGCGAAGATGCCCCGCGAGACGGCCAAGACGAAGGACATCACCGGCGGTCTGCCGCGCGTCGCGGAGCTCTTCGAGGCCCGCAAGCCGAAGGACTTCGCGATCGTGTCGGAGATCGACGGCACGATCTCGTTCGGTCCGGACTCGCGCGGCAAGCGGCGCGTGATCGTGACGCCGGACCTCGAGGACGCGGAGCCGAAGGAGTACCTGATCCCGAAGGGCAAGCACATCAGCGTGCACGAGGGCGACCGCGTGCGCGCCGGCGAGGCGCTGATGGACGGCTCCTCGAACCCGCACGACATCCTGCGCATCAAGGGCGAGAAGGAGCTCGCGAAGTATCTCGTCGACGAGGTGCAGGAGGTCTATCGGCTGCAGGGCGTCCGCATCAACGACAAGCACATCGAGGTGATCGTCCGGCAGATGCTGCGCCGCGTGCGCGTGAAGGAGGTCGGCGACACCGACTTCCTCGTCGGCGAGCAGGTCGAGAAGGTGGTGTTCGAGAAGGTGAACGAGCAGATGGTGGCCGAGGGCAAGCACCCCGCGGTCGCCGAGCCGCTGCTCCTCGGCATCACCAAGGCCTCGCTCTCGACCGAGTCCTTCATCTCGGCGGCCTCGTTCCAGGAGACCACGAAGGTCCTCACCGAGGCGGCCATGTGGGGCAAGGTCGACCACCTGCGCGGCCTGAAGGAGAACGTGATCATGGGCCGCCTGATCCCGGCCGGGACGGGCATGGCCCGCTACCAGAACATCGGGATCCAGATCGATGCGCCCGAGGGAATGGTGGAGGGCCCGGACGAGGACATCACGCCGGCGCCGCCGCCTCCGCGTGACGATCTCGAGCCGATGGACCTGATCGCAGGGCCGGGGGGCGAAGGCCCCGGCGACTCGCTCGAGGTGTAACTCCCGAGGCGCGCGCCCGGGCGCGTCCGGGCGCGCGCCGACGGGCTCGCCGATGCGTTGACAGCAAGTCGAAGCCGGCTAGACTGCGGCGTTTTTTCGCGACCGGGACCGCTCCACTGCGGTCCGCCGACACGAGCCGAAGGGGGCTCCCGATCCCAGGTTCTCGACCTGGCTTCCGGTCCCTTCGTCCGTATCGGCCGGGCAGTGGGGACCGGTGTCTTTACGAGATCCGCGTCGCAACAGCTCCCTGCAACACCGAACGGAGATTCCCCCGGATGCCCACTACGCAGCAGCTCGTGCGCCTCGGACGACATCGCCAGCGCTCGCGCTCGAAGTCGCCCGACCTCATGAGCTGCCCCCAGCGCCGCGGCGTGTGTCTGCGCGTGTTCACACAGACGCCGAAGAAGCCGAACTCGGCGCTGCGCAAGGTCGCGCGCGTGCGCCTGACGAACGGCCGCGAGGTGAACGCGTACATCCCGGGTGAGGGCCACAACCTCCAGGAACACTCGGTCGTGATGATCCGCGGCGGGCGCGTGAAGGACCTGCCGGGCGTCCGCTACCACATCGTGCGCGGAACGCTGGATACGACGGGCGTTGCGAATCGCCAGCGCAGCCGCTCGAAGTACGGCGCGAAGCGACCCAAGTAGAACTTCTCTTCGGCCGGGCGGGCTCGTGCCCGCCCGGCCGTTTCTTTCCGTGCCGGTCGGCCGGCCGAGGATCGAGATGCCGCGAAGACGTGACGTTCCGAAGCGCCTGGTCCTGCCCGATGCGAAGTACGCGGATCGCATGGTCATGCGCTTCATCAACGTGGTGATGAGCCACGGCAAGAAGAGCACCGCCGAGCGCATCGTGTACGACGCGTTCGACGTCATCGAGTCGAAGACCCGCAACGACCCGCTGGCGATGTTCCGCCGCGCGCTCGAGAACGTGCGGCCGCGCGTCGAGGTGAAGTCGCGCCGCGTCGGCGGCGCCACGTATCAGGTTCCCGTCGAGGTGCGCCCCGAACGCGCCACGTCGCTCGCGATGCGCTGGCTGAAGGAGTACTCGCGCGGGCGCGGCGGCAAGAGCATGTACGAGAAGCTCGCCGACGAGATCATCGACGCCGCGAACGAGCGCGGCGAGGCGGTCAAGAAGCGCGAGGACACCCATCGAATGGCGGAGGCGAACAAGGCGTTCTCTCACTACCGCTGGTAGTGACGCCGCTCGGATACGCAGATGGCCCGCACGACCCCGCTCGAACGCACGCGCAATATCGGCATCATGGCGCACATCGATGCCGGCAAGACCACTACGACCGAGCGGATCCTCTTCTACACGGGCAAGTCGCACAAGATGGGCGAGGTCCACGACGGGGCCGCGACGATGGACTGGATGGAGCAGGAGCAGGAGCGCGGCATCACGATCACGTCGGCCGCGACGACCTGCTTCTGGAAGGATCACCGCATCAACATCATCGACACGCCGGGCCACGTCGATTTCACCATCGAGGTGGAGCGCTCGCTGCGCGTGCTCGACGGCGCGATCGCGGTGTTCGACGGCGTGGCGGGCGTCGAGCCGCAGTCGGAGACGGTGTGGCGCCAGGCGGACAAGTACCGCGTGCCGCGCATCGCGTTCGTGAACAAGATGGACCGCGTGGGCGCGGATTTCGATCGCTGCGTGAAGATGATCCGCGAGCGCCTCGGCGCGAACGCGGTGCCGATGCAGCTGCCGATCGGCCGCGAGGACCGCTTCGTCGGCGTCGTCGACCTGCTGACGCAGACGGCGCTCGTGTGGGACGAGGAGAGCCTCGGCGCGCGCTTCGACGAGGGACCGGTGCCGGCGGAGCTGCAGGGCGCGCTCGAGACCGGTCGCAACACGTTGATCGAGGCCGTCGCGGATTTCGACGAGGCGCTGACCGCCCGCTATCTCGACGGCGAGCCGATCTCCGCCGACCAGCTGCGCAAGGCGCTGCGCGACGCGACGCTCCGCATGGCCGTCGTGCCGGTGCTGTGCGGCGCGGCCTTCAAGAACAAGGGCGTGCAGCGCCTGCTCGACGCCGTCGTCGACTACCTGCCGTCGCCGCTCGACGTGCCGGCGGTGGAGGGCACGCACCCGAAGACGGGTGAGGCGCTGCAGCGCAAGGCCGACGACAACGAGCCCTTCAGCGCGCTCGTCTTCAAGCTCATGACCGACAAGCACGTCGGCCACCTGACCTACATCCGCGTCTACTCGGGCCACGTGAAGCATGGCCAGCAGGTCATCAACGGGAACCGCGGCCGCAAGGAGCGCCTGAACCGCCTGCTCGAGATGCACGCGAACAAGCGCGAGGAGATCGAGGAGGCCTACACCGGCGACATCGTCGCGGTGGTGGGACTCAAGGACGTGATCACCGGCGAGACGCTCTGCGACTTCCACAAGCCGATCGTGCTCGAGACCCTGCAGTTCCCGAACCCGGTGCTCTCGATCGCGATCGAGCCGAAGACGCAGGCCGACATGGACCGCCTGGGCCAGTCGCTCGCGCGGCTCGCGCAGGAGGATCCGTCCTTCCGCTGCACCGTCGATCCCGAGACGGGCCAGACCATCATCTCGGGCATGGGCGAGCTCCACCTCGAGATCATCGCGGACCGCCTGGTGCGCGAGTTCAACGTGCAGGCCAACGTCGGCAAGCCGCAGGTCTCCTACAAGGAGACGGTCACGAAGCACGTGCGCGTCGAGGGCCGCTACATCAAGCAGAGCGGCGGCACGGGCGACTACGGCGTCGTCGTGCTCGAGGTCGGACCCGGCAAGTCGGGCGAGGGCTTCACCTTCGAGAACGCCGTGAAGGGCGGCGCCGTGCCGATCGAGTTCGTGCCGGCGGTGCGCCAGGGCTGCGAGGAGGCGACGCAGAGCGGCTGGCTCGCGGGCTACCCGGTGGTCGACATCGCCGTGCGCCTCGTCGACGGCAAGTACCACGACGTGGATTCGTCCGAGCGCTCGTTCAAGATCGCGGCGTCGATGGGCATGCGCGAGGCGCTCGAGAAGGCCGGCTCCGTGCTGCTCGAGCCGATCATGGCCGTCGAGGTCGTCGTGCCCGACGAGTTCGTCGGCGTCACGCAGGGCGATCTCGCGAGCCGCCGCGGCGACATCACGGGCTTCGAGAGCCGCGGCCGCGTGCAGATGATCACCGCGCAGGTGCCGCTCGGCGCGATGTTCGGATACGTGAACGACCTGCGCTCGATGACGCAGGGTCGCGGCACCTTCACCATGCAATTCCAGCGCTACGCGCAGGTTCCTGACAGCGTCGCGCAGAGCATCGTATTCCACTAAGCCGCCTGGGCCCGACGACGTCGGGCAGGCATCGGAGAGGGTCGATGGCCAAGGGGAAGTTCGAGCGAACGAAGCCGCACGTGAACGTGGGGACGATCGGTCACGTGGACCACGGGAAGACGACCTTGACGGCGGCGATCACGCAGCGTCAGGCGAAGAAGGGATTGGCGGACTTCGTGCCG
>DASUFZ010000216.1:0-4984 GCA_036274295.1 Myxococcota bacterium
AGGAGGCCAAGGGCCAGCAGGCGGAGCGGGTCCCCACGGTCCCCACGTTGCTCGACAGGGACAACTTTCGGCGCCGTGAGTGGCGGCGGATCTGCGCTCGGGCCAAGGTCGGCCACCGCGCACTGAAGGACCTACGCCTCGCAGCTCTTTTCGGCGGGCGTGCAGCTCGGCTACGTGAGCCGTCAGCTCGGGCACGCGGACGTCACCACCACGGCACGCCACTACGCCAAGTGGATCGACACGGACGACTACCGGAGCCGATGCGTCTCGATTCCGGCGAGGTCCCGGCGGACCTGCTGGCGCGGATCGCGCTCGATTCCCCAAGCAGTCCCCACGTCGAGCAGGAGACCGAGGAGTCCGACAGATTCGAATGGCGTCGGAGACTTGCGTGGTAGCGGTGGTTGGACTCGAACCAACGACCTACGGCTTATGAAGCCGCCGCTCTAACCGACTGAGCTACACCGCCCCTGAACACGCGCGCCGCCGTGCGGAGCAAGGCGGCGACGAACCGTAGCGCGGGCGCCGGCCCGAATCAGTCCTCCGGCTCGGCCTCCGGATCGTCGTGCGCCGCCTCGGGATCCTCAGGCTCCTCGCTCTCCTCGGCCTTGGCCGGCTTCGCCTTCGGCGCGGGCGCAGCCTCGGCCGCCTTCGGCGCCGCCGGCGCGGAGCCCTTCCCATAGACCACGCGCTCGAGCGCGTCGATGCGCCCGACGAGATCCTTCAGCGGCGCGGCATTGCGCGTGCGCTCGCCGACCGCGGATTTCGCCGCGCTCTCGCCGAGCACGTAGTAGGCGACCTTGTCCGCCACGTCGTCGAGCTTGGGGATGATCTCGCCGATGGCGCCGGACTGCACGAAGAGCGAGCGCGCCGCGGCGGGATCGCTGCTCTGCACGGGCGCGCACTGGAGATCCAGGCTCGCGCCGTCACCGAACTGCGTGAACGACCCGAACACGACGTAATCGGCCTTCAGCGCGCCGCCGCGCTCGACGGCCTGATCCAGGCGCGTGGTGGCCGTCTGATCGCCGTCCTCGCGCACGACGCGCATGCCGCCGAGCTGCTCGAGACGCGCGGCCAGCATGTCGGCCAGCCCGTCCGAGAGGTAGCTCGGGTTCGGCGAAGCGCTGTGCACGACCACCGGAAGAATGGCCACGCGCGGCGTCGCGCCCGCCCACGAGGGAGCGAGCGCAGCGACGCACGCGACCAGCGCGTACTGCCACCACCTCATCGGCGCCGGATCACCTCGCGAAGTGCGGGGAAAAAAGCGGCGAGACAGCTACCGGACGGGCTGGAGGGGGTCAAGCGGACGCTGCGGAGCGCGGGCGTCGACCGGCCAGTAGACCGAGAAGGTGGCGCCCTCGCCTTCCGCGGCGCGCACCTCGATCGAGCCGCCGTGATCGGCCACGATGCGATGGCACACCATCAGGCCGAGCCCGGTGCCCTGATCCGGATCCTTGGTGGTGAAGAACGGATCGAAGATCTGGTCCATGTGCTCGGGCGGGATGCCGGGGCCCGTATCGCTGACCTCGAGGACCAGGCCGTCCGGCGCGTCCGGCGCCGCCGCGCAGCGCACGACGATCTTGCCGCCCGCCGGCGTCGCGGCGATCGCGTTCAGCACGAGGTTCAGCACGACCTGGTGCACGTGATCTCGCACCGCGACGATCTTCGGGGCGTCCGTCTCGAACTCCGCGGTGAGCGTCACGTGGCTGAGCTTGGCCTCGCGGCGGAGCAAGGTGACCACCTCCTCCACGATGGACGGCACGTCGACCGTCTCGCGCGGCATGGTGTACGCGCTGCCGCGGCCGAGCCGGCGCATGGTGTCGACCAGGCCCTTGATGCGGTCCACCTCACGGCACGCGAGCGTGTGATAGCCGCCCCAGAACTCGCTGTCGTTCTCGTGGCGCTTCTGCGGCGCCATGGCGAGGAAGGTGTTGATCGAGACGAGCGGGTTGTTGATCTCGTGGGCCAGCCCCGCCGCGAGCGTGCCGAGCGAGCCGAGGCGATCGATGCGCCGCACCTGCTCGCGCGAGCGGCGCAGGTCTTCCACGAGGCGCGCGTTCTCGAGCGCGATGGCCGCCGTGTTGGAGAGGCCCTCCATCAGGGTCTGGTCGTCGCTCGAGAAGGCTTCGCGGCCGCGCCGGTTGTCGACGACGAGGGCGCCGACGAGCGCGTCCTTGCCGTGCAGCGGCTGCACCAGCACCTGCCCCGCGGCGATCTCGGTGACCATGCGGCGCACGGGCGGCTCGTAATCGAGCGCGTCCTCGAGCTTCAGCAGGTGCGAGCGGCCGTCGCGCAGGCGCGAGATGAAGTACGGCGACATGACGTCGTCGAAGCGCAGGCTGCGGAGCATCGGGTCGAGCGTCGCGTCGCTCGGATTGCCCTTCTCCCAGCGCAGCGCCTGCTCGCGCGGCAGGTACGTCATCAGGCCCGCGGCATCGAAGCGGACGTCCTTGACGAGCGTATTGAGGATCAGGCGCGTGAGGCGCTCGAGATCGAGCTCGCGCGCCAGCCCGGCGGAGACGCGGTGCAGGATGGCCAGCTCGTTGAGGAGCTGCTCGCGCTCGCGCTCGAGGGCGTAGGCCTCGATGCCGCGGCGCAAGGTGAGACCGACTTCTTCCGGCGTCCACGGCTTCGCGATGAAGCGGTAGATGGAGCCGTCGTTGATGGCGCTCTCGAGCGTCCGGACGTCGCCGTAGGCCGTCACCATGATGCGCAGGGTCTTCGGGTCGTACTGCGCGACGCGCTGGAGGAACTCCGTGCCCGTCATGCCGGGCATGCGGTGATCGGAGAGCACCAGCGCGACGGGCTCGCGCTGGAGGATGTCGAGGCCCTCGGCGCCGCTGCGCGCCGTCAGGATCGCGAACTCGCGCCGGAACGTGAGCTCGAAGATGCGGAGGTTCTCCGGCTCGTCGTCGACGTAGAGGATCGGGTACTCGCGGTAGTCGCGGAGCGATTCAGGCTTGGGCCGCATCGACCCGCCCTTCCGCCGCGCGCTGCGACGGCAGCCGCACGCGCGCCGTGGTCCCGCGTCCCGGCTCGGAATCCAGCTCGATCGTGCCGCCGTGCTCGGCCACGATGCGCTGGCTGATGGACAGGCCGAGGCCGGTGCCGCGGCCGGCCGGCTTGGTGCTGAAGAACGGCTCGAAGAGCCGCTCGCGCAGCTCGGGCGCGATGCCCGGACCATCGTCCTGGATCTCCACGACGACTGTGCCCCCCTCCACGCGCGCCCGGACGTCCACGCGGCCGCGTTGCCCCTCGAACGCTTCGGCCGCGTTCTTCAACAGGTTGAGGAAAACCTGGTTGAGGGCCCGGGGGTCCCCCTCGAGCAGGGGCAGGTCGGGGGCGAGCTCTTCGTGGAGCTCCACCCCGGCCTGGTGGAAGAGATGCCGGACGAGCTGGAGGGTCGAGCGCAGGCCCCGGGCGACGTCGATCCGGCTCGAGGAACGGCCCCCAGGCGCCGCGAAATCGCGCAGGTCGCCCACGAGACGCGAGGTCCGCTCGAGACCCTCGGTGACGATCTCTCCGAGCTCCGAGAGCGCTTCCACGTTCTGGTCGAAGCCGAGGTCGCGCCGCAGGGTCTCCAGCTCGTGGATGCGAGAAGTGAGCTCTTCCGGCCGACCGGCCGCCAGCGCTGAGACTTTCTGGGCCACCGTCTGGACGTCCTGCACGTAGCCGCGGAGCGCCTTCATCGCGTTCATGGCGAAGTTGACGGGGTTGTTCACCTCGTGGGCGACGCCGGCCGCCAGCTCGCCGACCGCCGCCAGACGCTCGGCCTGGACGAGCTGGGCGCCCGCCTCGCGCAGGTCCGAGACCGCGCTGCGCAGCTCCGCGTTGGTGCTCTCGAGCAGCGCGTTCCGCACCGCGAGCTCGCTCTGGAGGCGACGCACGCGGACGAGCGCGCGCACGCGCGCCAGCAGCTCGCGCGGGTGGAAGGGCTTCGTGATGTAATCGTCGGCGCCGCGCTCGAGGCCCTCGATCTTCATCTCGCGCTCGGCCTTCGAGGTGACGAGCACGACGGGGATCGCCGCCGTCGCGGCATCGCCCTTGATGGCCGCGCACAGCTCCACGCCCGACATCTCGGGCATCATGACGTCGGTGAGCACGACATCCGGCGCGCGCTCGCGCAGCAGCTCGAGCCCCTCGCGCCCGTTGCGCGCCGTGCGCACGCGGTACTCCTGGCCGACGAGATCCGCGAGCAGCCGCCGCATGTCGGGGTTGTCCTCGACGACGAGGACTTCGGCGGAGTCCTTCGTCGCTCCGGCGCTCGCCTGCTGCGCGCCGCCGGCTTCGCTCTTCTCGAGACGATCGACGTGGCGCTCCATCTCGGTCGTGCGCAGCTCGCCCGACGCGTGCGCCGCGGCGGACTGATCGAGCTCCGCCTCCATCGCGGCGAGAGACGAGCCCGCGCGCGCGCCCTCGATCACCTGCTCGATGGCCTCCGCGGCATCCGGATCGCTCTCGCCGACCGGCAGCACCACGTGCATGCGCGTGCCGAGGCCGGGGCCGTCGCTCTCCGCGTAGGCCCGCCCGCCGTGCAGCTCGACGAGCTGCTTCACGAGCGCGAGACCGATGCCCGTGCCCTCGAAGCGGCGCGTCGCGCCGCCATCCACCTGGGCGAAGCGATCGAACACGCGCTCGAGCTGATCGGCGGGGATCCCGACGCCGGTGTCCGCGATCTGGAGATGAACGCCACCCGAAGGCTCGGCCCACCCCTCGACGGTGATCCGTCCGCCCGCATCCGTGAACTTGAGCGCGTTGCCCAGGAGGTTCACGACGACCTTCTCGAGCGCGTCGGGATCCGCGTGGATCAAGGGCAACGCATCGAGCCCGCGCCGCTCGATCGCGACCTGCTTTCGCTCCGCGAGCGGCAACGCGCCGGAGACGATCTCTTCGACGACGTTTCCGAACTGGATGGGCCGGCGTCGAATGCGGAGCTCTTCGCTCTCCGCCTTCGCGAGATCGAGCAGGTTGTTGATCAGCTTCAGCA
>DASUFZ010000217.1:0-3471 GCA_036274295.1 Myxococcota bacterium
GTCTTTCTGCCGCTGCTCGCGCTCGGCGCGGCCGCGCGCGCGGATCTCGTGCCGCTCGCGAGCGGCTTCCAGTGGCTGGCGACGACACCCGCGCTCGGCGCGCTCGGCGTCGCGACGGCGCTCGAGATCGGCGCCTACTACGTGCCCTGGCTCGACCATCTCCTCGACGTCGCCGCGACGCCGGCGGCCGTCGCGGCCGGCGCGCTCGCGAGCGCCTCCGTGCTGGCGGAGCTGCCGCCGCTGCTCCAGTGGTCGGTCGCGCTGGTCGGCGGCGGCACGGCGGCCGGCATCGTGCAAGGCGCGACGTCGCTCTTGCGCCTCGGCAGCACCGCGACGACCGGCGGACTCGGCAATCCCGTCGTCGCCACCTTCGAGTGGATGACGGCGGCCCTCGTGGCGGTCCTGGCGATCGCGCTGCCCGTGCTCGCGCTGCTGCTCCTCGGCGCGATCGTCCTCGGCATCTATCGCCTCGCGCGCCGCGCCTTCCTGAAACGAGAGGCGCCGGCGGTCTGACTCCTGTGGTATGGAACCCGTCCCACCCCGGAAGGAAGCCCCGATGAGCGACGCTCCCGCGACGATGAAGACGTGGCGGACGCACCGATACGGCGCGCCGCTCGAGGTGCTCCAGCTCGACCGCGTGCCGATTCCCGCGCCCGGCCCCGGCGAGCTGCGCGTGCGCGTGCAGGCGATCCCGCTGAACCTGAACGATCTCGAGCGCATCAACGGCGGCAACATGATGGTGCGGCCCGAGCTCCCCTATGCGCCGGGCATGGAGGTGATGGGCATCGTCGACGCCTGCGGCGAGGGCGCGGGCGCGCGCACGGGCGAGCGCGTCGTGGCGATGACGAAGGGCGCGCACGGCGGCTTCGCCGAGTACGCCATCTGTCCGGGCGTCACGGCGTTCCCGATGCCGGAGTCGATCCCGCTGCCCGACGCGGCCGCGCTCTACTTCCCGTTCCACCTCGCCTGGCTCGGCCTCTTCGACCGCGCGGAGCTGAAGAAGGGCGAGAGCGTGCTGATCCACGCCGCGGCCGGCGGCTCCGGCACGGCGGCGATCCAGCTCGCGCGCAACGCGGGCGCGCGCGTCTTCGCGACCGCCGGCGGCGAGGAGAAGCTGAAGCTCTGCCGCGAGCTCGGCGCCGACGTCGCCATCGACTACACCAAGGACGACTTCGCCGAGGTCGTGCTCGCCGAGACGCAGAACCGCGGCGTCGATGTGGTGTTCGACAACGTGGGCGAAGCCGTCGTCGACAAGTCGATGAAGTGCATCGCCTACAACGGCCGCTACCTGATGATGGGCTTCGCGTCGGACAAGACGAAGGTCGACGAGAAGTGGCTCGTGCCGCGGCGCCTCGCCGTCGGGAACTTCAAGCTGTGCGGCGTACTGATGGCGTACGCGCCGGAGCCCCTCGCGCAGATGATGAAGAAGGGCATGGGCTGGAACTTCGCGCCGGCCGCGCTCGGCGAGAAGATCACGCGCGAGATCGTCGCGCTCGTGCAGGCGAAGAAGGTCAAGCCCGTGATCGGGCGGGTGATCGAGTTCGAGGAGCTGCCGGCCGCGATCGACGCCATGGCCCGGCGCCAGACGATCGGCCGCGTGATCGCGAAGCTCTACTAGCGGCGGCGTCTCGATGCAGGCATGGCAGGTCGTCCGTTACGGGCCGCCGGCGCAGGCGCTCGCGAGGGTCGACGTGCCCGCGCTCGCCGAGCCGGGCCCGGGCCTCGTGCGCGTCCGCGTCTGCGCGGTGTCGCTGAACTGGAACGACGTCGACATGTGCTACGGGCGCTATCCGACGATCCATCCCGCCCTGCCCTTCACCCTCGGCATGGATCTCTGCGGCGTCGTCGACGGCGCGGGGCCGGGTCTCGGCGCCTGGCTCGGGCGACGCATCGTGACGACGCCGCTCGGCGGCTTCGGCGGGCTGGCCGAGCGCGCGTACGCGCCGGCGGACTCGCTCTTCGACGCGCCGTCGACGCTCGACGACGCGGAGTCGGCCGCCTTCTTCATCCCCTTCCACACGATGCACCTCGCGCTCTTCCGCCGCGCGAAGCTCGCGGCGGGGGAAACCCTGCTCGTGCACTCCGGCGCCGGCGGGCTCGGATCGGCCGCGCTCCAGCTCGGCGTCGCCGCGGGCGCGCGCGTCTTCGCGACGGCCGGCAGCCCCGAGAAGGTCGCCTTCTGCGAGAAGCTCGGCGCCGAGGTCGCGATCGACTACCGCGAGGAGGACTTCGTCGCGCGCGTGCTCGAGCTGACGGGCGGGCGCGGCGTCGACGTCGTGTGCGATCTCGTCGGCGGCCCCGTCGCAATCCCGTCGTGGCGCTGCGTCGCGCACGAGGGCCGCTACCTGGTGGCGGGCTTCTCGTCCGGCATCGAGGCCGGCGAAACGGGACTGCCGATGCGCCCCGTCGCGAAGGGCAACTTCTCGCTCGTCGGCGTGATGCTCGCCTACCTCGACGCGTCGATCCCGGGTCTCCGCGACGCCGGCTTCAGCCCGTGGCCGCGCGCGGTCGGCGAGGAGGTGCATGCCGATCTCGTGCGCCTGCTCGCAGAGGGCCGCATCCGCCCGATCGTCGGCCGCCGCGCCGGCTTCGACGCCGTGCCCGAGGCGTACACGGAGCTCGAGGCGCGCCGCACGCTCGGGCGCACCGCGATCGAGGTCGGGCGGATCGCGTAGAGTGGGGACCCACCGGAGGATCGACCGCCATGCCCACGCAGATCGAGAAGGAATCCCGCGAGACCTACGCCCGCTTCGTCGCGCTGCGCGACAAGATCGATGCGGGCGACGCGACCTGGAGCCAGCTCGCCGACTTCTTCACCGAGGACGCGGTCTACATCGATCCGGCCTGGGGCCGCATCGAGGGCCGCGAGAACATCCGCGAGTTCTTCGAGAAGTCGATGGCCGGCCTCACCGGCTACGGCTGGTCGACCCCCGAGAACTGGACCATGACCGACGGCCATCGCCTCGTCTCGCAGTGGGACCAGATCCTCGGCCACCAGGAGGACGGCACGCCCTGGAGGGTCGCGGGCCTCTCCATCCTCTACTACGTCGGCGACGGCCGCTTCTGCTACAGCCACGACATGCTCAACATGACGCACGTCGGTGAGACGATGAAGGCGATGGCCTGGAAGCCGCCGGCCATCTTCAACATGCCCCCGCGCAAGCCGAACCGCGACATCTCGCTGCCGCGCGCATGGGCGCATCTGGATAAGAGCCGGGCCCCTCGCTAGTTGCGCTCGACTTCCGCGAGCCGGCGCTCCAGATAGCGCCGCTCCGGCTCCGTGCCGACGCCTGCGAGCGCGCGGCGATAGCTGCGCGCGGCGAGGTCGTTGCGGCCGAGCCGGCGCAGCAGATCGGCCTCTGCCGCGGCGAGCAGGTAGTAGTCCCCGAGATCGCCGCGCCGCGCGATCTCCGCGACGAGCGCGAGTCCGGCCGCGGGGCCCTCGGCCATGGCGACGGCGATGGCGCGGTT
>DASUFZ010000218.1:0-2049 GCA_036274295.1 Myxococcota bacterium
CGTGGCGCGAGATCCAGGACGCCGCCGCCGAGGCGCAGGACACGAGCGACGCCTGCCGCTTCACCAGCTTCGTCGCCTACGAGTGGAGCGGCATGCCGGGCGGCGACAACATCCACCGCAACGTGATCTTCCGGAACGAACGCACGCAGGCGCTGCCGACCAGCTACATCGAGACGCCGACGGCGGAAGGGCTGTGGGACGCGCTCGAGCGCGAGTGCCTCGCGCGCGGCGACGACTGCGACGCGCTCGCCATCCCGCACAACTCGAACGTGAGCGGCGGGCTCATCTGGCCGACCGCGCATCCGGACGGCACGCCGATCGCGCGCGGCGACGCCGTGCGCCGGGCATCGCTCGAGCCGCTCGTCGAGATCACGCAGCACAAGGGCGATTCCGAGTGCCGCGCGAACGAGTCCGACGAGCTCTGCGGCTACGAGAAGCTGCCGTGGGCGCGCATGGAGGACTCTGCCACGCCCTGGCGCTGGAAGGACGCGCCGCGCACGAGCTACGTGCGCGAGGCGCTCGGCGAAGGGCTCGTGCAGCAGGCGCGCCTCGGCGTGAATCCGTTCCATTTCGGACTGATCGGCTCGACCGACACGCATCTCGGCGCGCCCGGCCACGTCGACGAGGACGATCACGTGGGCCACGCGGCGGGCATCGTCTCGAGCCGCTTCGAGATCCCGCCCATGCCCGACCAGCCGCACTTCAACCCGGGCGGCCTCGCGGTCCTGTGGGCCGAGGAGAACTCGCGCGAGGCGCTCTTCGCGGCGATGCGGCGCCGCGAGGTCTACGCGACGAGCGGCCCGCGCATCGCGGTGCGCTTCTTCGCGGGCGGGGACTATCCGGAGGATCTGTGCGCGAGCGGCGGATTCGCCGCCAGAGGCTATGCGGGCGGCGTGCCCATGGGAGGAACACTCTCGAAGAAGGAAATCCACGGCTCGCTCTCGCTCGCCGTGTGGGCCCTCGCCGACGCCGGCGTCGCCGGTCACGCGGGTACGCCGCTCCAGCGCCTCCAGATCGTGAAGCTCTGGCTCGAGGACGGCGCGGCGCGCGAGCAGGTCTTCGACGTGGCCGGCGACCCCGCGAACGGCGCCGACGTCGACATGGCCTCGTGTACGCCGCGCGGCGCCGGCTTCGATCAGCTCTGCACGGTCTGGCGCGATCCCGACTTCGACCCCGCCGCGCCCGCGCTCTGGTACGCGCGCGTCGTCGAGAACCCGAGCTGCCGCTGGCAGAGCTACGTGTGCCTGCGCGCGCGGGTCGACTGCGCCGCCGGCGCGCCGGAGGGGCTCGAGGCGTGCTGCGATCCGAGCATCTCGAAGACGCTCCAGGAGCGCGCGTGGACCAGCCCGATCTGGTACGAGCCGGGGGCTCCGTGAGCGGCCGACGGCGAGAGATCGACGTGCGCGTGACCTCGAGCGGCTCGCCCGCAGCCGTGTATCGGCTCCTCATCGACGGCCCGTCGTGGCCGACGTGGACCGACTTCGTGCGCGTGGAGATCGAGCGCCCCGGAGACGGCGGCGCTCCGGTCGGCGAGATCCGCATCAACATCACGCGGGTCACGCGTGTGCGCGAGCAGTGCGTCGAGGCGATCCCCGACCGCCGCTACGGCTACGTGATGCTCGAAGGGCTTCCTCTGCGCGACTACCGCGCGGCTGTCGACATCGAGCCGACGCCGCAGGGCGCGTCGATCCGCTGGCGCGCGACGTACTTCTACGAAGGACTGCCGGGAACGGGCTGGCTCTTTCACGTCGTGCTCTCTGCATTCGTGGCGCGCACGGCGCGCCAGCTCGCCGCACGCGCCGGCGCGCCCTGACCCGGCCAACTCGCATTTGCAGGGTCCATCCGGCCGGTGCTACGTCCATCCAGGTCCGGGACGGGACCTAACAATTCGAGCGGAACCGAGGTGGCGATGCTCCTCCGGCTTTCGTTGCCCTCGCTCTCGGCCGCGCTTCTCCTGGGCAATGCCGCGGCCGTGGAGGCGGCGGATGTGGCCGCCGTCGCGTCTGCGGTCGTGCGCCAGGACGCGGCGGACACTCCCGCTCCGCCGCC
>DASUFZ010000219.1:0-3546 GCA_036274295.1 Myxococcota bacterium
AGCGGGCCGCTCTACGGTTCGCTCGCGAGCCGCGGCGCGGGCATGCGGATCGCGTTCTACGCCGCGAATGTCGTGCTGGCCTGGCTCGCCGGCGCGGGCATCGCGTACTTCGATCTCGGCTGAGAGCGTCTTCCGACACGAGCACGGCGGAGCGCGCCGCAGGCGCGCGGGTCGCCGCAAGCGGCGGCGGAGACCCGGTGGGCGCTGTCTCAGTCGCCGCCGCGCGCAGCGAGGCGCAGCCGAGCGGAGCTCAGAAACGCGCCGCGCGCAGCGAGCCGAAGGCGAGCGGAGTACTACAGCTCCGACCAGCTCGGAGCGCTCCAGCGGTAGCGGATCTCGCCGCCCATCGTGCGCGGCGCGGCCATGTAGACGCCGCCGATGCCGACCGTGTTGGTGAGGTCGACGGCCGAGTCGAAGTACTCGGTGCCGAGCACGTTGTTCACGAAGAACGCCATCTGCGTGTGGTCGTCCGGCAGGTCGTAGATCATGCGCAGGTCGAGCAGGGTGTACGGCCGCTGGCGGAAGCGGTTCGAATCGAAGCCGTTCGACGTGAAGTGGTTCGACGTCGAGTCCTGGTAGTACACGTGCGCGATCGGCGTGAAGCTGCCGGCGCGCGGCAGCCCGATGTCGTGCGCGTCGATGGTGTACTCGACCGTCGCGTCGACGGAGAAGTTCGGGACGTTGAAGAGCTCCTCGCCCGAGCGGTCGAGATCGCGGACGTTCTCCACCAGGCCGGTGCCGGGATTGATGTCCCAGGTCTGGTCGACGAACTCGTCGTACTCGCCGTCGGTCAGGCCGAACGACGTGCGCACGACCAGCCCGTCGAGCGGGCGCAGGATCGCCTCCACCTCCATGCCCTTGATGTGCGACTCGCCCGCGTTGCCGATCGAGGAGCCGATGTCCGGCTGGAAGGGCGGGGACGCCGGGTTCACGCGCGCCACCGTCAGCTGCATGTTGTCGTAGAGCGAGTAGAAGAACGCGGTGTTGATGGTGACCCGGTCCTCGAGCATGTCGAGCTTGAAGCCGACCTCGAAGTTGTCGAGCTCCTCGGGGTCGAAGTCCGCGATGTTGAGGTTGGACGGATCGCGGCGCGTGCTGAAGCCGCCGCTCTTGTAGCCCTGCGCCCACGAGAAGTAGACGAGCGCGTTGCCGACCGGCGTCGAGGCGAGCAGCTCGTCGGGCGCGCGGAAGGCGATGCCCGCCATCGGCGTCCACTGGTTGAAGGTGTCGCTCGCGTGCTCGGACGGCGGTTCGCCGGGCGACTCGCCGAAGTCGATCGTGCGGTGCGCGGACTTCTCTTCCCAGGTCCAGCGCAGGCCGCTCGTCAGCTCGACCCACGGGAACGGCGTCCAGCTCCCCTGCGAGTAGACGGCGTAGCTCGCGTTCTGGATCTCCACCTTCTCCTGGCGCGAGCTGAAGAAGCTGATGCTCTCGATGTCGCCGCCGTTGGTGTTCTCCCAGAAGCCGTAGACGCCCGACGTCAGCTTCACGAGATCGTTGAACGCCGACGCGGTCGTCTGGAGCTCCTGGCTCAGCTGCCGCTGGCGCTGCGCATTGGTCGTCCACATCTCGAGCAGCGAGAGCTCGGTGGCGTCGAGATCGAGGAAGCCGTCGTCGACCTTCTGCTCCTGGAACGACGAGATGCTCTTGACGTCGATGTTGCCGACGTCGAAGGCCGAGCCGAGCTCCCAGTCGGCGACGAGCGAAGTGCCGTAGGTGTCGAGCCGGTACTTGTCGTCGCGCTCGGTCGAGAAGTCGTAGGTCGAGGAGTCCTCGGCGGCCTGGCAGGCCTGCGGCAGGCCGAACGGCGCCAGGAAGCCGGCGACGGTCGGATCGCTGATGCGGCACTTGGCGCCGTGCGCGTCGTCGCGCTCGCGGCCGTAGTGCCCGGAGAGATCGAGCGTCACGTACTCGTGCGGCAGCAGGCGGAGCTGTCCGCGGCCCCCGAGCATGTGGTCGTCGTTGTAGGCCTGGTCGTTGAAGTTGTTGTTCGTGTAGCCGCTGTGGTTGCGCGTCGCGAAGCTGAAGCGCGAGTAGAGCAGGTTGTCGACGAGCGGCGCGTTGACGGTCGAGGTGGACTCGGCCATGCCGAAGGAGTCCATCGAGCCGATCGTGCCGCCCGTGAACGAGGCGCTGACCGACGGCTCGGGGCCCGGCTTCTCGCTGACGAGCTTGATCGCGCCGCCGATCGTGTTCTTGCCGTAGAGCGTGCCCTGCGGCCCGCGCAGCACCTCGATGCGCTCGAGGTCGAGGGTCGGCAGCAGCGCGCCGTGTCCGCGCGCGACGTACACGTCGTCGACGTAGATGCCGACGCCCGGGTCGAGCGTGACGACCGCGTCGCGCTGTCCGACGCCGCGCGAGTAGAACGTGCCCTGGTGCTGCACGCCCGAGAACGAGCTGAGGTTCGGGACGTAGGTCCCGATCTCCTCGAGCGAGTTGATGCCGCGCTCCTCGAGCTGGTTGCCCATCAGCACCGTCGCCGAGACGGGCGTCTCCTGGAGGAACTCGGCGCGCCGTCGCCCCGTCGTGACGATCGATTCGATGTCGTCGAGATCGTCCTCCGTGGCTGCGCTCCGCTTGAACTGCTCCTCCTCGGCGGCCTGTCCGTCGCCCTTCGGAGTCTCTTCGTCCTCCGCGGACCAGCCCGGTGAGGCCGCGAGCCCCATCCCCAGCACGACACACACGAGACCCGTTCGAACGATCGACCGACGCATGAGCCCTCCCCTGCCTTGCGTGGGGCTCTTCGGCAGACCGGCGCTGGGGTTTTACACCCCTCAAGCGAATTCCTTCGTACACCGAAGGGGTCGTGGATCCGGCCGTCCTGCGTACCCGTGAGATCGAAAGGCTCCAGCCCTCACTCATGCGTCTGCCCATCTCTCTTCTTGCAGCTCTACTGGCTCTGCTCGGGACGCAGGCCGCGCTGGCGGCCGACGACAGCCCCGGCGAGGTGAAGGCCCGTTTCGTCATCCAGCTGCTGAAGTACGTGACCTGGCCGGAGGCGGGCGCCGCGGCCGGGGCGCCCTTCGTGGTGGGCGTCGTCGGCGACGACGCCTTCGCGGCGACCCTGACCCAGCTGGCGGGCGGCAAAGAGGCCCAGGGCCGCGCGGTCGAGGTGCGCTCCCTCTCGGAGGGCGCCAGCACCGAAGGCATCCACCTCCTCTATCTCGGCGGGCGCGACGCCTCGAGCCTGCGCGAGGCCGCGCGCAGCCACCACGGCGACGCCGTGCTGACCGTGGCAGACCGCTTCGAGTTCCCGGAGCTCGGCGGCGACGTCGGCCTCGAGCTCGTCGGCGGCCGCGTCAGCTTCAGCATCAGCCGTCGCAAGTCGATCCGCGGCGACTTCGTGATCAGCTCGAAGCTGATGCGGCTCGCGTCGGAGGTGAAGTGAGCGCCGCGGCGCGCGGTGGCTGGCTGACCTCCGGGTCGGTTCAGTCGAGCCTGCGCAAGGCGCTCGTCATCACCACGGGCGGCGCGCTGGCGCTCGTCGCCGCGGCGCTGCTGATGATGGAGGTCTGGAGCCACCGCCAGGCGACGGAGACGAACCTC
>DASUFZ010000220.1:0-3066 GCA_036274295.1 Myxococcota bacterium
GTTGAGCGCCGAACCAGCCCGGAACCACGTGAGCTGCGCCTCGCTGTAGGAGTGGGCGAGCCGCAGCCGCTCGCGCGTGCCGTCCTCGTGTCGCAGCACGCACTCGACGGGCCGGCCTTCCTCGAGCTCCGCGAGGCGCACGAGGCTCACGAGATCGCCCGCGCGGATGCGCTCGTAGTCGGCGGGATCTTCGAAGGTCAGCGCCAGCAGGCCCTGCTTCTTGAGGTTCGTCTCGTGGATGCGCGCGAAGCTCCGCGCGATCACCGCGGCGCCACCGAGGAGCCGCGGCGAGAGGGCGGCGTGCTCGCGGCTGCTGCCCTCGCCGTAGTTCGCGTCGCCGACGATCACCCAGCGGATCTTCCTCGCGCGCAGCTCGCGCGCGCGGCTCGCGACGTCCGTGCGGGTCGCCCCCGTGAAGGCGTCGATCGCGCCCGTCAGCAGGTTGTCGCTGAAGCGCTCGAGGTGCCCGCGGTAGCGCAGCCACGGGCCGGCGGGCGAGATCGCGTCGGTCGTCGTCTTGCCGCGCGTCTTGATCAGCACGGGCATCTCGCAGAAGTCCCAGCCGTCCCAGGCGGGCCAGGGCGCGAGGCGCTGGAGGCGCGTGCTGCCTTCGGGAATGGCGAGCTCGACCTCGCTTCCGTCCTCCGGCGGCGCGACGTAGGCGGTGCTCCCGCGCTCGAAGCCGCGCGCCGGCAGCGGCGAGACCGCCGGCGGCGCGCTGAGCACGAAGGGCTTCCCGTCGGCGTCTTCGAGCGCGTCGCGGCGCGGGTCGAACGAGAGCCGTCCTGCAAGTGCCAGCGCCGTGACGATCTCGGGGCTCGCGATGAAGCTCATCGTCGCTGCGCGCCCGTCGTTGCGGCCGCGGAAGTTGCGGTTGAAGGACGTGACGATCGTGTTCGGCGCATCGGCGCCTTCTGCGTCCGGCGCGCGGTGCCACTGCCCGATGCAGGGGCCGCACGCGTTCGCCAGCACGCTGGCGCCGATCCCCTCCAGCGCGGCGAGCTGGCCGTCGCGCTCGACGGTCGCGCGGATGCGCGCGGAGCCGGGCGAGACCCACAGGCGCGCTCTCGCCGCGACGCCGTGGGCGCGCGCCTGCTCCGCCACCTGCGCGGCGCGGCTCATGTCCTCGTACGACGAGTTCGTGCAGCTCCCGATCAGCGCGACGGAGATGCGGTCGACGAAGCCGCTCTGCGGGTCGCGCAGCTCGGCCGCGAGCTCAGAGAGCGGCCGCGCGCGGTCCGGCGAGTGGGGGCCGGTGACGTGCGGCTCGAGCCGCGAGAGATCGAGCGCGAGCACCCGCTCGTAGTGCGCGGCGGGATCGGCCTCGACTTCGGCGTCGGGCGCGAGCAGGGACGCGTGCTCGCGCGCGAGGCGCGCAAGCTCGCCGCGTCCGGTCGCGCACAGGTACTCGCCCATGTGCGGATCGAACGGGAAGAGCGACGTGGTGGCGCCGATCTCGGCGCCCATGTTCGCGATCGTCGCCTTGCCGGTCGCGCTGAGCGTGCGCGCCCCGGGCCCGATGTACTCGACGATGGCATTCGTCGCGCCGGCCGCGCCGAGCTGTCCCGCGACCCACAGGATCACGTCCTTCGGCGCGGTCCAGCCGCCGAGCGCGCCGCTGAGAAGCACCGCGATGCGGCGCGGATGCAGAAGCTCGACGGGCAGGCCGGCCATCGCCTCCACCGCGTCGGCGCCGCCGACGCCGATGGCGCAGGCGCCGAGCCCGCCGGCGTTCGGGGTGTGCGAGTCGGTGCCGAGGATCAGCGCGCCGGGGAAGGCGTAGTTCTCGAGCACGACCTGGTGGATGATGCCCGCGCCCGGCTCCCAGAAGCCCGCGCCGTACTTCGCCGCGGCCGAGCGCAGGAAGGCGTAGACCTCGCCGTCCTCCGCGAGCGAGGTGCGGAGATCCGTGTCGCCGTCGATCCGCGCCTGGATCAGATGGTCGCAGTGGATCGAGGTCGGCAGCGCCACGCGCGCACGTCCGGTCTGCGCGAACTGGAGCATGGCGGTCTGGCCGAGCACGTCCTGGAGGACGACGCGGTCGGGGCGCAGGCGCAGATAGCTCCTGCCGGGCACGAGCTCGGCCGCCTGCGCGTCGTCGAGATGCCCGTAGAGCAGCTTGTCGGCGAGGGTCAGCGGAGCGGACGCGCGGCCGCGCACGAGCTCGAGGTTGCGCTCCATGCGCGCGTAGCAGAGGGCGGTGCGTTCGGGAGTCGCTTCGTTGGGGTCCATGTCCGGGAGCTTCGGCCTCGGGCGTTCTCCAGTAAAATGGATTTATTGCGAGCATTGATGAGGATCGTGCATGAATCTGGATACGCTCGGGCTCGAGGCCTTCCTGGCGATCGCGGAGCAGGGCCGCTTCCACAAGGCGGCGCGCCAGCTCCACATCACGCAGACCGCGCTCACGCGGCGCCTCCAGAACTTCGAGGACCTGCTCGGCGTGAAGCTCGTCGAGCGCACCACGCGCTCCGTCGCGCTGACGCCGATCGGCCGCGCGTTCCTGCCGCAGGCGCACCGCCTGCACGGCGAGCTGACCGCCGCGCTGGTCGAGATCCGCGAGACGGGCCGGGCGCAGCGCGGCGACGTCACGATCGCGTGCGTGCCGACCGTCGGCATCCGCTTCCTGCCGCGCATCCTGAAGGCGTACTCGGCGCAGTACCCGGGCAACCGCGTGCGCATCCTCGATCAGGCGTCGTCGGGCGTGACCGACGCCGTGCGCCGGCGCGAGGCCGAGTTCGGCATCCAGATCGCGGGGCCGCAGGATCCGGAGCTGGTGAGCGAATCGCTCGTCGAGGATCGCTTCGTGCTGATCTGCCGCGGCGACCACGCGCTCGCGAAGCGCAAGCGCCTCGCCTGGCGGCAGCTCGAGCCGCACCCGCTCGTCTTCGTCGGCGCCGAGAGCGGCAACCGCCCGCTCCTCGACGGCGCGCTCGCGGGCGAGCGGCCGCATCTGCGCGCGCACTACGAGGTGCAGCGCAGCTCGACGGCGCTGGGGCTCGTCGCGGCGGGCGTGGCGGCGGCGATCGTGCCGAGCCTCGCCGTCCAGGAGGGCGCGTACCCGAACCT
>DASUFZ010000221.1:0-3841 GCA_036274295.1 Myxococcota bacterium
GTCGAGCGCGCGGTGCTGCGCGCCGACGCGACGCTCCCCTTCGACACCGCGCGCTTCGACACCGTCGTCACGACGTTCACGCTCTGCTCGATCCCGGATCCCGCCGCGGCGCTCGCCGAGATGCGCCGCGTGCTCAAGCCCGGCGGCCGCTACGTGTTCATCGAGCACGGTCGCAGCGAGCGCCCGAGCACCGCGCGCTGGCAGGATCGCCTGAATCCCATGTGGAGGTGCTTGGCGGACGGCTGCAACATCAACCGCCGCATCGATCTCCTCGTCGAGTGGGCGGGCTTCTCCTTCACCTCGCTCGACCGCTTCCGCTACAAGGGCCCGCCGGTGCTGGCGCAGATGTACCGGGGCGTCGCCGCGCGCGAGTAGCCGGAGCCAGCTCAGCCGGTGAGCAGGCGGCCCATCACGCGCCGCTTCACGAGCTCGACGATCGCGAGATACGTCGCGACCAGCCCGACCAGGAAGAGCGCGTAGGACGCGGGCAGGGGCTCGAGACCGAGCGGCGCCGCCGCGCGCGTCCAGGGAAGCGCGGCGCCGATCGCCACCACGGCGAGCGTCGTCACGCAGAGCGGCAGGCTCGGGAGGTTCTGCCAGGGTCGTCCGACGGTGCGGATCACGAAGAGGACGAGCGTCTGCGTCGCCAGCGATTCCAGGAACCAGCCGGTGTGGAAGCGCGCCTCGCCGAAGTGGAAGACGCGCAGCAGCACGAAGAAGGTCAGGAAGTCGTAGAGCGAGCTGACCGGTCCGATGATCAGCATGAAGTTCCGGATGAGCCCGATGTTCCAGCGCTGCGGCCGGCGCACGTAGCTCTCGTCGACGCGGTCCGTCGGGATCGTGATCTGGGCGAGGTCGTAGAGGAAGTTGTTGAGCAGGATCTGCGTCGGCAGCATCGGCAGGAACGGCAGGAAGACCGCCGCGCCGGCCATGCTGAACATGTTCCCGAAGTTCGAGCTCGTGCCCATCAGCAGGTACTTGAGCACGTTCCCGAACGAGCGACGCCCCGCCATGATGCCCGCGTGGAGCACGTCGAGGTTGCGCTCGAGCAGGATGATGTCCGAGGCCTCGCGCGCGATGTCGACGGCGCCCGCGACCGAGATGCCGACGTCCGCCGCGTGCAGCGAAGGCGCGTCGTTGATGCCGTCCCCGAGGTAGCCGACCACGTGCCCGTGCGAGCGCAGCGCGCGCAGGATCCGGTGCTTCTGCGCCGGGGACACGCGGGCGAAGACGTCGGTCTCCTCGGCGACGCGCGCGAGCGCGGGATCGTCCATGCGCTCGACCTCGGCGCCGAGCACCACGCGTCCGCCGTCGATGCCCACCTGGCTGCACACGTGCCGCGCCACCAGCTCGTTGTCGCCGGTCAGGATCTTGACCTTCACGCCGTCGCGCGCGAGGCGCGCGAGCGACTCGGCGACGCCCTCCTGCGGCGGATCGGCGAAGCTGAGGAAGCCGGCGAACGTGAGGTCGGTCTCGTCCGACGCCGTGTAGCCCGCCGGCTTCGCGACGCGCTTCCAGGCCACCGCGATCACGCGCATGCCGCGCTCGCCGAGCCGGTGGAAGCCCTCGAGACAGCGTGCGGATGCGTCCGCGTCGAGCGGGCGCACTTCGCCGTCGGCCTCGTAGCTGGCGCACATCTCGAGCACGCTCTCGGGCGCACCCTTCGTGACGAGCAGGCGCTGCCCCTGAGCTTCGAGCACCACCGAGAGCCGCCGCCGCTCGAAGTCGAAGGGGATCTCGTCGGTCTTGCGGAACGCCTCCGCGCTCGGCGCGGGCGCCGCCAGGATCGCCGCGTCGAGCGGGCTGCGGATGCCGGTCTCGAAGCGGCTGTTCAGCTGCGCGAGCAGGAGGCTCCGCTCCGACGGTCTGCCGAGCGGGTCGAGCGCGCTCTCGAGCGAGAGCGTGCCGGCCGTCAGGGTCCCCGTCTTGTCGCTGCACAGGACGTCGATGCTGCCGAGGTTCTGGATCGCCGAGAGGTGCTTCACGATCACGCGCTCGCGCGCCATGGCGAGGGCGCCCTGCGCCAGGGTCACCGTCGTGATCATCGGCAGGAACTCGGGCGTGAGTCCGACGGCCAACGCGACCGAGAAGAGCAGCGACTGCATCGCGTCGCGGCCGACGCTGAGATTCACCAGCAGGATGAAGAGCACCAGGAAGATCACGGTCTGGAGGATCAGCAGCCCGAAGCGGCGCGTGCCTCGCTCGAACTCGGTCTCCTCGGGGCGCGCCGCCAGCCGCGCGACGATGTCGCCGAACGCAGTCCGCGGTCCGCTCGCGAACACGACCGCGCTGCCGGTCCCGCTCACGATCGAGGTGCCGAGGAAGAGCAGCGCGGGCGAGTCGGGCCCCGAGCTCGAGAGCCTCCCCGGCTCGGCGCGCTTCTCGCCGGGCAGCGATTCCCCGGTCAGCGCGGCCTGCTGCACGTGGAGATCCACGGACTCGAGCAGACGCACGTCGGCGGGCACGAGGTCGCCCGCGCACAGGCGGACGACGTCGCCCTCCACCAGCTCGCGTCGCGGCACGTCCTTCCACGCGCCGCCGCGGCGGACACTCGCGGTGGGCGCGATCTGCGCGCGCAGCTTCTCCACGGCGCGGCCCGAGCGAAGGGTCTGCCAGAGGTTGAGCGCGGCGCTGAGCCCGACGATCGCGAGGATGATCGCGGCGTCGGTGGTGTCGCCGAGAAATGCGGACGCGACGCCGGCGACGAGCAGGATCACGACGAGCGGATTCCCGGTGCCGCGCGCGAGCTCGAGCACGCGGGCTCGCAGCGGCGTCGAGGTGACCTCGTTCGGTCCCTGCTGCTGGAGCCTGCGCGCGGCCTCTTCCTCCGCGAGGCCCTCGCTCGAGCTGCCGAGCCGCGCGAGCAGCTCGTCCTGCGTCTCGCTCGCGAGCGGATCGGGAAGGGCGCGCGGCGCGCTCACCCTGCGCCCTCGCCGCGCGGCCCGGCAGCCTCGCGTCGCGCGACCGCGAAGCCCGGCAGCATCGGCAGCCAGAAGGTCATGCCGCGCAGCAGCAGAGTCGCCGCGAGCGCGCCCTCCACGGGAACGCCTTGCAGGTGGAGCAGCGCGACGCAGGCGCCCTCGAACGCGCCGAGCCCGCCGGGCATCCACGAGAGCGAGCTCACCACCGATGCGACGAGGAAGCTCGCGAACACGCCCGGCAGCGCCGCGGGGCTGCCGATCGCTCGCAGGCAGAGATGGAGCGTCGTCGCGTCGAGCGCGAAGATCGCGAGCTGGAGCGCGGTCGTCTCGGCCAGCAGCCGCGGCGCGAAGAGCGTGCCGGCCGGCGCCTCGCGCAACGCGGCGCCGACGTCGCGCACGCCCGGCCAGCGCGCGAGCCAGCGGGGCGGCTCGCGCAACGCGCGGCGCCGCAAGGCGAAGAGTGCGAGCGGCGTGCCGGCGGCGAGCGCGCCGACGAGAGCGACCGGGACGATGATCAGCAGGTGGATCTCGCCATGGCGCCACAGGATCGCGACGGCGACGGCGATCGCAATCAGGTAGCCGAGATAGAAGGCGACCAGGCCCGTCAGCATCGCGCCGACCGCGGTGGTCCGCGACACCCCGCGGCGTTCGAGCCCGCGCACGACGAGCAACGTGCCGCTCATGCCGACCGACGGCAGCGCCTGGTCGGTGAAGAGCTTCGCGAGGCCGAGCGGCAGCAGGCGAAACAGCCCGGGTCCGCGGCCGCCATACGCGAGCGCGCGTTGCCACACGGCGGCGGCGCACGCATAGGTGAGGAGCTGGAGCACCAACGCCCCGAGCAGCCAGATCGGCTCGGCGCGGGGCAGCAGCCGCGTGAGCTCGCGCTCCTCGGCCATGTGCGTCGAGACGACGATCAGCAG
>DASUFZ010000222.1:0-4798 GCA_036274295.1 Myxococcota bacterium
CTATCGGGGATCGTGGCTCTCGCTCGGCACCGCCTCTCCGGACGCAGAGGGCAGGGCGCGCATCGTGGCCGAGGGACCCGCGGTAGCGGCACCCGCCGAGGCGCTCGAGGTGACCCTCGAGCCCAGCGGCGGCAGCGCCGCGCCGACCGGCCCGCCGCTGATCGCGTGGCCGAAGCCGTGATGCGGCGCGCGCGCTAGTCCTCGCGCACGACCTCGTAGTGCGCCATGTACGGCGCCATGTCGCTGCGGATCTTCGCCGCGTCGAGGCCCCAGTCCTCGGGCGCGTACTTGTGCGCTCCGAACTTGCTCTTGGGCTTGCGCGCGAGGCGTTCGCGCACAACGCGGGGCTCGATCTGCACGTGGAGCTCCGCTACGGGAAGTGCCCGCACCACGTCGTGGAGGCGAACTTCAAGGGCGTGGCGCGCGCGGCGCGTGGCGCTCGAGCGCGATCCGCGCGGCGTGGGGCTGCCTACCGTGAAGGGCGCGCTCTAGCGATTCATCGCGAGCTCGCGCTCCTCCCCCGTGTGGCAGCGCGACCTGTTTCGATGGCGCGTCGCGCCCCAGCGCCGCCACCACTAACCCTCGCGGGAGCGCACCGGGGATCCGACGCGGCGGAACGAGGCTTGCATTCCAATCGCGTGATGCCCATGGATCACGATGTCGTCGGTGTACTCGCGGAAGCCTGCACGCGCGCCCTCGTCACGGGCGCCCAGCAGCAGCGGCGACCCTCTTCGCCGAGCTGGCCGGCGCCGCCAATCCCTTCGCCGGACTGGTTCCCCACGCCGTCGCTTCCCCTGCGCTCGGCGATCTCGACGCCGACGGCGATCTCGACCTGGTGTCGGGCGAGCGCTACGGAACGTTCCACACCTACTACCTGCCCGAGCCCGGCCAGGGCCTGCTGCTCGGCGCGGGCCTCGCGCTGCTCTCGCTGCTCGGGCGCCTGCGCGGGCGGCGGCAGGAACGCTAGGCGGCCGCTCCGCATATGGGGGCGCGCCGAATTTGACATAACGACACTTCGCGGACATTCGAAATCGCGCCTTGAATGTCCTATCCGCCCGCTGGTGCAGCGCGCCGATCTGCGCGCGCTTCGAGGGCAGCGACGTGATCCGCATCCGGGCGCCCGGACGCCTCGAGCTCACCTTCACGGAGGCCAGGGGCTTCGGCGACGCGGTCTACGACCTCCCTATCCGCTCATTCTGGACGGATCCTGAACCCGAATCGTGTCGCCGCACATCTCCCTGGGTACGTGGACCAGGATTCCTGCGGTTTCCGTCGCAATCGGATGCGCGCCATCGACGACGGTCGACTTCCGTCGGTTTCAGAGAGAGAAAGTCTCCGCGCGAGCCTGCACCTTCGTTCGCGGGTCGGGTAGGCTGCGAATCGTTCGAGTGGCGTGTGTCCCTGCACGGAGCGGTGTCGTGGCGGCGGCTGGAGTTGCGAGAACAGAGGCGGAGCAATCCGCGCGCGAAGCGCCCGAAGCGGGTGCGCGGTCTCGCGGGGGTGGCAGCGGTTGGCGCGTCCTCAGCGCGAGCGAGAACGGCGACGCGGCCGAGGAGCACCTCGCGCAGCTCGCGGCCGCGGTCGGTCCGCTGCGGCGCGTGATGGCGGCGATCGCGGAGCGTTTCGCCGCGCGCCGGGCCCACGAGCGACTCTGCTACGCGCGGCTCTCGGACTACGCGCGCGAGCGGCCGGGCCTCTCGCCGCGCCAGCTTCAGGAGCTGGCACGCGTGCACCGCGCCCTCACCGATCTTCCCAGCCTCGAATGTGCGCTGGTCGCAAATCGGCTTCCGTGGAGCAAGGTCCGTCTGCTGGCGCGGGTGGCGACTCGGGCAGACGAGCAGGCGTGGATCGCGCTCGCCGAGCGGCTGCCGACCCGTCTGCTCGAGCAGGAGGTGCGCCGGAGCGCGCGTCTCGGAGACGACGACGGAGAGGACGTGGAGCCGACCACGCGGATCGCACTGCGCTGCACGCCGGCCGTGCGCGCGAAATGGGATCTCGTGCGCGAGCTCGCCGAGCGGGTCGCAGGCTCACGCCTGCGCGGGCGCGACGTGCTCGAGCTCGTGGTCGCCGAAGCGTGCTCGCAGGTTGCGGTCGCGCCGGAGTCGGGGGCTGTGCCGGACGAGCAGCGCTTCGCGCAGTCGGGTCGGGCGAGCGAAGGCGCGCGTCGGACCGCGCGCGCTCCCGCGCCTGGCCTGCCGCTCCCGATCGCGGCGCTCGGCGCGAACCTCGAGCACGCCGACGCCTTCGAGCTCGACCGGCGCCTCTGTCAGGCGGTGCGGCTCGAGCAGACGCTGGACGCGGCGATGGCCCCGCTGCTGCGTCGCGTCTGCTCGGCGGAGTACGAGTGGCGAGGCGACTACCGTCGCCTGCCGGCCTACGCGCGCGACGAGCTCGGCATGTCGGCCGGCAAGGCACGCGCCCTCTTGCGCCTCGAGCGCGGAGCCGAGCTGTGCCCGGAGCTGCGCCAGGCGCACCGCAGCGGCCGGCTCTCCTGGGTCAAGGCTCGCTGCCTGCTTCCGCTCCTCCTGCTCGATCTCCCCGGCTCGTGGCGGGGTGTCTGGGTCGCCTGGGCCGAGCGCGTCACCGTGAGGCGGCTCGAGCGCGACGTCGAGCGCGCGCTCCTGCTGCGCGCAGGGCACGACGCGGCGTGGCATCGCTGCAAGTCCGACCCGGAAAGGGCGCAGGATCCGATCCCGCCGCACGAGCGGCAATTGTGTGCGCACGACCTCGACCTCGAGGCGACCGAGCCGCTCGAATGGCGCGTGCCGCGCGGCGTGGCGGCGCTCTTTGCTGCGCTGCGAACGAGGCTCTCGTTCGAGGAGATGCTCGATCACGCCCTGGTGACGTGGCTGCTGCGCGATCCCGCTGCGCCACGGCCCGATCCCGTGATCGAGCGCGACGGCTACCGCTGCCTCGTGCCGGGTTGCTCCTCGCGGCGCAACCTTCACGATCATCACGTCACGTTCCGCTCGGCCGGAGGCTCGGACGATCCGGCCAACCGCGTGACCCTCTGCGCCTTCCACCACCAGCGTTGCCTGCACGCGGGACGGATGCGAATCCGCGGCCGGGCGCCGGACGCGCTGGTGTTCGAGCTCGGGCTCCGTCCGGGAGGCGCGGCGCTGGCTCGCTACCGCTCGGGCGACATCGCGGCGTGACGGGCAGGCTAGCCGAGCTGCCCCGTCACGCCGCCGCACTTCGCGAGCAGCTCGCGCAGCGCCTCGCCGCGCGCGCGACGGCGCTCGCGTGCGCCATCGGTGTCGCACAGGCGGTCGAGGACTTCCTGGCCCCAGGCGATGTGGCGGCGCGTCTTGCGCACGATCTCGTCGAGCAGCTCGATGGTCGGCGCGTCGGCGATCTGATCCGTCTCGCGCATGTGGCGCTCGTACACCTCGGCCAGGTGCGGCTTCAGCACGTCGAAGATGCCGGCGAGCTTCTCGACGGTCTGGTCCGGCCGGTCGGGCTCGGCGACGGCCTCGATGAACTGCGCGAAGCCCGTATTCGCGGACTCCGAAGCGGCGACGGCCTTGCGCCCGCAGCGCAGCTCCGGGAGGCGCTTGCCGAGCACGTCGGCCGCCTGCGCGCACTCCCAGATGATCTTGCCGAGGCCCGTCTTCACGGGCAGCTCGGGAATCGTGGCGACCCAGCCGCCCATGATCATCATCATCCACTCTTCGGCGTAGCGGAAGTTGCGCACGCGGCGCGCCGTCGCCTCGACGTCGTAGCGGCCGTGCAGCTCGCGCAGATCCGCCGGGATGTCGAAGGCCGAGTACGGCGCGAAGGTCGTGCGCTCGTCGGGACCCGTGCCGGGGTAGAGGCGCGTCTCGCTCATGCGCGCGCTCCGCTCTGCGCCTGGGCCGCGCGGCGCGCCTTGTGGCGATCGCGCAGGATGCGCGCGGCCGAGAGGAGCGTGTCCTTCGACGGGCCCTCACCCGAGAGCGTCTTCAGCTCCTCGAGCTCCTGCTCGGTGAAGCCCGCCTCCTTGCGATCCTCCCAGGCGATCGGGATGGCGGCGTCCTCGCGCTCGGAGCGCGCTCCGCCGAAGCTGAACTGCTTGTCGACCTGGCGGCGGAACGCCTGCGCGCGCTCGAAGCGCTCGCTGTCGTCCTTGGTGAACTCCTTCACCCACTCGCTGCCGAAGCGCACGTGCGTCAGCTCGTCCGCGAGCACGTAGTCGACGGCCTGGCGGATCGTCTGGTCGCCCGTCTTCTCCGCGTAGCGGATCATGTCGCGGAAGACGTCGCAGGCGAGGCCCTCGAGGCCGCGGTTCACGCCGGCGACGCGCAGCGCCGGATCGTCGGAGCAGGCGCACTCGAACAGGAACGTGCTCTCCGGGAACATGCCGGCGTAGCCGCCGACGTGCTCGAGCAGCTTCTCGTACACCTGCACGTGGCGCGTCTCGTCCCAGCACTGGCGCGCCATGTTCATCTTGAACTCCCACGGCGCCTCGGGGAAATCCCAGAGCGAGCGGCCGGCGCCCTCGAGCGCCTGGAGCTCGCCGACGAAGATGCCGTGCATGCGCAGCAGCAGGCGCGTCGACGCGACCGGGTCGTCCGGGTCGAGCGGCTCGTTCAACGTGATGAGCCCGAAGCCTGGCCCGTGCTCCTCGTAGAGCGCCTCCGCCTCGGTCCCGCGTACCGACTTCTCGATCATCGGATCGAGCTTCGAGAAGACGTCGACCACGGCGTCGACGTCGTCGGGCAGGGTCGAGAGCACCGTGGACGCGATGTTGTCCTGGCGCACGAAGCGCGAATCGCGTGCGAGCTCCGAGTGGTGGATGAATCGCCTCATCGGGCTACCT
>DASUFZ010000223.1:0-44207 GCA_036274295.1 Myxococcota bacterium
GGGCGACCAGCTCGGCCTCGTGGACGCGACGGCGTGGTTCAACCCGACCGACACCGTCTCGCTGTGGGCGAACTACGACTACCTGTTCGCGCAGGGCACGGGCTACTACGCGCACGGCATCGCCGTCGCGGGCCGCGTGGCTGTGCTGCCGGACCTCGGCGTCGCGGTCCGCGGCGAGTACATCCGCGAGCAGTCGTCGGCGAGCCACGGCGTGCTCTTCCTGCAGAGCGACCCCGACATCACCGTCAACAACGGGCACTCGTCGGACATCTGGTCGGTGACCGGCACGGTCGACTACGCCCTGACCGAGCACCTGAAGGTGAAGAGCGAGCTCCGCTGGGATCGCGCCAATGGCAACGGCGACAGCAATTCCATCACCAGTCCCGGCAACAACCAGTTCCCGGAGAACAACCCGAACGACTTCTCGAGCATCGATCAGCTCGTCTGGCTGATCGCGGCCGAGTACGTCTTCTAGTTTCGTTTCGCTCGACTGAAAAAGGGCGCGGTGCCTAGTGGCACCGCGCCCTTGCCTTTTCCGCCCCTGCACTCGGGCGCATGCGAGACGGCGCTCTCTGCGCCGGCTCCGATCAGAGCTCGCGCGGAGAGTGCTCCGACGCGACCACACCCCACGACGGCACGAGACCGAGCTTCTCCATCTTCGTGAAGAGCGTGCGACGCCCGATGCCGAGCGCGCGCGCCGTGGCGGCGCGATTCCCTCGGTGCTCGCGCAGCGCCTGCGCGATGCGCCAGGCCTCGGCGAGGCCGAGCCACTCGCGCAGCGGCATCGTGCGCCCGACGCGCGCCAGGCGCTCCAGGTCCTCGAGGCGCACCTCTCGGATCTCTCGTTCGCGATCGACGATCTTGCGCGGCAGCTCGGTAGCCATCCCGGATCGGAAATGCATTTGGCGTGCCGTCCCCACGGCGGTCGGGGAGCGGCCCTACGGGAGCGCGATGCCGATGCCGTGGGCACGGGTGTGCCCGCTTCGGTTGCAGCCACCTCTGGCCGGACCGTCGCGCTCGCTGATCGCTCAGGAAATCCCGAGCACGCTCTCGAAGCGGTGCAGGCCGGGGGGCCTGCCGGCCAGCCAGGCGGCCGCGCGCACGGCGCCGCGCGCGAAGTGCTCGCGCGTCGCGGCCCGATGCGCCAGCTCGAGGCGCTCACCGCGCCCGAGCAGATACAGCGTGTGCTCGCCGGGGTTGTCACCGCCGCGCAGGGTCTGCACGGCGATCGCGCCTTCGGGGCGCGCGCCCGTCTCGCCGGCGCGCTCGAGCACGAGGCGCGGCTCCAGCGCGACGCCGCGCCCCTCGGCGACGGCTTCGGCGAGGCGCAGCGCGGTGCCGCTCGGCGCGTCGCGCTTGGTGGCGTGGTGCACCTCGACGATCTCCGCGTCGTAGCCCGGACCGAGTCGCCGCGCGGCCTCGCGCGCGAGCCAGAAGAGCACGTTCACCGCGACGGAGAAGTTCGGCGTCGCCAGCACGGGGATGCGCTTCGCGATCTCGGCGAGCTCCTCGCGCTCGGACGCGGAGAGGCCCGTCGTCCCGGACACCAGCGCGACGCCTTCTTCCGCCGCGACTCGCGCCAGCGCGAGCGCCGCAGCGGGCACGCTGAACTCGATGGCGACGTCGCAGCCGCGCAGCGCCTGCTTCGGATCGTCCTGCACGATCACGCCGCCGCCGAGATCGCTGCCGATCCCGGCGTGACCCGGCGACTCGAGCGCGGCGGCCAGGCGCAGCGAGGGCTCGTCGCGCAGCGCCTCGCGGACGTGCTGGCCCATGCGCCCGAGCGCGCCCACCACGACGACCCGCCGCGGCTGGCTCATCCGAGCAGGCCCAGCTCCTTCAGCACGACCTGCAGCCGCTCGCGATTCGGCTCGGTGAGCGGCGTCAGCGGCAGCCGGATCTCCGGACCGCACACGCCCATCAGCGCGAGCGCGGCCTTCACCGGGATCGGATTGGTCTCGCAGAAGAGCACCTGGAAGAGAGGCAGCAGGCGGTAGTGGATGCGGCGCGCCTCCGCGAAGTCGCCGGCGCGGAAGGCGCGGATCATCTGCACCATCGCGGACGGCGCGACGTTCGCGGTCGTCGCGATCACGCCGCGGCCGCCGAGCGCGAGCAGCGGCAAGGTCATGGCGTCGTCGCCCGCGAGCACGGCGAAGTCTTCGGGGCAGCGCGCGATCACCTCGGCGATCTGGCCGACGTCGCCGCTCGCTTCCTTCACGCCGACGATCTGCGGAACGTCGGCCATGCGCGCGATCGTCGCGGGCAGGATGTTCGAGGCCGTGCGGCCCGGAATGTTGTAGGCGAGCAGCGGGAAGCTCGTCGCGCGCGCGACTTCCGCGTAGTGGAGGAAGATCCCCTCCTGGGTCGGCTTGTTGTAGTAGGGCGAGATGAGCAGGGCGCCGTCGGCGCCGGCCGCCTTCGCGTGCTGCGTCAGCTCGATCGCCTCGCGCGTGCTGTTCGAGCCGGTGCCCGCCACGACCGGCACGCGGCCGCGCGCCGCCTGCACGACGATCTCCACCACGCGCCGGTGCTCGGCGTGCGAGAGCGTCGCCGCTTCGCCGGACGAGCCGCAGGGCACGAGCCCGTCGATGCCCGCCTCGATCTGGAGATCGACCAGGTTGCGCAGCGCCGGCTCGTCGACGGCGCCGTCGCGGAAGGGAGTCACCACCGCGGTGAGTACACCCTCGAACACGCTCACTCCCCCTCGACCGCGATGCGGCCCTCGAAGACGGTGGCCGCCGGACCGGTCATCTCGACGTGCGCGTCGTCGGCGGGCCAGGCGATCTCGAGGCTGCCGCCTCGCAGCACGACCTCCAGCCGGCGGTCGACGACGCCGCGCAAGATGGATACCACGGCCGCCGCGCAGGCACCGCTGCCACAAGCGAGCGTCTCTCCGGCGCCGCGCTCCCAGGTGCGCTGCTCGAGGCGGCCGCGCCCGCGCGGGGTGACGAATTCGACATTGACCCGGTTCGGGAACGCGGGATGGCGCTCGATCGCCGGGCCGAGCCGCTCGACGGGGGCGCGCTCCGGATCGTCGACGAAGACGACCGCGTGCGGGTTGCCCATCGAGACCGACGAGACGCGCACGCTCTCGCCGTCGACGTCGAGCGCGACGTCGAGCACGGGTCCGTCGCCCGCGCCGAGGCGGGTCGGGATCTTGGCCGGCGCGAGGATCGGCCGCCCCATGTCGACGGTGACGCGACCGGGGCCGGCCCAGCGCGGGCGCACGACGCCGGAGAGCGTCTCGACCGAGAGCTCGCGCGCCTGCGTGTGGCCCGCGTTGCGCAGGTATTCGAAGAAGCAGCGGATCCCGTTGGCGCACATCTCGACCTGCGAGCCGTCGGCGTTCCAGATCTCCATGCGGAAGTCCGCGGCCTGCGACGCGCGCACGACGAGCAGCTGGTCGGCGCCGATCCCGAAGTGGCGATCGCACAGGCGCGCGGCCAGCGGCGCCAGCGGCGGCAGCGCGTCGCGCAGGCCGTCGAGCACGACGAAGTCGTTGCCGGCGCCGTGCATCTTCGTGAAGCGGAGCTCGCGGGTCACGGCGCGGGCTCCGCCTGCTTCTCGTCGTCCTCGCACTCTTCGCCGGCGGGAGCGGGCGTCGCCGCCGGCGCCGGAGCCGGAGTCGCGGCGCCCGGCGGCGCGGGCACAGCGACGGTCGGCGGCGTCGGCGTGATGCGCCGCGGCTTCCCGTACTTGCCGCAGCCCGCCGAGACGGCGAGCAGCAGCAGCGCGACCAGCGCCAGCGCGCGCGTCACGACGTCTCCTCCGAACGCTCCGCGTCGAGCTCGCCGAGGCGCACCGAGATCTCTGCCTCGGCGGTGTCGAGCGCCTCGACGACGCGCGCGCGCGCGGTGCCGCCCGGCAAAGCGCGCGCCTCGACGGCGCGCTCGAGATCGAGCAGCTCGGAGGCGCCCGTCGGGAAGGCCGGATGGAAGGCGCGCAGGTCCTCGCGCGAGAGACCGCGCAGATCGAGATCCTTCTCGATGCAGTGTCCGACGATGCGGCCGACCGCCTCGTGCGCCTCGCGGAAGGGGACGTCCTGACGCACGAGCGCCTCGGCGAGATCGGTGGCGAGGAGCATCGGATCGCTGGCGGCCTCGCGCATGCGCGCGGTCCGCACGCGCAAGGTCGCGACGGCGCCCGTCGTCACCTCGAGCGAGTCGCGCAGGGTGGCCGCGGAGTCGAAGATCGGCTCCTTGTCCTCCTGGAGATCGCGGTTGTAGGTGAGCGGCAGGCCCTTCACGACGGTGAGCAGCGCGACCAGGTTGCCGACCGCGCGGCCGGCCTTGCCGCGCACGAGCTCCGGGATGTCCGGGTTCTTCTTCTGCGGCATCAGGCTCGAGCCGGTCGAGTAGGCGTCGGCCAGCTCGACGAAGCCGTACTCGGCGGTGGACCAGAGCACGAGCTCCTCGGCCAGGCGCGAGAGCTGCACCTGCGCGATCGCGCAGGCGGCCAGGAACTCGAGGCCGGCGTCGCGCGAGCCGACCGCGTCCATGCTGTTGTCGGACGGCGCCTCGAAGCCGAGCGCGCGCGCCGTCGTCGCGCGGTCGAGCGGCAAGGTGGTGCCGGCGAGCGCGCCCGATCCGAGCGGCGACCCGCGCAGGCGCTTGCGCAGATCGCGGAAGCGCTCGGCGTCGCGTCCGAACATCGCGACGAAGGCGAGCCAGTGGTGCGCGAGCCGGACCGGCTGTGCGCGCTGCATGTGGGTGTAGCCCGGCAGCAGGGTCTCGAGGTGCTCGCGCCCGCGCACGACGAGGACGCCGCGCAGCTCGTGCAGGGCGCGCTCGGCGGCGCGCGACGCGTCGCGCAGGTAGAGGAGCAGATCGGTCGCGATCTGGTCGTTGCGGCTGCGGCCGGTGTGCAGGCGTCCCGCCGCGGACCCGATCAGGGTGCGCAGGCGCGCCTCCACGTTCATGTGGATGTCTTCCAGCGCCGGGTCGAACGGGAAGGTCCCGGATTCGATCTCCTCCGCGATCTTCTCGAGTCCGGAGAGCAGCGCCTGAAGGTCGGCCGCGGAGATCAGGTCCTGCGCCTGCAGCATGCGGGCGTGCGCGGCGGAGAGGCGCAGGTCATAGGCAGCCAGCGCGCGGTCGAACTCGATCGACGAGGAGAATCGGGCGGCGGCGGGGTCGACGTCCTCGCGGAAGCGACCCCCCCAGGTCGGCGAAGTGCGGGGGCGTTGCGGCACCGCCGGAATCTGGAAGAGCGGCCGCGCTTTGGCAACGAGCCACGACGCGCGCGGATGGTTCGCCGCGCCGACGGGCGTCTCCTAAGGTCCAGGCTCGTCAGGGGGGACCTGTGGCGCGACGCCGGCGCATGCCCGGCTGGCTGCGGCTCGCCGCCGTCGCGGTGATCGCCGTGGCCTTCACCTGCGGCTTCGCGGCCGCGGGGCTGGTGGCCGGGCTCGATCACACCGTGCGCTCGCGCTTCGAGGGCGTGCGCTTCCGGGTGCCGTCCCGCGTCTACGGCGCGCCCACCATCTTGTATCCGGGTCTCGACTGGCGCCGCATCGACCTGCGCGGCGCGCTCGCGCGACTCGGCTACCGCGAGGCGGACACGGCGAGCGCGCTGCCGCCGGGGCAGTACGTGTGGGGCGCCCAGCGCGTGCGCGTCCACCTGCGCGCCTTCGCGCATCCGAGCCGGCCGGAGCCGTCGCGCGACGTCGTCCTGCGGCTCGACGGCGATCTCATCTCCGACATCCGCGCCGTGCCGAGCGGCGACGAGCTCGGCGCGGTGCTGCTCGAGCCGGAGCCGCTCGGCGCGTACTACGGACCCGCCCACGAGCAGCGCGAGCTGGTGCGGCTCGTCGAGCTGCCGCCGCATCTCGTGGACGCCGTGCTCGCCGTCGAGGATCAGCGCTTCGAGACGCACAGCGGCATCGACTTCCGCCGCATCGCGGGCGCGATGCTCGCGAACCTGCGCGCGGGCGAGATCCGGCAGGGGGGAAGCACCCTCACGCAGCAGCTCGTCAAGAACTTCTTCCTGACCCCGGAGCGGACCCTGCGGCGCAAGCTGCAGGAGGCCGCGATGGCCCTGATCGTCGAGGCCCGGTACGACAAGGACGAGATCCTCGAGTCGTATCTCAACGAGATCTACCTCGGGCAGCGCGGCGCGACCGCCATCCACGGCGTCGGAGAGGGCGCGCATCTCTACTTCGGCAAGCCGGCGGCAGAGCTCGGTGTCGCCGAGTCGGCGCTGCTCGCCGCCATCATCCAGAGCCCGAACGGGATCTCCCCCTACCGCGATCCGAAGCGCGCCACGCAGCGCCGCAATCTCGTGCTCGACCTGATGCTCGAGCAGAAGCGCATCGATCCGGAGACGCACGCGCGCGCGCGCGAGGAGGCGCTGCATCTCGCGGCGGTGACGCCGGATGCGAACGACGCCCGCTACTTCCTCGACCTGCTGCGGCGGCAGCTCGCCGAGGCGTACCCGACGGAGGTGCTGACGCAGGAAGGCCTGCGCATCTACTCGACCCTCGATCCGCGGCTCCAACGCATCGCGGCAGAGTCGCTGCGCAAGGGGCTCGAGTCGATCGAGAAGCGGCGGCCGTCGCTCGCGCGCAAGGGCGAAGAGGCGCTCCAGGGCTGCATCGTGGCGATCCGCCCGCAGACGGGCGAGCTGCTCGCGCTCGTCGGAGGACGCGACTACCGGCGCTCGCAGTTCGATCGCTGCACGCAGGCGCGTCGGCAGGTCGGCAGCGTGTTCAAGCCGTTCGTGTACATCGCGGCGCTCGAGCCCTGGCGCGGTCCGCCGACGATCACCCTGGCGAGCCGGCTCGACGACACGCCCTACGAGGTGAAGACACCGTCGGGGCCGTGGCGCCCCGCCAACCACGATCGCCAGTTCCACGGCGAGGTCGGCGTGCGCGACGCGCTCGAGCAGTCGTACAACGTGGCGACGGCGCGGCTCGCCGAGCGGGTCGGCATCGGCCGCGTGGCGGACGTCGCGCGCCGGCTCGGCGTCGAGAGCTCCCTGCCGAAGGTGCCGAGCCTCGCGCTCGGCACCGCCGAGCTGACGCCCGTCGAGATGGCGCGCGCCTACGCGACGCTCGCGAGCGGCGGCGTCCGCCCGACGACGCAGACCGTCGAGGACGTCGTCGACGGCGGGGGCAACGTGATGGAGAAGCGGCGGCTGCGCTTCGAGCGCGTGCTCGACGCCGGCACCGCCTTCCTGGCGACGAGCCTGCTCGAAGGCGTCGCCGATCGCGGCACCGCGCGCACCCTGCGCGCCGGCGGACTGCGCGGGCCGGTCGCCGCGAAGACCGGCACCACCGACGAGGAGCGCGATCTCTGGTTCGTCGGCTACACGCCGGATCTCGTCGCCGTCGTGTGGGTCGGGTTCGACACGCCGCGCGGGCTCGGCATTCCGAGCAGTGTCGGCGCGTTGCCGATCTGGCGGAGCTTCATCGAGGGCGTGACGGGCGGCGTCGTGCGCGGCGCCTTCCCGAAGCCGCCCGTGATCGAAGCGGCCGCCGTCGAGCCCGCGACGGGCGCGCTCGCGCTGAACGGATGTCCCGAGAGCCGCGAGGAGTTCTTCCTCGCCGGCACCTTGCCGACGGCAGTCTGCCCCGACGGCGGGCCCGAGTCCGACGACCGTGGCGGATTGCTCCACTGGCTGCGGGGGCGACTGTGATTCGCGCTCGGCTTCTGCTCGTGCTCGCGCCGCTGCTCGTGCTCTTCGCGACGGCGTGCGCGCTCGTGCCGACCGCCGCGCCCGAGCCGGCGCTGCACCTCGGCGATCTCGCGAACGACGGCGATCAGGTGCGGCGCGCGTCGCAGCAACTCGTGCTCGAGGGTCTGCATGCCGATGCGCAGGACGAACCGGAGCGCGCGCGCGGCTTGTATCAGCGCGCGCTCCAGGTCGATTCGGGGAATCCGTATGCGTATCTCGCACTCGCGCGACAGAGCGCATCACAGGACGAGCCGGAGCTCGCGCTCCAGTACGTCGACCGCGCAGAAGATCTCCTCGCTGCGGAAGCGAGTCCCTCCCCTGGGGCCGACGTGCATCTGGAGGGACTGCGAGGCATCGCCCTCACGCAGACCGGTGAGACCGTCGAGGGAAGTGCGCTGCTCGAGCGGGCCGCGCAGAGTGCACCCGATGTCTGGGGCGACGGACGACTCGATGCCGACGAGCTTCGTTAGACCCCGGAGGGTGCGTGTGATAGGTTCGGCCGCCCGATGACGCCGAAGCTGCGCGTAGGATCACTCGCCTTCGTCGCGAGTCTCGCCGCTGACTTCATCAGCAAGCGATTCATCTCGCACTATCTGACCTACACAGATCGTCACGAGATCATCCCGGGTTTCTTTTACCTCACCCACGTGCGCAATCCCGGCGCTGCGTTCGGTCTCTTCTCCGACGGAGATCCGAACATTCGCATCTGGTTCTTCGTCGTCGTGTCGGTGTTGGCGATCGGAATCATCGTCTCGTTCTTCCGACAGCTGGCCCCCGGGGACCGTCTGCATGCATTCGCGCTCGGTCTCATCCTCGGGGGCGCCGTCGGCAATCTCATCGATCGCTTGTGGCTCGGTGAAGTCGTCGACTTCCTCCACATCAAGCTCTGGGGCGGCTACTCCTGGCCCGACTTCAACTTCGCCGACAGCTTCATCGTCGTCGGCGTCGCGCTCCTGATTCTCGAGCTGCTCGCCGCCGAGGGCGAGAAGCGCGCGAGTCCCGAGCAGAGCGAGAGCGCGCGCTAAAAAAAAATCCGAGTGCGCGCTCGGGCGATTTTCCGATTCCACGTCGGTGGCGTGGAGAATTTCGCGACGACACGAGATCGCGTCGGGCGAGAATTCCGTCGCAAGAATGCTTGACACTCCCATGGCGAGGGTTTACTTACGCGCGGTCTGGTTGCCGCTCTCATCCCAGCAGGAATGCAGAACGCAGGGCGTCGCCGAGTAGGCCACGCCGAACGGTGAACGCAGCGAGCCGAAGCAGCCACGGACGTCGGGGAAATGATCGGTCGAAGCGTGATGAGATCGCACGGTTACCTCGAGGGAACCTCCCTGCGGTCTCGGTCCACAGAGTCGACTCTCACACCGATGTCGACCCGACCCCGTCGGGGAACTGCTTCGAAGCGCGAAGGAGCTGGATGCGAACGCGGTGATCTCCGTCGAGCGATGCGACCCGGGCTTCCCCCCGGCCCGCGGGTGCATGCGCGACGGGAGGAGAGTACGGGCTGAGGGGTTGGGGACTCAGGCCGATGAGAAAGGCGAAGGGCGATTACGCGATTCTGACAGTGACGAATGCGCTGCGGTTGCTCGAGGAGTTCCGCGGCGAGATGGAGATCGGGGTTGCCGAGCTCGGCAGGCGACTGCGCCTGCACAAGAACAATGTGTTCCGACTGCTCGCCACCCTGGAAGAGGCCGGCTACATCGAGCAGAACGCTGCGACGGGTCGTTACCGACTCGGCATCGCCGCGTTACAGCTCGGGCAGGCGTTCGCACGCACGCGACCGCTGCTGAGCCGGGGACCTGCGTACCTCGAAGAGCTCGCATCGACGACGACCGAATCCGCGCACATGGCCATGCTCGATGGCTTCGAGGTGGTGCACGTCGCGGGCGCGGCGCCGGATCGCATGGTGGCGAGCTCGATCCGCGTGGGGCGGCGCCTGCCGCTCCATTGCACGGCCCTCGGCAAGGTGCTGCTCGGCTGTGCGCCGGACTCGGAGCGCGAGGCGTTCGACAAGCAGGTCGTGAACTCGCGCGGGCTCGAGCCGCGCACGCGTCGCAGCATCCATGACCCGGTGAAGTTCTTCGAGCACGTCCGCACGGTCGCGGGCCAGGGGTTCGCGCTCGACCTCGAGGAATGCGAGGAAGGGCTCTCCTGCGCCGCGGCGCCCGTGCACGACGTGACGGGTCGGGTCGTGGCCGCGATCTCGGTCTCGGTACCGTCGTCGCGGGCCGATGAGCACGAGCTGCTCGAGCGGATCCTCCCCCAGGTGTCGGGGGCCGCAGAGCGGCTGTCGCGCGAGCTCGGCCACCATCTCTGAGACAGGTCCAGCAGGACCCGCGACGCTTCGGGGCGTTTCCCCGCGGCGTCGCGGGTCGCGCGGCCGCTGCGACGCGTGCGCTGGAACGCCAGTTGAATCTGGTATGCTGCGGCCTCTCTTCGCCCCGGCCCGCTCGGGCCAGGCATGCGGTCCCCGCCCCCCGTCCTCTACGAAATCCGCACGACGGAGCGTCCCCTTCGGAGAAGACTTTGATCACTCGAGAGCAGGCGCTGGCCTACCACGCGAAAGGCCGTCCCGGAAAGCTCAAGATCAGCTCGACGAAGCCCACCCGTACCCAGGAAGACCTCTCTCTCGCGTACTCCCCTGGGGTTGCCGAGCCCTGCCGCGAGATTGCGCGCGACCCGGACGACGTCTTCAAGTACACCGCCCGCGGCAACCTCGTCGCGGTCGTCTCCAACGGCACCGCGGTGCTCGGCCTCGGCAACCTCGGCCCCGTCGCCGCCAAGCCGGTGATGGAGGGCAAGGCGGTCCTCTTCAAGCGCTTCGCCGACATCGACGTCTTCGACATCGAGATCGCGAGCGAGGACGTCGACGAGATCGTGCGCTGCGTCGAGCTGATCGCGCCGACCTTCGGCGGAATCAACCTCGAGGACATCCGCGCGCCCGAGTGCTTCGAGATCGAGGCGCGCCTCAAGGAGAGCCTCGACATCCCCGTCTTCCACGACGATCAGCACGGCACGGCCATCATCTCGGGCGCCGCGCTGCTGAACGCCACCCAGCTCACCGGCCGCTCGCTCGACGAGATCAAGGTCGTGTTCAACGGCGCGGGGGCTTCCGGCATCGCCTGCGCGAAGCTCTACCGCGATCTCGGCGTGCCGGTCGAGAACATCACGCTCTGCGACAGCCGCGGCGTCATCCACGTCGGCCGCACCGACGGCATGAACCGCTACAAGGCGGAGCTCGCGCGCGAGACCGACGCGCGCACGCTCACCGACGCGCTGCGCGGCGCCGACGTCTTCGTCGGGCTCTCGCAGGCCGGCGTGGTCACGCCCGAGATGGTCACGAATATGGCGGACCAGCCGATCATCTTCGCGATGGCGAACCCGGATCCGGAGATCGCGCCGGAGGCCGTCCGGCGCGTGCGCCCCGACGCGATCATCGCGACGGGCCGCTCCGACTACCCGAACCAGGTCAACAACGTGCTGGGCTTTCCCTTCATCTTCCGCGGCGCTCTCGACGTGCGCGCGCGCCAGATCAACGAGCCGATGAAGCACGCCGCCGTCAACGCGCTCGCGGAGCTCGCGCTGCGCGGCGAAGCGGTGCCGAAGGTCGTGCGCGACGCCTACCCCGACGACGTCTTCGACTTCGGGCCGAGCTACATCATCCCGAAGCCCTTCGACCCGCGCATGCTGATCTACGTGCCGCTCGCCGTCGCGCAGGCCGCGATGGAGAGCGGTGTCGCGCGGCGCAAGGTCGATCTCGTCGCGTATCGCCAGCGCCTCGAGGAGACGATCGGGCACCTCGCGGAAGCCTGACGGCGGATGTTCCGCAAGCTGCTGGTCGCGAATCGCGGCGAGATCGCCGCGCGCGTGCTGCGCGCGGGCCGCGAGCTCGGCATCCCGACGGCCGCGATCGTCTCCGAGGCCGATCGCGGCGCGCTGCACGCGCGGCTCGCCGACGAGGTGCACGAGTGCGGGCCGGCGCCGGCGCGCCAGTCCTACCTGGCGCTCGAGCGCATCGTCGCGATCGCCGAGGCCATCGGCGCCGACGCCATCCACCCGGGCTACGGCTTCCTCGCCGAGAACGGCGCCTTCTCGGATCTGTGCGCCAAGCGCGGCATCCGCTTCGTGGGTCCGTCGGGCGACGTGATCCGCGCGATGGGATCGAAGCTCGCTTCGCGGCGCGTCATGAAGGCCGCGGGCGTGCCCGTCGTGCCGGGCAGCGAGGGCAGCGTCACCGCCGCCGACGCGCTCGATGCAGCGCGCGCGCTCGGCTTCCCGGTGCTCGTGAAGGCGAGCGCCGGCGGCGGCGGACGCGGCATGCGCGTCGTGCGCGAGGAGGCGAAGCTTCCCGACGCCCTCGAGCGCGGGCGCGGCGAGGCCGAGCGCGCCTTCGGCGACGGCACGCTGTATCTCGAGAAGCTCGTCGACGGGCCGCGACACGTCGAGGTGCAGGTGCTCGCCGATCCGCTCGGCGCCGTCGTGCACTGCTTCGAGCGCGAGTGCTCGATCCAGCGTCGACACCAGAAGCTCGTCGAGGAGGCGCCCGCGCGCATCGACGCGGCGCTGCGCGCGCGTCTCGGCGAGGCGGCGGTCGCCGCCGCCCGCGCCGTCGGCTACGAGGGCGCCGGCACGGTGGAGTTCCTGCTCGACGCGAACGAGCGCTTCTACTTCCTCGAGATGAACACGCGCATCCAGGTCGAGCACCCGATCACCGAGATGATCACGGGCATCGACCTGGTGAAGGAGCAGCTGCGCATCGCGGCCGGCGAGGCGCTCTCCTTCTCGCAGCGCGACGTCGAGATGCGCGGGCACGCCATCGAGGTCCGCGTCTACGCCGAGGATCCGCAGAAGAAGTTCCTGCCCTCGCCCGGGCGCATCACGCGCTGGCGTCCGCCGGGAGGATTCGGCGTGCGCATCGACGCGGGGGTCGAAGCGGGCGACGAGGTCAGCACGCACTACGACCCGCTGCTCGCCAAGCTCTCGGCCTGGGGACGCGACCGGCCCGAGGCGATCGAGCGCCTGCGCGCGGCGCTCGACGAGTTCGCGCTCGAAGGCGTGAAGAGCACCTTGCCCTTCCACCGCCGGGTGGTGCGCCACCCCGTCTTCCTCGCCGGCCGCTACGACACCGGATTCATCGACGCGCACATGAATGGAGGAGCAGAGTGACGCGCCCGGGGCCCCGAAGCCCCGGCCCGCCGAACTATGCTACCCACATGCCGCCTCGGGCCTCGGAAGGATCCATGGACGCGTCGCCGCCCTACTCGCTCGACGACCCTTTCAAGCGCCAGGCCGGAGCGACCTCCACGACGCGCGCGCGTCACGGCGCCTATGACGCGGCCCTCGACCTCGGCCGCGAGCTGCTCGAGAGGCCGTCACAGGGCGGCGGCCCCGAGCGCGTGCGGGTCCAGCACGCCAAGGGCCGCATGACGGTCTTCGAGCGCATCCAGGTGCTGACCCAGCGCGAGCCGAACCTGCTCTGGCAGAACTGGGGCAAGGGCCTCGACGGCGCCTCGATCGTCACGGGCATCCTCTCGATCCAGGGCCGCGACGTCGCCGTCTACGGGCACGACTTCACCCTGCGCGCCGGCTCGATGGACGCGACCAACGGCGACAAGCTCGCGCGCCTCATCTACATGGCCGCCGAGCGCGGCATCCCGCTGATCGGCATGAACGATTCCGCGGGCGCGTTCGTGCCGGCCGGCGTCGGCGGCCTCGACGGCTACAGCGAGGCCTTCTGCGCGCTGCGCAAGATCAGCGGCGTGGTGCCGAGCATCAGCCTGATGTTCGGGTACAACGCTGGCGGCGGCGCCTACCTGCCGCGCCAGGGCTCGTTCATGATCCAGTGCAACGACACCTTCATCGGCCTGACGGGCCCCGGTGTCGTGAAGAGCGCGCTCGGCGAGGACGTCACGGCCGACGAGCTCGGCGGCCCGGGCGTGCACGGCATGAACGGCGTCTGCGACATCACCACGTCCGACGAGCTGGCGTCGCTGCGCACCGCGATCCGCCTGCTCAGCTACCTGCCGAACAACAACCGCGAGCTCTCGCCCTTCGTGAAGACGTCCGACCCGATCGGCCGCTTCACGGTCGAGGAGGACATCCTCTTCCGGCGCACCTTCTCGCAGGCGGCCGGCATGAGCACGCCGCTCGAGATCACGCTCTTCATCCAGCAGATCTGCGACCACGGCGAGTACTTCGAGCTCCAGCCGGCGCGCGCGCGCAACATGGTGACGGCGTTCGGGCGCATCGGCGGCTGGGTGGTCGGCTTCGTGGCCAACAACTCCGCCGTCGCGTCCGGGCAGATCGACGTCGATGCCGCGCGCAAGGCCACGCGCTTCATCCGCTTCTGCAACCTCTACAACATCCCCATGATCTTCCTGGAGGACGTGACGGGCTTCCTGCCCGGCACCGATCAGGAGTCGCGCGGCATCATCCTGGAGGGCCGCCGCCTGCTCGACTCGATCATCGACCTGCGCGTGCCGCGCATCACGCTCATCATCCGCAACGCCTTCGGCGGCGCGTACGCGGCCTACAACTCGCACTACGTCGGCGCCGACATGGTCTTCGCGATGCCGCAGGCGCGCATCGCCGTCATGGGCCCCGGCGGCGGCGTCGAGTTCATGTACAAGAACGAGATGCGCGAGGCGCACAGCGAGTTCCAGCGCGCGATCCGCGAGGGCGTCCCGGATCAGGTCGCGGCGCGCAAGCGCGACGAACGGCTGGCGCAGCTCAGCTCCCGCTACGAGAGCGAGCTGATGAACCCGAAGGAGGCGCTCTCGCTCGGCTCGGTGTCGCGCATCGTGATGCCCGGCACGAGCCGGCGTGTGCTCGCCGAGAACGTCGACTTCCTGATGCGCACCTACCAGCCCGGTCCGATGGCCGGCCCGCAGCGGGAGTTCGAGTAGCCGGTGCTGGAAGCGAGTCTCGTCCCGCGCCGCTTCCACGAGAGCGAGTCGCCCTGGCTGCGCTCGTTCTCGCTGGCCGACGTGAAGTGCCTGGTCGTGTGCCGCGGCCCCGTGCGCCAGGAGGCCTTCGACGTCTTCGACGAGGTCGGCATCCGCGAGTACGGCATGCTGCTCTCGGAGAAGGACTCCGTCGTCTACCCGCGCTGTCTCGCGCCCGAGCTGCGCCACCTGCGCTTCCCGCACAACGTGCACCGCGTGCCCGATTACATGGGCTCGGGCCAGGAGGAGAAGCAGCAGCGCATCCGCGAGATCGTCGAGATCGCGACGTCGAACGGCTACACGCACGTCTTCGCCGGCTACGGCTTCATGGCCGAGGACGCGGAGTTCATCGAGGCGCTCGAGCAGGCCGGGCTCGCCTTCGTCGGGCCCTCGTCGCGCGTCGTGCGGCGCGCAGGGGCGAAGGACGAGGCGAAGAAGCTCGCGCGCAGCCTCGGCAACGCGGTGATCCCCGGCGTCGACGACATCAGCGCGCGCGCGCTGTGCGCCCGCGAGAAGGACCGCGCCGGCCTCGAGGCGCTGGCGAAGAAGCACGGGCTCGCATTCTCGTTCGACGCGTCGCTGCCGCTCGAGGCCAACGCCGAGGCGCTCTTGCAGGCGGGCTACGCGAAGACGGTCGAGCTGGTCGAGATCCCCGCGTTGCAGGCGGCCGCCGAGGACGTGTGCGCCGAGATCTGGGCCGAGTATCCGGGCCACCGCGTGCGCTTCAAGCACATCGGCGGCGGCGGCGGCAAGGGCCAGCGCGTCGTCGCGAAGCCCAGGGAAGTCGCTGCCGCGGTGATGGACGTGCTGGCCGAGTCGAAGGTGCTGGCGCCCGGCTCGAACCGGAACTTCCTGGTCGAGCTCAACATCGAGAGCACGCGCCACAACGAGATCCAGCTCGTCGGCAACGGCGAGTGGTGCATCTCGCTCGGCGGCCGCGACTGCTCCGTGCAGATGCACGAGCAGAAGCTCTTCGAGGTGTCGCTGACGCAGGAGCTGCTCGCGGCCGAGGTGGCAGCGGCGGGCGGCCGCACGCGCGACGTGCTCGAGGGCGATCGCGGCACGCTCGAGCGCATGGAGGGCGAGTCCGAGCGCTTCGGCGCCGCCACCGGACTCGACTCCGTCTCCACCTTCGAGTGCATCGTCTCCGGCTTCGACCACTTCTTCATGGAGATGAACACGCGCATCCAGGTCGAGCATGGCGTGACCGAGCTGGTCTACGCGCTGCGCTTCGAGAACCCGGACGCGCCCGGCGAGTTCTTCGTCGTCGAGCGGCTGATCGAGGCGATGCTGCTGCTCTGCGTGCACGGCCCGCGCGTGCCCCGGCCCACCCGCGTGCCGCGCGCGCTCTCGGGCGTCGAGGTGCGCATCAACGCCACCAATCAGGCGCTGCAGCCGCACGCCGGCGGGCTCATCCGCAGCTGGACGCCGGCCATCCCGGGCGAGCTGCGCTTCGACCAGGGCATCGGCGCGCCGAACCCCGACACCGGCTCGTTCATCTACTACAACCTCGCCGGCGCCTACGATTCCAACGTCGCGCTCGTCCTCTGCGACGGCGCGTCGCGCCGCGAGAACTACGAGCGCCTGGCCGAGATCCTGCGCCGCATGGAGCTGCGCGGCGAGGATCTCCACACGAACCACGAGGTCCACTACGGACTCGTGCAGTGGTTCCTCGGCAAGGGCGTGATGGCCGAGCCGTCGACGCGCTTCATGCAGTCGTACCTCGCGGCGGTCGGCTCGCTGGCGCAGCTCTCGGCCGACCTCGATCTCGAGGTCGCCTTCGCGGAGCTGTTGCGTCGCCAGCGCGAGGACAGCGCGCGCGACGTGCTCGCGAGCAAGGAGACCCTGGTGCTGCGCCCGCTCGCGGCGCTGCTCCACCACCCGCATCTCCTCGGCGGCTTCCTCGGCCGCTACGACGGCACGCTCTGGCGCTTCGAGGCCAGCGCGCCGCGCTTCGAGGCGAACCCGGTCCACTTCCTCGAGCGGCTCTACCACTTCCTCGACATGGAGGAGCGCCCCGGCGCGCCGCCATCGGAGAAGATCTGGGACCACGATCAGGAGGTGCTCGCGCGCGCGCAGGCGTTCTACGCCGAGGTGAAGCGCCGCACCGGCGCCGAGGACCACGATGAGCTCGAGACGCTCTTCGCGGGCCGGCCCTCGCAGGCGCTCTGCGGCGGCGACGAATCGCTCTGGCGCGCGGCCGTCGCGTCGCATCGCGGCTTCCAGCTCGGCCTCGAGCTGCTGCTGCTGGTGCCGCGCATCGGGCGCCGCTCGGGCTTCCTCGACGTCGGCGTCGGCGAGGATCTCGCGCCCTTCTTCCCGGAGATCTTCACGGAGAAGGAGAGCATCGCGGAGCGCGTGCGCGCGCTGGCGCCCCCGCCGGTCGCTTCGGCCGACGAGATCGTGACGCCGATGGGCGGCACGTTCTACGCGCGCGAGGCGCCGCACCTGCCGCTGCTCGTGGAAGTCGGCGATCACTTCGAGGCCGGCCAGCCGCTCTTCATCATCGAGGTGATGAAGATGTTCAACAAGATCCACGCGCCGTTCTCGGGCACCGTCGTCGAGAGCCAGATGGACGGGCGCGACGGCTCCGTGGTGCAGAAGGGCCAGGTGATCTTCCGCATCGAGCCCGACGAGCGCATCGAGCACGAGTCCGAGTCCGCCCGCGCGGCGCGCGTGCGCGCGGCTACCCTGGCGCTGCTCTGACCTGCATGTCGCGGCGCGCGTCGGTCGCGTGCACGATCGCCGTGTGGCTCCTCGCCGTCGCGGCTGCCGCCGAGGAGCCGAAGGCGCCTCCTGCGCCGAGTCCGCAGCTGATCGCGCGCGGCACCTTCGTGATGAGGAGCCTCGAGAGCGGGGATTTCTCGACGATCCTCGACCAGATGCACCACCCGACCGGGAACGACGAGGGCGAGAACATCGACGACCGCCGCGCCATCTCCGTAGCGTTCCAGTTCCTGTCGACCCGCTTCGGAGCGCTCGAGGGCTACGAGCTCGCGCAGGGGCCGGTCGACTGCATGTGCGTCTCCCTCGCGATGGGGACGGAGGAATACTGGGCCAAGGACGCGGAGACGGACCACGGCGCCGCGGTCGCATTCACGACCCGACACGCGAAGATCTCTGCCGGGATCGTGCGCATCACCCAGACGAACCGCGGACAGGGCTGGATGCGCTCGATCGAGTTCGGCGTCCCCGCGACGGCGCCCGGCGCGAAGGATCAGATGACCCGCATCGCGCGCGAGATGTTCTCGCGGATGCAGGCGGTGACGCGCAAGCCGAAGGGCACGAACACGCCCGCGCCGAAGCCCGAGTGAGGCGCGCGCCTCAGCGCAGATAGCCCATCGCGCGCAGCCTCTCGGCGATCGATGGATCGATGCGCACGTCCTGCGCGCGCGCGCCGGCGACCGGCGGCGCCGCGAGGTGCGCCTCGAGCTCGGCGCGCAGGCGCGCGGCCGCCTCGGGCTCGCGGCGCGCGAGGTCGACGTTCTCACCCGGGTCGACCGTGCGGTCGAAGAGGCGCGCTTCGCCTGCGCGCGCATCCGGCGCGATGCGCAGGGCGAAGCTCCAGCCGCCGTCGGCGACGGACGCCTCGATCGCCGCGTCGGGGTACAGCGGCACGCCGAGCGCGGCGAAGCTCGGGCGGTCGGGGGCGCCGTCCTCGGCGACGAGCGGCCACAGCGATTCGCCCTCGAAGCCGGGCGCCGGCGGCACGCCCGCGGCCTCGAGCAAGGTCGGGGCGATGTCGAGGTTGCGCACCTGGGCCGCGATCCGCACCGGCTCGCTCTCGAAGGGAAGGCGCAGCACCAGCGGCACGCGCAGCACCGGCGCGCGCAGGTCGCGCGCGTGTCCCTCGATGCCGTGCTCGCCGAGGCTCTCGCCGTGGTCGCTGGCGAAGACGATCAGGGTGCTCTGCGCGAGCCCCGCCTGCTCGAGCGCCTCGCGCACGCGGCGGATGCCGTCGTCCACCCAGCGGATGGCGGCGAGATAGGCGCCGCCCGCGTCGCTGCCGAAGGTCTTGAACTCCGGCGGCGCCGCGTACTCGTGCACGTCCATGAAGTGCAGGTACAGGAAGAAGGGCGCGCTGCGGTCGTGCGCGGCCAGCAGGCGCGACGCCTCCTCCACCACGCGATCGACGTGCGGCCAGATGCCGGGCCGCGGCAGGCGCGCGCCGGCGCCCGACGGGAACACGTAGCGCTCGAAGCCCTGGTGGAAGCCGAAGGACTGGTCGAGCCAGCCGTTCGTCTGCACCGCATAACATCGGTAGCCGGCGTCGCGCAGCGCTTCGGCGAGGGTCAGCGCGCCCTCGCCGAGCCCGTCGCGCACGTCGTGGATCGCGTGGCTGCGCGGCCAGAGCGAGGTGAGGAGCGAGGCCATCGAGATCTTGGTCCAGGACGACTGCGCCTGCGCGTGCTCGAAGACGACGCCGTGCGCGGCCCAGCGCGCCAGCTCGGGCGTGGTGTCCTGCGCGAAGCCGTAGGGCGTGGTGCGGTCGGCGCGCAAGGTGTCGACGACGATCAGCAGCAGGTTCGGGCGGCCGGCGGCCGCGAGGCGCGCGCGGATCTCGCCGCGCGGCGCCGGCGGCGCGCACGCCGCGAGAGCAGCCGCGACGAGCAGACTAACGACGCAGCGCCGCATCGAGCTGTGCCCGCAGTTCCGGAGATGCCGCGCCGCGCTTCCCGAGCGCTTCGAGCAGCGGACGCGCCGCGTCCTCGCGTCCCGCCTTGCGGTAGGCGAGCGCCAGATGGAGGGCTGCGGCGTCGAGCGCGGGCGCGCGCCGGTGCGCGTCCTCGAGGAGCGAGACCGCGCGCGCGACGAGCCCCTTCTGGAGATAGAGCCAGCCGAGCGTATCGAGAACCTCCGGGCTCTCCTCGGCCTGCGCGAAGGCCTCCTGTGCAGCCGCGAGCGCGCCGTCGAGATCGCCGCGCGAGGAGAGCAGCAGCGCCAGGTTGTTGCGCGGCGCGACCGCGCGCGGGTCGAGCGCTGCCGCGCGCCGGTAGCTCGCCTCGGCGTCGGCGCGGTGGCCTGCGCCCGCCTGCGCGACGCCGAGCACGAACCAGAGCGTCGCGTGGTCGGGGTGCGTTTCGAGGAAGCGCGCGCAGTCGCGCGCCGCAAGGTCGAAGCGAGCGGTCGCGGCCCGGAACTGACAGCGCAGCGCGAGCGGGCGCAGATCGTCCGGCGCCAGCGCGAGCGCGCGCTCGACCTCCGCGGCGCCGAGATCGGCCTGGCCGGCCTGGAAGAGCACGCCCGCGAGGGCGTGGTGGTACAGCGCGCCGTCGCCGTGCGCGGCGATCGCGCGCTGCGCCTCCGCGCGCGCCTCGTCGAGGCGACCCGCCAGGCCGAGCACGAGCACGCGCTCCGCGGCGATCTCCGGACGCTCGCCGAAGCGCGTGGCGGCCGCATCGAGCTGCGCCAGCGCGTCCTCCTTCCGGCCGCTCGCGCGCTGCGCGCGCGCGAGCAGCACGGCCGTCTCCCAGCGATCCGGCTGGAGCGCCTGCGCACGCTGCGCGGTGTCGAGCGCCGCGCCCTGCACGCCCTGCTCGATCAGCGCGTCGACGAGACCCTGCCAGCCTGCGATCAGCTGCGGCGCGCGGGTGAGCGCGCCCGCCGCGGCCTGCCCCGCCTCGCGCGCATCGCCGCGCTCCTGTGCGAGCCGCAGCAGCTCGAGCCACGGACCCGGCGCGGAGGGGTCGCGCGCCGCCGAGATGCGATAGCGGTGCGCCGCGCCGGCGAGATCGCCGCTCTGCTCGAGCGCGCGCCCGAGCCAGTACTGCGTCGCGGCGGTGTCGAGGCGCGGCGCCAGCCGTTCGAGCTGCACGCGCGCCAGGGCGGCGTCACCGCGCGCCAGCGCGAGCCGCGCGCGCAGCAGCTCCGCGGTCGGCGCGCTGCTGGCGCGCGCCTCGGCTCGCGCGATCGCCGGCTCCGCGTCGTCGAGTCGTCCCGTCTTCAGCAGCAGCTCCGCGCGCGCGAACAGCAGCACCTCGTCGTCGCCGTGCCGCGCGATGGCGGCGTCGAGCAGCGCCATCGCCTCGTCGTTGCGCTCGCGCGACGACAGGTAATCCGCCAGCGACGCGCTCGCGGCGGGCGTGTCGGCGCGCTGCGCCAGCGCGCGCAGCTGGCGCTCCGCCTCCGCCTCGTCGCCGCGCGCGATCGCGAGGCTCGCGAGCAGCGAATAGAGCGCGAGCCGCTCCGGGTCTGCGTCGAGCGCCGCGCCGAGCGCCGGCTCCGCCAGCTCGGGTCGTCCCCCTGCGATCGCGAGCGACGCGAGGAGCTGCCACGCCGCCGTGTCGTCCGGCGTGCGCTCCGCGAGCGCGCGCACGCCGATGAGCGCCGCCTCGACCTCCTGGCGCGCGCGCGCCTGGACGGCGGCATCGCCGGCGTGCGCGGGATCGCCCGCGCGACGCAGCGCCTCCGCTGCCTGGTACTGGTAGAGCGCCAGCTCGGCGCGCCGCAGCAGATCTCGTTCCGAAGCCTCCTCGACGGCCGCCTGCGCCTCGTCGAGCGCGGCGCGCGCCTCCGCGAAGCGTGCCTCCTGGAGCAGCGCGGCGATGCGCGGGATCCACGACGTCGCGCGGCCCGGTCGCTCCGCCTCCGCCTCGCGGAAGGCCGCGAGCCCGCCGTCGAGATCGCCGAGCGCGATGCGCGCCTGCGCGCGCAGGAGCAGCGCTTCGGGGTACTCGTCGGCTTCCTCGGGAATCGCGCCGGCGACGGCTTCGGCGCGCGCCGGATCGCCGACGAGCAGCGCCGTGCTCGCGAGGAAGAGGCGCACGTCGCTGCGCTCGGGGAAGCGCGCGGCGCCCTCCTCGAGCAGCCAGACGGCGCGCGGCGCCTCGCCCGCACGGATCCAGAGCACCGCCTGCTCGAGGTACGCGTCGGGCGTCGTCGGCGCGGCCGCGTGCAGCGCCTCGATCGCGCGGATCGCCGCGTCGCGCTCGCCGCGTGCGAGCGCCTGCTGCGCCTGCTCGCGTGCGCGGTCCGCGGACGGGGAGCAGGCGCAGAGCGCGAGCGCGAGCCACGCGAGGCGGCGGGTCGACATCGAGCGCGCAGCCTACCGGAGGGCGGAACGGATGCGGGTCAGCGGTGCGCGCGGCGGCGGCGAGCGGCGAGGAGCGCGAGGCCCACGAATCCGCCGGCCGCGAGCGGCAGCGAGCCCGGCTCGGGCACGAGGTGGCGGTCGATCTCGCGGGCCGTCACGAGCCGGAGTCCGTAGAGCAGATCGAGCTGGATGATCTTGGGGACGAATGCCGCCGCGCGCAGCGACGTGCCGACCAGATGGCTCGCGGCGTTCCAGTCGAAGGTGAAGTCGAAGAGAACCGGCTGCGGAACGAAATTCGTCTCCGGCTCGCAATGGTGCCCGTACGAGGCGCAGGTCTGCATTCCGCTTCCGTGTCCCATGAGGTTCGACAGGAGCAGGGTGCCGGTGGGTCGCAGGGTCCCGAGCGCGGGCGCCAGCTCGAAGTGGATCATTCGGCGGATCCCTCCGACCGCCATCTGGTCTGGCGGGGCAGAGAACCACTCGGTGTGTTGCACGTCGAAACGGCCGGAGAGCAGCGCGACCGGACCGGGAAGCGGGGCGAAGGCGGCTCCCATCGAGCTCAGGGGTCCCGTCGCCGAGGTGGGATAGGCGAGCCGCAGGACGCCCTGCGCGGGCGCGAGCTGGCCGAAGCCGATGACGGGAATGGAGTAGCCGTACTCTCCGTCGAGCCGGTAGCGCACCTCCATCGTGCTCGCGTGCGACGAGGCGGCGCAGAGCAGCGCTGCGCAGATCCCGCCGATGCGTGCGGCGATGCGGGGCGACGTACGGCGCATGGCGCCTCCGTGCCCTTCCCGGGTGCGAGGTAGCATCCCACGGCCGCGAAGCCCGGGTCAAATCGGATGGTGTCGGGCCCGACCGCGCGACACAGAGGCACACATGACCAGCGACGCGTCGCTCACCTTCGTCGGCAGCCCGCTCGATCGCGAGGCCTCGCGCCGGCGCGACCGCGCCTGGCTGGAGGCGCGCCTGGCCGACACCGCATCGCGCTTCCTGCCGCTCTGGAAGCTCCAGCCGCTCGTCAAGCGCGGCGACGCGCGCGCGCTCGCCTGGGCGCGTCGCGACTTCTTCGCCGATCTCGATCCGTCGCCCGAGCCCGTGCTGCTCGGCAGCCTCGGCGACATTGCGCACTTCGCGGTGGACGTCTCGGCGGCGGCGCAGCCGGAGGAGAACTTCGGCGTCGGCGACGTCGCGCGCTTCGAGGATCTGCGCGGCGTAGTGCCGCTCCTGCCGCAGGCGGAGGCCGCGATCTCCGCACAGGCGCGCGCGCTGGTCGACTGGCACGCGCGTCATGGCTTCTGCGCGGCCTGCGGCGGCAAGACGCGCGCGGTGTGCGGCGGCGCGCACCGCGTCTGCAGCGAGTGCCAGGCCGAGCACTTCCCGCGCACCGATCCGGTCGCCATCGCGATCGTCGTGCGCGGCACGCGCTGCCTGCTCGGCCGCCAGCGCGGCTGGCCGGCGAGCATGTACTCCGCGCTCGCGGGCTTCGTCGAGGCGGGCGAGTCGCTCGAGGAGGCGCTGCGCCGCGAGGTGAAGGAGGAGGCCGGCGTGGAGGTCTCCGCCGTGCGCTACTGGCGCTCGCAGCCCTGGCCCTTCCCGAGCTCGCTCATGCTCGGCTGCGTCGCCGACGCCGAGAGCGAGGCGATCCGCGTGGACCTCGCGGAGCTCGAGGACGCGCGCTGGTTCAGCCGCGAGGAGATCGTCGCCGCGCTCGCGGGCGCGCCCGGCCCGCTGATGGTGCCGCCGCCCTTCTCGATCGCGCACCAGCTGCTGCGCGCGTGGATCGAGGGCGGCATCACCTAGGCGCGGGCAGCTGGCTCTTCGCCTCGTCCTTGCGCGGGCTGCCGAAGAAGTGCGCGACGGCGACGCCGAGCAGGTAGAGGATCACCATCGGCACGCCGAGCAGCACCTGGCTGACCCAGTCCGGTGTGGGCGTCAGGATGGCGGCGACGATGAAGATGACGAGGATGGCGTAGGGCGTGCCGCGCCAGAGCGTCTTCGCCTCGACGATGCCCGCGGCCGATAGGAAGAACACCACCACCGGCAGCTCGAAGGCGATGCCGAAGGCGAGGAACATGTGCGTGGTGAGGCTGAAGACCTCGCTCATGGTCCACGCCGACTCGACGAACTCGTTGTCGAAGGCGACGAAGAAGTTGAACATGACCGGGAAGATCTGCGTGTACCCGAAGAGCGCGCCGCCCGCGAAGAGCAGGCTCGAGACGAGCACGAAGGGCACGATGGCGTTCTTCTCCGAGGGATAGAGCCCCGGCGCCACGAAGGCCCAGATCTGCCAGAAGATGACGGGCAGCGCGAGCACGAAGCCCGCCAGCAGCGCGGACTCGAGATAGGTGAAGAAGATCTCGGTCGGCGCGATCGCCTGCAGCGGGCGCGCGCCCTCGCCGAGCGCGTGCACGGCGGGCGCGAGCAGCAGCCGGAAGATCTGCTCCTTGTAGGTCCAGGCGAGCGCGCTGCCGGCGACCCAGGCGAGCGCGACGCGGATCAGCCGGGTGCGCAGCTCGGCGAGATGGTCGGTGAGCGGGAGCCGCGTCTCATCCATCGCGCTTCGCATCGGCGTGCGGCGCCTCGGCCGGAGCGAGCGGCTCGGGTGCCGCCGGCGGCGGGGACTGCTGCGCCGCGTCGGCGAGCTGCTGCGGCGCGACGCGAGCCTCTTCCGTGGCGTCCATGAACTCGCGGCGCAGGTCGTTCGACGCGCGCCGGAACTCCGCGATGCCGCGGCCGAGCGAGCGGGCGAGCTCCGGGAGTCGCTTGGGACCGAGCACGATCAGCGCAATCGCGAAGATCACGATCAGCTCGGTCATGCCGATGCCGAACATGGCGAGCAGGTTAGCGCCCAACCGGCACGGCGGAGCGCGCCGAAGGCGCGCAGCGAGGCGCAGCCGAGCGGAGAACGATGACGGGGGCCCCGACGTCCGCTTTCGTGGACGCCGGGACCCCCGCACCCCCCTCACCCCGAAACGAAGATCCCTAGGCCGCCGCGTTCGCCGACGCCGCCGCGCTCTCCGCGAGCAGGGTGACGTCCACGTCGCTCGCGCGTTCCTCGAGGATCGCCAGGAAGACCTTCACCAGGCTCGGGTCGAACTGGATCCCCGCGTAGCGGCGGAACTCGGCGACCACGACGTCGCGGCGCAGCGCGTGCCGGTACGGGCGGTCGCAGCTCATGGCGTCGAAGGCGTCGGCGACGGCGATGATGCGCGCGTCGAGCGGGATCTCCTCGCCGGCCACGCCGTCGGGATAGCCGGTGCCGTCCCACCACTCGTGGTGGTGGCGGATCGCCTGCGACATCTCGCACGGCATGCCGAGCGGACCGAGCAGGCGCGCGCCGATCGCCGGATGGCGCTCGACGACCGCGCGCTCCGCCGGCTCCAGCGCGCCCGAGCGCAGCAGCAGGTCGGTCGGCACGCCGACCTTGCCGAGGTCGTGGAGGAACGCGGCGAGCCGCACGCGCTCCTGCGCCTCCTGCGCGAGCTCGAGCCGCTCCGCGATCAGCCCGGCGTAGAAGGCGACGCGGCGCGCGTGGCCGCGCATGTAGCGATCCTTCGCCTCGATCGTCTCCGCGAGGACCTCGAGGAACTCGATCTTCTGCTCGAAGCCCGGCACGACGACGTCGTCCTTCGCGACGCCGCGCGCGTCGAGGATCTTGCCGAGGCGCGCGCGCAGCTTCTGACTGCGGCGCACCTCGTCGACGATCGCGACGGCTTCGCGCTCGCGTCCGACCACGGTGCCGAGCTCTTCGAGGAAGCTGACGAGACCGGTGCGCGCGCGGCGACGCCCGAGCGCGCGGCCGACCGCGCCCATCACCTGGACCATGTCGAACGGCTTCTGCAGGTAGTCGCAGATGCCGAAGCGGATGCCCTGCGCCGCGCTCTCGACCGAGCCGCAGCCCGTCACCACCACGATCTCCGTCTGCGGGAACTCGTTGTGGACGGCCTGCATGACTTCTTCGCCGCTCATGCCCGGCATGTTCAGGTCGAGCGTCAGCACGTCGATCGGCTGGCGGCGCAGCAGCTCGAGCGCCTCGGCGCCGTCCGGCGCGACGAGCACGTTGTGCGCGCCGGCGAGGATCATGCGCAGCGACTCGCGCGGTCCGCGCTCGTCGTCGACGACGAGGATGGTGGGCTTCGAGTCGCCGCTCGCGGCGAGGCTGGCTCGGGCTTCCATGGGGGTGCTCCAGGCGGGTTGCGCCCCCTCTTCGCAAGGCCCGTGCCGCGTGTCGGGACGGGCGGCAGCTTCAGTTGGTAACCGACTGGAACCACGGAGAAAATGCGCGGGGCGCGGCGTTCGGCGCCGCGCGCGCGGAGCGTGCGCCGGGCGTTCCGACGCGAACACCCCGAGCGCAGCTCGCGCCCGAGGCCCTCGGCATTGCAGCGCTTCCGCCCGGTGTTCCGATCGGAACGCATCGGAACGCTCAGCCGGGGGGCTTCAGGGCCAGCCGATCGATGCGGAGCTTGAGCGCGCGTCGCGTGGTGCCGAGGCGCTCGGCGGCGCGCGTCTGGTTCCAGTCGGTCTCCTCGAGCGCCTCGAGCAGCAGGGTGCGCTCGAAGTTCGCGACCGCGTCCTCGAACGACATGCGGCCCGCTCGCACGGCCTCGCGCAGAGACTCGATGCGCTCCGTGCGCACCACCGACGCGGGCAGGTCGGCCAGCTCGATGGCGTCGCCCTCGCTGAGGGCGACCGCACGCTCGACGGTGTTGCGGAGCTCGCGCACGTTGCCAGGCCACGGGAAGCGCTCGAGCGCGGCGAGCGCCTCGGCCGCGAAGCGGCGCGGACCGCGGCCCGCGCCCTCGCGCGCCTGCGCGAGAAAGTGCTCGGCGAGCAGGCGCACGTCCTCGCGGCGGTCGCGCAGCGGCGGCAGCTCCATCGGTACCACGTGGATGCGGTAGAAGAGATCGGCGCGGAAGCGGCCCGCCGCGACGTCGCGCTCGAGGTCGCGGTTCGTCGCCGCGACGACGCGCACGTCCACGTCGATCGGCGCGCTGCCGCCGAGCCGCTCGATGCGGCGCTCTTCGAGCGCGCGCAGGAACTTCGCCTGCACGCCCATCTCGAGCTCGCCGATCTCGTCGAGGAAGAGCGTGCCGCCCGACGCCGACTCGAAGCGCCCGACGCGTCGCTCGCGCGCGTCGGTGAAGGCGCCGCGCTCGTGGCCGAAGAGCTCGCTCTCGATCAGGCTGGCCGGCATCGCCGCGCAGTTGAGCGCCACGAAGGGCGCGGCGGCGCGCGGCGAGAGCTCGTGGATGGCGCGCGCGACGAGCTCCTTGCCGGTGCCGCTCTCACCGCGGATCAGCACCGTGGCCGACGACTCCGCCACGCGGCGCACGGTGCGGAAGACGTCGCGCATCGCGGCGCTGCGCCCGAGCAGCGCGCCGAGGCGGTCGCCCTCCTCTACGCGCGCGCGCAGCACCTCGACCTCGTGCTCGAGCGCCCGGCGCGCCAGCAGCTGGCGGACCTTGATGCGCAGCGCCTCGACCTCGAAGGGCTTCGTCACGTAGTCGGCGGCGCCGCGCTTCATCGCCTCGACCGCGGTGGCGACGTTGCGCGTGGCGGTCAGCACGATCACGGGCGGCGGATCGGGGGCGCGCTCGACGCCCGCCAGGAAGTCGAAGCCGCTCTTCCCCGGCATCACGAGATCGAGCAGCACGAGGTCCGGCGGCGAGGCGGCGAGCGCCGCCAGGCCCTCGTCGACCGAGCTCGCCTCCGCGACCGTGCACTCCGATCCGAGGAGCATGCGCAGCGATTCGCGCACGCCGCGCTCGTCGTCGACAACGAGAACGCGTCCCCCCATGGCGGCCGAGCGTAGCGCCGAAGGCGCGCGGGCTCAGACAGGCGCGGGGAGATCGACGACGATCAACGTCTCCTCGCCGTCCGTCGCGGCCACCGCGAAGTCGCCGCCCTGCGCGCGCACGATGATCTCGGCGATCATCAGGTCGAGCGAGGTCTCGGCCAGGGAGACGCCCGGCGCGCCGGAGGCGCCCGGCGTGTGGAAGCGCAGCAGCACGCGCATCGACGCGCCGGCCGGCAGCCCGGACGCGTGGTGACGCGAGGCGATGTAGACGTCGCCGCGCTCCGGCACCCACTCGAGGCACTTGCCGAGCAGCGCGTCGAAGGCGACCCGCAGCTGCTCGCGGTCGCCGAGCGCCTGGGGCGCGCTCGTCTCGAGCTCCTTCAGCACGAGCAGGCTGCGACGGCGAATGGCGTCGCGGCGCTCGGCGAGCAGCTCCTCGAGCAGCGCCGTGACGTCGACCTTCTCGCGCTTCGGGCGGCCGAGGTCCGCGACGCCGGCCAGCCGCTCCACCAGGGTGTCGATGCGGCCGACGTCGTCGCGCACCATCTCGGCGAAGCGCTCGCGGAACTCGGGATCCTGGAAGCGGTGCGGCAGCAGCTCCGCGAAGGTGCGGATCGTCGCGAGCGGGTTGCGCACCTCGTGCGAGAGCGCGCCGACGAGGCGTCCGAGCGCGCCCTCGCCGGAGCTCGACGGCACCGCCGCCGGCGCGGGCGGCTCCGCGCGGGTCGACTGCGAGAGGTCGAGATGGTCGAGCGCCTCCTCCGGGTCGAGGTCGCCGAGCTCGAGCGGCTCGTGCGCCGAGGACGCCTCGCCGTCGTCGTCGAGCAGGGTGCCGACGCGGGTGGCGGGCAGCGGCGCGAAGGCCTCGCCGCCCTGCACGAGGTCGTCCGCGCGGATCGGATCCGCGGCGCCGGCAGCGAGCGTCTCGACGACGAGCGACTCCAGCTCCTGGAGGTTCCCCGGCCACGGGTACTCCTCCATCACGGCGATGGCGTCCTCGCCGAAGCGGCGCGGGCGCGCGCCGCGCGCGGCGCACCAGGCGCGGGCCGTCGCGTCGACCAGGCGGGCGATGTGGCCGGCGCGCTCGCGCAGCGGCGGGATGCGCAGCGCGATGCCGGCGAGGGCGCGGTGCAGCGGCGCGTCCTCCGGCTCGTCGTCTGCACAGGTCCCGATCCAGCGGACGAGCGGCACGCGCGCGCTGCCGGTCGGGGGTCCGGCCGTCACCCAGCCCGCCAGCCTGCGCGCCTCGGCCGGCTGCAGGCGCTCGAAGTCCTCGAGCCAGATGAGCAGCGACGGCGGCTGCGGACGCCCGCGCGACACGCGCGAGAGCGTCTCCTCGATCTCGGCCGTCGTCGTCTCGCGCGTGCACGGGACGTGTGCGAGGAGGCCGCGCGGCGTGCCGCCGAACCAGTGCAGGTAGCGGACGAGGAGCCCGCGACCGGTGCCCGCCTCGCCCGCGATCCGCACCGGCACGTCGCCGAGCGCGGGGTCGAGCGCGCGCAGCAACGCCGGCAGGTCGAGGTCCGCGAACCAGCGGCTGAAGCGCGTCGCGACCCCGTCGCGCTCCGAGCGCTCGGAGAGCGTGGCCGGCGTGGCGGCCTGCGCCCGCGCGGCGATGCGCGCGCGCAGGCGCGCGGCCTCCGGCGGGTAGGGCAGGTACTCCGCGACCACCGTGTCGAAGAGCGCGAGCGCGTGCTCGGCGGCGTGGCGCGGGCCGATCAGGATCCAGCGCGCCTGGGGCGCGCGGCGCCGCAGGGTGTGCGCGAACTCGAGCTCGGGCTCCCAGTCGCCTTCGAGCCCGAGCACGACGACGTCCGGACGGGGGGCGAGGTCGAGCTGCGGGTCGCCCGGCGCCCCGACGACGGAGTCCGGCGCGCCGGCGAGGCGCGCGAGGGCGCTGCGTTCACGGGTCAGGCGATGGACGATCCAGAGCTGCTGCGGCATGAGTCGAGACCAGGGCAAGAGAGTCCGGTTCAAGGCCGGCGCAAACCGCATGCCAAGGCATGCCCCATTCGGGCGAGACCCCGACGCGATCGGCAGCTCGCTTTCTAACACAGCGCACGCGCGACCGAAGCGGCCTGACGCGCGGCGCGAAGGTCGAACTCCGCGCGCGCGCGGCCCGGCAGCCGGCCGACCAAGATGGGAAAAACTTTGCCCTCGGCTCGACGGCCGCTCGGGCGACGCTCGGCTCTTGTAAGCTCGACCCTCGCCCGGCCCGGACGCTCGCAGCCGGACGGCGGCCAAGGGGGAGCGCGTGGCGATCGTCGATCGCGGACCCGAAGTGCGCCTGCGCAGCGCGACGGCGCACCCCTACGACGACGCCATCGCGGCGGCGCGCACCTGCTACTCGCCGCGCGTCATCGAGCCCGACGAAATCACCGAGCGCCAGCGCAGCAGCATCGGTCCGCTCACCTTCGACGGCGGACATCACACGGTGTACCAGCACGCGACCTTCGAGTTCTCGCTCTCGGGAATCTCGCGTCAGCTCGTCTGGTGCTTCCTGCACGCGTTCCCGTTCTACAACACCGAGCAGCAGAGTCAGCGCTACGTGCGCCTCGACGAGGTCGCCGCGCACGTGCCGCCCGCGCTCGCCGGCGAGGCGCGGGAGATCTACTGCGAGAGCGTCGAGCTCGCGTGGCGCGGCTACCGCGAGCTGTCGGCGCGGCTCGCGCCGCGCGCGCACGCGATCCTCGCGCGCCTCTGGCGCCTCGACGCGCGCAAGGGACAGGCGTTCGGCAAGAACATCGCGCGCGAGGCGGAGAAGAAGGCGATCGAGACAGCGCGCTACGTGATCCCGATCGCGTGCCACACGGCGATGGTCTACACGATCTCGGGAATCGTGCTGCACCGCCTGCGCCGCATGGCGCGCGTGTGCGATGTGCCCGACGAGGCGAGCCGCGTCGTCGGCGCGATGGTCGCGCAGGTCGAGCAGCACGACCCGAGCTTCTTCGGCCGCGTCGGCTCTCCGCCGCTCGAGCCGGACGAGGTGGTCGAGTCGCGCATCGCGCCGCCGTCGCTCGGCGATCCGGCGCAGCTCGAGGCCTTCGACAAGTCGCTCGACGGCCGCACCTCGCGGCTGGTGGACTGGAGCGCCCGCGGTCCGCGCGTCGTCGCGGACGCCGTGCGCCACGTGATCGGGCGCGCCGATCTCTCCGACGAGGAAGCGCTCGCGCTCGCGCTCGACCCCGCGAAGAACCCCTACCGGCTCGAGCGCCTCAACGTCTCGAGCCACGCGCCGATCATGCGCGCTCTCGCGCACGCCCACTACACGTTCCGCAAGAAGCTCTCGCACACGGCGGACTCGCAGGACCAGCGTCACCGCACGGTGCCGGGCTCGCGCCCGCTGCTGACGCGCAGCGTGCCCGCGCGCGCCGACGTGATCGTGCCGGAGCTGATCGCCGACGATCCCGTCTCGCGCGCGCTCTTCACGGAAGTGGTGGAGGCGCAGTGGGACGCGCGCGCGCGCCTGCTCGCGCTCGGCGCCGCGCCGGAGCACGCGCTCTACGTGCTGCCGAACGCCGTCGCGGTCCGCTTCGAGGAGTCGGGCAACCTCCAGGACCTGCTCCACAAGTGGACGATGCGCACCTGCCTCAACGCGCAGTGGGAGATCTGGCGCGCGTCGATGGACGAGCTCGAGCAGGTGCGCGCGGTGCATCCCGGCTTGATGGCGCACGCGGGCCCGCCCTGCTTCGTGCGCGACGGCCTGGCGCGGCCGCGCTGCACCGAGGGCAGCCACTTCTGCGGCATCCCGGTGTGGCGCGGCTTCCCCGAGACGGAGCGCGTGATCTAGCCATGCGGCGCGTCCTCGCCGCGCTCGTCGCCGCGCTCGGCATGGCGACGCCCGCCGCGGCCGTCGAGCTCGTCGGCACCTGGTACGTCCTCGTCCACTACAAGGACGACAACGCCGGCAACCCGGAGGCCGAGCGCTGGGACGACCGCGTCTGGGTGTTCGAGAAGCAGGGCACCAACCTGAAGTGGACCGAGTATCCGATCGCGGTCTTCGACGACGAGAGCGGGCGCTTCGAACGCCGCGACAGTGGTCAGTACGCGCGCATCCTCGGCTCGTGGGAGCCCTCGGAGGCGCAGCTCGCCGACATCCGAGACGGCCTCCAGGTCAACTCGCGCGGCTCGAAGACGAAGACCCTGCGCGGCGCGGACGCCAAAGGCTGGACGTCGGGCCGTCGCGGCGGCGGCTCCGCCTCGGCGTCGGTGATCAGCTACGAGGAGGTCTGGGCGATCGAGGGTCTGCCCGCGCGTCCCGTCTTCACGCGCTCCGACTTCATGGGCGGCGGCCGCACCGACACGCTCGAGGGCAGCATCGAGTACGCGACGACGGAGTCCTCGGCCGACGCGCTCAGCGGCACCTACGAGCGCGACGGCACGCGCCACGGGACCTTCCGCATGCTGCGCTCGGGAGCGGTCGGCGAGCTGAAGGGCGCCGGCAGCCAGGAAGAGCTGCAGAAGAAGGTCGTGCAGCGCGAGGTGGATCGCGCCATCGCGCGCGGCGAGGACGTCCCGGGCGAGTGGGTGGCCCCCGGCGCGAACCCCGTCGCGCCCGCGCTGCCGCGCGACGGCATGAAGCTCGATGAGGTCGTGGCCGCCGTGCGGACCCCGCCCTCCGGCGCGAACCAGAGGTCGGCGCTGACGCGCAAGGTCGAGGTGCTGCGCTTGCGGCCGGACGGCTACGACCTCGTGGCGGACGCGGACATCGCGTCGCTGCGCGCGGCGCCGGGCGAGAGCTACGGCGTCATCGCGCTCCAGTACTGCGGCGGCCCCGACAGCAAGGGCGAGCACACGTCCTGGTACCTCGTGACGGGCGAAGGGCTCGTGGCGTGGGACCACTACGACTTCGTCGACCAGTGCGTCTACACGAATCGGTTCCAGCCGGCGACCGGCGAACACGTCGCGCAGGAGCGCCTGATCACCGAACGCAAGGCGAAGGCCTTCCCGCCGAGCTTGGAGGCCGACGCCTTCTACTACGCGAAGGGCATCCGCTATGCAAAGGCCGGGCGGATCGACGACGCGAAGAAGATGCTCGCGGCCGGCGATGCGAACCTGACCGCGGGCGTCGACGGCTCGAAGACGGCGATCGCGCAGAACCGGACGTCGCTCGTGAGCCGCTCCACCGACACCGCGATGCGCCAGCAGCTCGTCGACGCGATCGCGACCGCCGAGAAGAGCGGAGGCGCCGCTCCGAAGAAGCCGTGACGCGCGCGGCGCACGGCGTCCGCCGCGCCGCCGCGCAGGATGTCGACCAGGTGGCGGCGTTATGGGCGGAGCTCTCCGACCACCACGCGGCGATCGACGCGCGCCACGCGTTGCGCCCGGACGCCGAGCGCGAGATCCGCCGCCTGATCGCGTCGGAGCTGCGCGACCCCGACGCGCTCGTTCTGCTCTTCGAGCACAGCGGACTCTGCATGACGCGCATCCAGCAGGCTCCGCCGATCCGACGCGAGACGCGGCGCGCGGAGATCGGCGAGCTCTTCGTGCGCGCCGACGCGCGCCGCCGCGGTGTCGGCCGCGCGCTCGTCGGCGAGGCGCTCGCGTGGGTGCGCGAGCGCGGCATCGAGCGCGTGGTCGTGCGCGTCGACGCGGCAAACGCGCTCGGCCAGGCGTTCTGGCGCGGCATCGGCTTCGACGACTCGATGGACGTCCTCGAGCGACGGCTGTAGATTCGCGCGCTCCCGCGCCCCGGAATCCCATCGATGGACTCGCTGCATCCCCTCGCGCGCGAGCTGAACGAACGGCTCGAGAAGGCCTCGCCCGAGGTCTACTCGATGCTCTCCGCGCTCGGACGGCGACTCTACTTCCCGAAGGGGATCCTCTCGCAGTCGGCCGAGGCCGGCGCCCGCGCGAAGAAGATGAACGCGACCATCGGCATCGCGACCGAGGGCGGCGAGCCGATGTACCTGCGCTCGCTCGCCGCGCACTTCCGCGACCTGACCCCCGCCGAGGCGTTCAACTACGCGCCGCCGGCGGGACAGCCGGCGCTGCGCGAGCGCTGGAAGGAGAAGGCGCTCGCGGAGAACCCGTCGCTGCGCGGCAAGGCCTTCGGCCTGCCGATCGTGACGAGCGCGATCACGCACGGGCTCGCCCTCGTCGGCGACCTGTTCGTCGATCCCGGCGACCGCATCGTCCTGCCGGACAAGCAGTGGGACAACTACGCGCTCACCTTCCAGACGCGTCTCGGCGCCGAGCTCGTGACCTATCCCTTCTACGCGGGCGGCGGCTACGACGTCGACGGCTTCCGCAAGGCGCTCGCTGACGCGGCGAAGGGACGCGACAAGGTGATCGCGCTGCTCAACTTCCCGAACAACCCGACCGGCTACGTGCCGAGCCCCGCCGAGGGCGAGTCGATCGTGCGGAGCCTGGTCGCGCAGGCCGAGCGCGGCACCAAGGTCGTGGTGGTGCTCGACGACGCCTACTTCGGGCTCTTCTACCACGTCGGCGGGCCGTCCATGACCGAATCGCTCTTCGGGCCGCTGACGAACCGTCAGCCGAATCTGCTGGCGATCCGCCTCGACGGCGCCACCAAGGAGCTCTTCGTCTGGGGCCTGCGCTGTGGCTTCATGACCTTCGGGCCGGGCAGCGCCGACAGCGCCAAGGAAGTCTGCGAGGTGCTCGACGCCAAGACGCGCGGCGCCATCCGCAGCGGGATCTCGAACGTCCCGCAGATCTCCCAGTCCCTGGTCGCCAAGGCGCTGGCCTCCTCGTCGCTCGCCGATGAGCGCAAGGAGAAGCACGAGGTGCTGCGCGCGCGCGCCGAGCGGGTCCACGAGATCGCCAACGCGCCGCGCTTCCGCGAGAGCTGGGAGGTCTACCCCTTCAACAGCGGCTACTTCATGTGCGTGCGGGCGCGCGGCATCGACGCCGAGCGGGTGCGCCTGCACCTGCTCGACCGCTACGGGATCGGCGTGATCGCCGCCGGCGGATCGGACCTCCGCATCGCCTTCTCCTGCCTCGAGCAGGACCAGATCGAGCCCCTCTTCGAGACCCTGCACCGGGCGATCCAGGAGCTCCTGAACCAGTCGGAGTAGGGCCGAAGCGCGCGGCTTCACAGCCGAAGATGCTCAAGCCCTGCCGGTCGCCCGCCGATCTGCCGGTCCGTGAGGCGGCAAAAAGGCGTGCAAACCCGTCCACCTGGGTGTAGTGTTGGCCGGCCTTTCCGCCGGGGGGATTCCTCGAGGCACCAAAGAGCCCGAAGCTGCGGCCAACGCCGACGACCTCTACTGGGGTGAGGTCGCTCGCGGCGCTGCGGTCCGTCGAGGATCGCGCTACGGCCCGTTCGTGGTCCAGGAGAGGTAGTCGATGACCAAGCGCCCGCAGCTCCCGGCGCGGAACCACGTCCGAAGGTCGAGCGCCGCGGCGCTGGTGCTCTTCGGCCTCGTCCCGTGCCTCGTCGCTTCGTCCGCTTCCGCCGAGCCGATCTTCCCGGGCAAGGGCGGCACGACCGGCGTCTCTCCCGCCGAGCTCGTCGCGAGCGGTCTCGACGCCGTGATGGCGCCGGCTGTCGGCGCGATCTCGCTGCGCAATCCCTCGACCCCGGCGCCGCCCCGCCTCCAGATCTCCGAAGGCGAGCTGGGGCGCGGAGAGACCCTGGCTCGCGCGCTCGGCCGCAAGGGCGTCTCGCCGCAGCTGGTCCTCGAGATCACGCGCACCCTGGCGCCCCATTTCGATTTCCGCTCCGCGCAGCCGGGCCACCGCTTCTCGATCGCGCGCGGCGCAGAGGGCGACCTGGTCCACTTCGAGTACCTGACCGAGCCCAACACCGGCTGGCGCATCGACAAGAGCGGCGACGGCTACGAGGTCACGCGGCGCGAAGCGCGCCTGGTGCCGCGCACCGCGCGCATCGCCGGCCTCGTCACGGGGACGCTCTACGGCGCGATCTCGGATCTCGGCGAGGACGGCCAGCTCGCGCACGATTTCGCCGACGTGTTCGCCTGGGACATCGACTTCCATCGCGCGATCCGCCAGGGCGACGCCTTCGAGATCCTCTACGAGCGCTTGTATCGCATCGAGCCCGACGGCAAGGAGAAGTACTCGGGACCCGGCCGCATTCTGGCCGCCCGCTACGACGGCGCCGCCGGTCACTACGAAGCGGTCTACTTCGAGACCGTGCAGGGCCGCGGCGGCTACTACCACCCGGACGGCACCTCGGTCGAGGGACAGTTCCTGATGTCGCCCGTCTGGCAGGGACGGGTCACGTCGCCCTTCAGCAACGCGCGCCTTCATCCCATCCTCAAGATCACGCGCCCGCACCACGGCATCGATTACGCCGCGCCCGCCGGCACGCCCGTCTGGGCCGTCGCCGATGGCACGGTCACATACCGCGCGCGCATGGGCGGTTTCGGCAACCTGGTGAAGATCCGCCACCGCACCGGCGTCGAGTCGCTCTACGCGCACCTCTCGCGCTACGCGAAGGACCTGAAGGTCGGGCAGACCGTGCGCCAGAAGCAGGTGATCGGGTACGTCGGCTCGACCGGCCTCGCGACGGGTCCCCACGTCTGCTTCCGCCTGAGCAAGGGCGGCAAGTACGTGAATCCCGCCAACGTGCGCGGCCTGGCGACGCGGGAGCCGATCCCGCCGACCCTGCACGGCCGCTTCCAGACGGCGCGCGACATGCTGCTCGCCGAGCTCGATGGCTCGAAGGTCCTCGCGCGCCAGTCGGCTCGCTAGCGGCCGCTCGATAGCTGCCATGCGCGCCGCGAGGCGCGCTGCCCCTGCACCGATCCGGCGGGATGTGCGAGCATCAGCGGCCATGTCGCCCACCCCCCAGGCCGACGCGGACCTCGGCGCCCGTCTCGCCGCGCTCGGACAGCGCCTCGGCGAGCGCGAGGCGTCGCACGCGCCGGGTCTCGACGAAGCGCGGCGTCAGGCCGAGACCTTGCGCGCGCAGGTCGCCGGCGCGCTCGAGCGCTTCCACGCCGCGGCATCCTCGGCCGGCGCGCCGCACCTGCGCGTCGCCCTCGGCGACGTGCGCGTCGACGACAAGCACGTGCGCGCCGTCGAGTTCGACCTGGTGCGCGGCCGTCACAAGGCGATCGTGACGGCGAAGAGCAAGGGCGAGGTCACCCTGGTCGGCCCCTTTCGCGCGGGCAAGGACGAGGGTCCGTGTCTGAGCTTCCCCTTCGGCGCGCGCGACGAGCTCTCGCGCGCCCTGGCGTCGTTCCTCGAGCGCTTCCTCGAAGAGGCGGCGACGCCGTGAGCGCCCGAGAAAGACGGCAGGACGCGTGAGCCGCGATCGTCAGGAGCCCATCGGCGCGAGGCCCGTCGAGTCGGTCGACGAGCTCGTCGCCCATCTGCGCGGCGGCGAGAAGCCGGAGCGCGAGCGTTGGCGCGTCGGCACCGAGCACGAGAAGATCGGCCTCTACGCGGACACGCACACGCCGGTGCCCTACGGGGGCGAGCGCGGCATCCGCGCGGTGCTCGAGCAGGTCGGCCAGGCCGACGCGTGGCAGCCGCTCCTCGAGGGCGAGCACATCATCGGACTCGAGAAGGGCGGCGCCAGCATCACGCTCGAACCGGGCGGTCAGATGGAGCTCTCCGGCGCGCCGCTCCGCACCATCCACGAGACCTGCGACGAGTTCCACTCGCACCTCGCGCTGATGAAGCGCGTGTGCGACCCGATGCGGATCGTGTGGCTCGGGCTCGGCATCCACCCGCTCCACGGCGTCGACCGCATCCCCGTCATGCCGAAGGCCCGCTATCGCATCATGCGGAGCTACCTGCCGACGCGCGGCTCGCTGGCGCTCGAGATGATGTTCGCGACGGCCACGGTGCAGGCGAACTTCGACTACGCCGACGAGGCGGACGCCGTCGCGAAGATGCGCATGGGGCTCGCCATCTCGCCGATCGTCTCGGCGATCTTCGCGAACTCGGGCCTGTCCGAGGGCAAGGCAAACGGCTTCGTCACGCGGCGCCTGTACATCTGGTCGCACACGGATCCCGACCGCACCGGGCTCCTGCCCTTCGCATTCGACGAGGGCTTCGGGTACCGCGAGTACGTCGAGTGGGCGCTCGACGTCCCGATGTTCTTCCTCGTCCGCGACGGCGTCTACCGGCCCGCGCACACGACCACCTTCCGTCGTTTCCTGCGCGACGGCTTCGAGGGCCAGCGCGCGACACTCGGCGACTTCGACCGCCATCTCACGACGCTCTTCCCGGACGTGCGCCTGAAGCGCGGCGTCATCGAGGTGCGCGGCGCGGACGCGGTGCCGCCCGGGCTGACCTGCTCGCTGCCCGCGCTCTGGAAGGGGCTCCTCTACGACCCGCCGGCGCTCGCGCAGGCCCACGCGCTGGTCGCGGGCTTCGACGCCGAGACGCGCGAGGCCGCGCGCTCCGACGTCGCGCGCCGCGGGCTCGCGGCGTCCTACGGCGGTGTGCCGGTGCAGGAGCTCGCGCGCGAGCTGGCGCGCATCTCGCGCGAGGGCCTGGCGCGGCTCGCGCACGCCGGTCGCCGCGATCGCGACGAGACCGGCTTCCTCGATCCCGTCTTCGCGCAGCTCGAGCAGGGTCGCAGCCCGGGGCTCGTCGTCTTGCAGCGCTGGGAGGGCGAATGGGCGCGCTCCGTGGATCGCTTGATCGAGTACGCGCGCTACTGATACTCTGCGGCCCCTCGGGGAGCACCGCTGGAGGTCGGGATCGGAATGAGCAGCAAGAAGTTCAAGGTCGCGTTCGAGCTGGATGAAAAGGACGCGGCGTACTTTCGCGACCTCTACAAGCAGGCCAAGGTCAACGCCGCGAAGCTCGAGCCCCAATCGATCCTGAAGGACGCGCGCGATCTGATCGAGAAGGTGCGGAAGTCGGAGCACGTGCCGCGCTTCGTGCTCGACGCGATCCAGACCCTCGAGGACATGACACAGATCATCCTCGACGAGGACTACAAGGCGCCGCAGACGGTGAAGAACCAGGTGCTCGCGGGACTCGCGTACTTCGCGAACGCCGACGACCTGATTCCCGATCACGTGCCGGCGCTCGGATTCCTCGACGACGCGATCATGGTGAAGTTCGTCGAGGAGGAGTTCAAACACGAGCTGTGGGGCTACCGGAAGTTCCGCGGACTCGGCGCGCCGGAGGAACAGCGCCCGTGGACGAAGATCGGAGGCGAGCGCTTGCGGCACCGCACCGACGAGCACCGCAAGCAGATCCGCGTCGCCATCAACGAGCGCAGGGCGGCGGAAGAGCTGAAGCGCAAGGACGGAGGCGGAGGACGCCGCCGGCTCTTCGGCTGGTGACACCGCGCAGCTGGCTCGCATGAGCGAACCGCTGCCGCGCATTCTGGTCGTCGACGACGAGGAGGCCATCCTCGAGACGATGACCTTCACCTTCCAGGACGACTACGAGGTGTACACCTCGACGGACGCCCGGAAGGCGCTCGCGCTGCTCGACGAGAAGGCGCCGTTCGCCGCGGTGCTGACCGACCAGCGCATGCCCGATATGAGCGGGGTCGAGTTCGTGGCGGAGGTGTTCCGCCGCCACCCGTCGACCGTGCGCATGATCCTGACCGGCTTCTCCGACATCGACGCGATCATCCAGGCGATCAACGACGGCCACGTCTACGCCTACATCACCAAGCCGTGGGAGCCGGAGCAGCTGAAGCAGCTGATGAAGCAGGCCGTCGAGCACAACAAGCTCGCGGTCGAGAACGAGCGGCTGCTCCAGGACCTGCGCAAGGCCAACGTCTTCCTCGAGGCCGTGATGGACGAGCTCGGCATCGGCGCCATCGCGCTCGACGCCGACGGCGTGGTGCAGGCGATCAACCGCCCGGTGCGCGAGTACCTGGGCCTGCCGGGCGAGGTGCGCGGGCGGCCCTTCTCGGAGCTGCTCTCGCGCAAGGGCGTCGACCGCATCGAGGAGGCGGTGCGCGAGGCGGAGCGCGAAGAGGGCGTCGCCTACTGCGACGTCGACGTCGACACGCATCGCTTCCGGGTCACCGCGCGCAGCCTCGCCGACGACGCGGGGCGCCGCCTCGGCCGCGTGCTGCTCTTCCGCGAGGTCTCGCACGAGCCGCTGCAGCGCCGCTTCAGCGAGCTGCTCGGCGACATCGTCTCCGAGCGCAACGGGCTGCGGCCCGTGCTCGAGACGTCGCGCGAGAAGCTGCGCGAGGTGCACGAGGAGATCCGCCGCTCGCCCGTGCAGTCGTCCGGCATGAGCGAGCTCGCCGAGCGCGTCTCGCGCACGCGCACCGCGCTCGACAACTGGCTCGAGGTCGACGACGCGATGGCGCGTCAGGGCTTCCCGGACGCGAACGTCCTGCAGGAGCGCATGCGCATCTCGCTCGCGCGCTGGCCGTTGCGGGGCGAGCTGCCGCCGCGGGTCGTCGAGCTGGCTCGCCGCGTGGACGACTACTACGAGACCGGCGAGAAGGCCGGGGCGCCGGTGCTCTAGTTTGCCGGGCCTTCGCGCTCGCTATTCGCTCGCGCTCGGGCTGCCGGCCTTCGCTCGGCTTCGCCTCGCTGCGCGTCGGCCGACTCCGTCGGCCTCCTGACGTTGGCGGCCGCCGCGACCTTGGACCGGCTCGAGCTGCGCGTCGAGCGCCTGCGCCTCACGTTCCGCTTCACCTATGCGTTCCACGCGCGCGAGGTCCGCTTCGAGTGCGACCGCGGCCAGGGCTTCGAGCGCATCTTCCCCGAGACCTTCTCCTTCCACGCGAAGCGCCACGATCCCGCCGAGCTCTTCCTCCAGCTCCAGGACCTGGCGTCGCGTCCGTCGCTCCTCGCGCCGGAGGCGCGCGCGCGCGACGCGCAGCTGCTGACGTCGCGGCTGCTGCTGCAGCTGCCGCGCCATCTGGAGGCGCTGCTGCGGCGCCTGGAATCGGACCCGCGCCTCGGGCCCGAGACGCTGCTGCGCGTATGGCAGGACGTCGCGCTGATCGCGCAGATCGCGATGCGCTTCGCGGGCGAGCCGTCGCGGGAGGAACGCCCGGGGCTGCGCACCGCGGCGATGCACCTGCGCAAGCTCGTGTACCACGCGCTGTATCGCCTGCTGGCGCGCGCCGAGCCCGCGTACATCGCGGCCTACGTCGCGGGCAAGGTGGATCCCGTCGATCCGGCGGACGACCTCTCCGAGACCGGCTTCTTCGCGACGCTCGAGGGCAAGGACCAGGACGCCATCAATCGCTGCGTCGTGCGGCTGGCCGAGCGCTACTTCTACCGCTGGCTCGAGGACGTGTGCCTCGACGACGAGAGCGACGCCTTCGGCAGCGAGGATTCGCCCTTCGACAGCCGCGAGGACGAGGTGCACGCGGCCATCCACGCGACCGGGCACGCGCGCGTGGAGCGCGGGCGCGACCTGGTGCCGTTCCTGCGCCGGCCGGGCAACAAAGACTGCATGCGCGTGCTCTTCAAGCTGCAGCGCTGGTTCCTGCGCCAGTACGACGTCCATCACGCGGCCGTGATGATCCAGCACGCGAACCATCTCTCGCGCGGCCGCGACGATGCGGACCGCGTGCTCTCGCGCCACGGCACGCGCAACTACGTGTTCGTGCTCGTGGCGCTCGCGCTGCCCTTCGTCGGCGCGGCGCTCGCGTACGACCGCTCACGCCTCGCCTTCGACGCCCTCTGTTCACTGGAGCTGGCGCTCGCCTACGGCGGCGTGCTCTGGTTCCTGCTCTACCGCTTCCTGGTGCGCCGCGACCTCGCGTTCTTCCACGCTTCGGTGCCGCGCATCATGGCGGGCATCATCGTCGGTTACCTGCCGATCTTCTTCATCGACGAGATCTGGAGCCTGGTCGCGCGCTCCTTCCCGTCGCTCGCGATCATCGCCATCGGCGTCGGCCTCGTGACCTTGCTCTACCTCTACATCGAAGTGCAACGCAGGCTCGGTGACTCGAGCGTGTCCTTCGACCGCGCGATGCAGCTCTTCCTGCTCGGGCTGATCCAGTCGACGGGCCTCGGCCTGGTGCTCACCAGCCTGATCGGGCCCTTCATGGCGGCGCGCAGCTGGTCGGAGAACGTCGAGGCGACCGGCCTCGAGTCGCTGCGTCACCTGATGCATCCCTTCGTCGGTCAGCTTCCGGTAGTGCTCGGCATCGAGCCGCTGCTGGTCTTCCCGTCGGCGGTGTTCGTGATGGCTTTCATGTCGTTCTTCATCGGGACCTTCCTCCAGCTTCTCTGGGAGGACCTGCCGATCACGGAGCCGCTGTAACGGGCCATTCGTTACTCTCCGCCGCCTCGGAGGTCTCGGTGTCGAAGATCGTGATGTACACGACCCAATGGTGTCCCTACTGCCGCAACGCCAAGGCGCTGCTGGCGCGCAAGGGGCAGAAGTGGGAGGAGATCGACGTCGAGGCGGAGCCCGCGCGCCGGCGCGAGATGGTCGAGCGCAGCGGCCGCACCAGCGTCCCGCAGATCTGGATCGGCGAGCGGCACGTCGGCGGCTGTGACGATCTCATCGCGCTCGAGCGGTCGGGCGAGCTCGACGCGCTCCTCGACTGAGGCAAGACGTGGCGGCAGAGGAACGGCACAAGCTGGTCATCATCGGCAGCGGGCCCGCGGGCTACACCGCGGCGATCTACGCCGGGCGCGCCGAGCTCGCGCCGGTGGTCGTGGCCGGGCTCAAGTTCGGCGGCCAGCTCATGCTCACCACCGAGGTGGAGAACTACCCGGGCTTTCCGGAGGGCATCACCGGGCCCGAGATGATGGAGCTCTTCCAGAAGCAGGCCGAGCGCTTCGGCGCCGAGGTGCTGATGGAGGACGCCACCCGCGTGGCGCTCGACGCGCGGCCCTTCCGCATCGAGACGGCCTCGCGCGCGTTCCTGGCCGACGCCGTGATCCTGGCGACCGGCGCCGAGGCGAAGTGGCTGGGGATCCCGTCGGAGCAGCGGCTCCAGAACCGCGGCGTCTCGGCCTGCGCCACCTGCGACGGCGCGCTCTACCGAGGCAAGGCGATGGCCGTCGTCGGCGGCGGCGACACCGCGATGGAGGAGGCGCTCTTCCTGACGCGCTTCGCGACGAAGGTCTCCGTGATCCACCGGCGCGATCGCCTGCGCGCCTCGAAGATCATGCAGGAGCGCGCGCTCGCGCACCCGAAGATCGAGTTCGTGTGGAACGCGGAGGTCGACGAGGTGCTCGGCGGCGAGGCCGTCCATGCCGTGCGCGTCCGCGACGTCCACAGCGGCGCGCTGCGCGAGCTGCCCGTGGAGGCGGTCTTCGTCGCGATCGGCCACGAGCCCAACACGCACCTCTTCCGCGGACAGATCGAGCTCGACAGCGTCGGTTACATCTCCGTGAAGCCCGGCAGCTCGCGCACGTCGCGCGAGGGCGTCTTCGCGTGCGGCGACGCCATGGACCCGATCTACCGCCAGGCGGTGACCGCCGCGGGGACGGGTTGCATGGCCGCGATCGACGCCGAGCGCTGGCTCGCGGAGCATTCCGGGCATTAGAGCCGGATCCGGCCGGCGAGGCCGCGGCTACACTCCGCCCGCCATGTCCCTCTCGCAGGAGAAGCTGGAGCGCCTCATCGCGCGCTCTGCAGACATCGTCGTGGCGACCGACCGCGAAGGAAAGGTCGCCTACTACAACGACGGTGCGTCACGCATCCTCGGCTACTCGCCCGCCGAGATCCTCGGCGCCTACGTCGGCCAGCTCTACCCGCACCTCGACGAGGCGAAGCGCGTCATGCGCGCGATGCGCGCGTCGGGGCACGGCGGCGCGGGCATCGTCGAGACCTTCCAGACGGAGTTCCTCTCGAAGGCCGGCGAGCGCATCCCGGTCGCCATCTCGGGCACGATCCTCTACGACGAGCGCGGCGAAGAGGACGGCACGATCGGATTCGCCAAGGACCTGCGCGAGATCCTGCGCAAGGACCAGCTTGCGACGCTCGGCGAGGTCGCGATCGGACTCTCCCACGAGATCAACAACCCGCTCGCCGTGATCGTCAACCAGCTGGAGCTGCTCGAGCGCGAGGTGGTGACCCTGGCGGGCGAGCGCGACACCTCGATCGAGTGCGAGCGACTCGACGCGGTCCGCCGCGAGGTCGGGCGCATCACCGGCATCCTCGAGCGGCTCGGACACATGGTCGAGAGCGAGGACTACGCCACGATGGAGTACATCGGCCCGGCGCGCATGATCGACCTGCGCGAGCGCCGGGATCTGCGCCGCGACCCGCGCCTCGCCGGCCTGCGCATCCTGGTGGTCGACGACGACCTCGGGGTCTGCCGCTCGCTCGAGGAGATCCTCGAGGCGGCGGGCTGCAACGTCGAGACCGCCAGCGACGGCGCGGATGCGCTCGCGCGCGTGGAGGCCGGCCGCTTCGACCTCGTCCTCTCCGATGTGGTGATGCCGAAGATGGACGGCTACGAGCTCTACACCGCGCTGCGGAAGCTCCGCCCCGAGCTGCCGGTCCTCATGATGACCGCCTTCCACTACGACCGGGATCACGTCATCAAGCGCAGCCGCCTGCAGGGCCTCGAGGGCGTGGTCTTCAAGAAGCCGGTCGACCCGACGCGCCTGTGCGAGGTGATCGCAGAGACCGTGAGCCGCCGCGCGCCGGAACGGATCGGAGCGCGCTAGGCCGGCGTGCGCGCGGCGCAGAGCGCCAGCACGCGCTGGGCGCCCGCGGCGCGCAGCACGCGCGCGCACTCTTCGAGCGTCGCACCGGTGGTGACGACGTCGTCGACGAGCCACACGCAGGCCGGGAGGTCGCTTCGTGCGCTCACGCGGAACGCGCCGCGCACGTTGGCGCGGCGTCCCGCGCGGCCGAGACCGGTCTGGCTCGGCGTGTCGCGCACGCGCGTGAGCGCGAAGGCGAGCGGTGCGCC
>DASUFZ010000224.1:0-18910 GCA_036274295.1 Myxococcota bacterium
AGGGCGGCTTCGATCTGGAGCCGTATCCGGCGGTGCGCGCGTGGCTCGGCCGCGTGCGCTCGCAGCCGCGCCACATTCCGATCACAGAGGGCTAGAGGCCGCGGAAAACACAGGAATGCGTAGGCCGAGGTGCGGGAACAGCACAGCGGAGCGCGCCGAAGGCGCGCGGGTCGCCGCAAGCGGCGGCGCAGACCCGGTTGGCGCGATCTCGAACGCCGCCGCGCGCAGCGAGGCGAAGCCGAGCGGAGATCGAGGCGGGGCAACAGCACGGTGGAGCGAGCGAAGCGAGCGGGTCGCCGCAAGCGGCGGCGAAGACCCGGTTGGCGCTGTCTCCGTCGCCGCCGCGCGCAGCGAGGCGAAGCCGAGCGGAGATCGCTAACGGCTCGCGGCGCCCGCGCGGAAGGCGAGCTGGTAGAAGAGCGGCGCCAGCACGACGCCGAGCATCAGCCAGAGGCTCTGGAGGTGCTCGGGGTGGACGATGCAGTGCGCCACCAGCAGCCCCAGCGCGAGGATGCAGGCCGCCGCGGCGAGCCAGGAGATCCAGGCGCGGCTCCCCGTCTGCGCGGCCAGCCTCGCGTTGGCGACGTTGACCAGCGCGAAGACCAGCAGGAAGGCGGCGCTCGCCGACGACGAGATGGCGTGGAGGTTCGCGTAGCGCGCGATCAACACCGCGAGGATGGCGAGCAGCAGCAACGCCGCCGTGTGACGCCCCCAATGCTCCTGCGCGAAGCGCTTCGGCAGCTGTCCCTCGGTCGCCAGCATCACCGGCAGCTTGCCCGCGCCGAAGAAATCGGCGTTGATCGCGGAGACGGTGGCCAGGATCGCGCCGACGACCATCAGGTTGAAGCCGAAGCCGCCGAGGAAGCTGCGCGCCGCCGCCGCCACCGAGTGGTCCTGCGCTGCGGTCAGCGCCTCGAACGAGAGGTGGCCGATCGCGACCACGACGATCAGCACGTAGAGCGTCATCGCGGCGGCGACGCTGCCGTAGTAGGCGAGCGGGAGCGTGCGCTCCGGATCGCGCACGCGGTCCGAAGCGTTGGCGATCAGTTCGAAGCCCTCGTAGCTCATGAAGATGAGGATGCCGCTGGCGACGACGTCGAGCGGCGGGACCCAGTCCGCGGGGCCGAGCCGGCCGAAGGTCGGATCGCCGAGCGCGAGCCCCGCGACGATGAAGACGAGCAGGATGGTGAGCTTGCCGGCGTTGAAGAAGCCCTCGCTCTTCTCGACGAGCTGCGGGCCGACGACGTTCACCACCGCGAGCAGTGCGATGATGGCGGGCGCCATCAAGGGGTGGGAGACGTCGCGCGACGACTCCGGCAGCAGCATCACCAGGTAGCTCGCGAAGGCGCCCGCGTAGAGCGCCATGATGACGACGTAGGCGACGACGAGCAGCGTGTTGAGCCAGCCCGCCAGCAGGCCGGTGCCGAACGCGCGGTTCAGGAAGGTGACGGTGCCGCCGGGTCCGGGGTACGCGAGCGAGAGGCGCACGTAGGAGTAGGCGGTGAGCAGCGCGACCGCGCCGCCGACGAGGAACGAGAGCCAGGTCGCGCCGCGCGCCTGCGAGCCGGCGAGGCCGAGCGTCGCGAAGATGCCGCCGCCTACGATGCCGCCGATCCCGATCGAGAAGGCACCCAGGGCGCCGAGATCGCGTTGCGCCTCGGCATGCTCCGCGTTCGTGCGTGCGCTCACGCGCTCTGCGGCTCCGGCTCGGGGCGCAGCATCCCGCTGCGCGGCGCGTGGAGGACGAGCAGCACGCCCGCACCGATCTGGTAGGGCCAGGCCGCGCGCGGCGACGCGGCGCCGTAGGCGACGATCCCGCCGAACACCGCGATGAGGAGACACAGCGCCCAGAGCCCGAGCAGCACCCTGCGCGTGCGCGCGAGACCGCTCGGCGTGGCGAGGTCGAGCGCGCCGCGCCGCAGGTCGCGCAGCAGGAAGGTCTCGCGGATGGCGAAGCTGCCGACCGCGGCGCTCAGGGCGAAGAGGCTCAGCACGAAGCCCGCCACCGCCGTCTCGGCGGCGTTCCAGGGATCTGCGCGAGGCGCCGCCAAGGTGGTCCAGGCGACCTGGAGCGCGAGCACGAGAAGTGAGATCACCCAGAGGGTCCAGAGCGAGGCGCGCGAGCCCATGGGCCCCCATCATAGACAGGACGGCCTCTCGCGGGGTGGCGGAACCGCCGATAAGGCGCAGGGACCTCGCGTGGTGGGACGACCGCGCGCCGACACGCTGCAGGGCGTCATGGGTTGGTTCGGCCGCAAGATCTACGACCGCACGCGCCTGCTCGAGCAGGCGATGCGCGCCACGCGCAGGCGTCGCCGCAAGCGCGCGATCTCGATCTACCGCGAGATCCTGCGCGTCGACCCGAACGACGCGCACGTGCACCGCAAGGTCGCACCGCTGCTCGGCCATACCAAGCAGCTCGAGGACGCCTGGGAGAGCTATCGCCTCGCCGGCGCCCAGCTCGCGCGCCAGGGCTTCGTCGACCAGGCCATCGGCGTCTACCGCGAGGCGTGCGGCTACCTGCCGAAGGATCACCGGCTGTGGCTCGCGCTCGCCGAGCTCGAGGTCCAGCGCAAGCGCCCGGTCGACGCCGTGAACGCGCTCGTGGACGGCGCCCGCAATCTGCGCTCGCGGCGCACGCAGGACCAGGCGCTCGCGCTGCTGCAACGCGCGCGCAAGATCCAGCCGGCCGCGTTCGAGCCGAGCTACGAGCTCGCCAACCTGCTCGTGCGCGCGGGGGCGCGCGACAAGGCGATCCAGCTGCTGCGCGGCATGGCGCCGCGCGTGCGCGGCCGTCAGCTGCGGCGCCTGCGCCGCCGCCTCTTCTTCCTGTCGCCGACGCCCGCCAACTTGTGGCGTTGGATCGCGTCGAATTTCTCGCGCTGAGCTACGAGACCGCCGCCTCGCCGCGCTCGCCCGTGCGGATGCGCACCGCGTCGAGCACGTCGAACACGAACACCTTGCCGTCGCCGATCCGCCCCGTGCGCGCGCCGTCCGCGATCGCGCGCACGGCCTTCTCCGCCAGCGGGTCGGGGACGACGACCTCGAGCTTCACCTTCGGGACGAGATCCACCACGTACTCGGCGCCGCGGTACAGCTCGGTGTGTCCCTTCTGGCGGCCGAAGCCGCGCACCTCGCTGACCGTCATCCCGCCGATCCCGATCTCCATCAGCGCCATCTTCACGGCCTCGAGCCGGAAGGGCTGGAGCACCGCCTCGATTCGCTTCATGGCATTCCCTCCGGCGCGTCGTTAAGCAACCCGCGTGCCGGCTTCCCGCGCGCGCGGACCGGCTCCGGCGTGCCGGGGCCGGCCCGGTTTTCGCGATGAAGTGCCTGCGCTTGCGCCGTCGAGCGGCGGCGCATGCCCGCATCGCAGGCACTTCGACGCGGCGCGGCGCACCGGCGCGCACCGACGGGCCGCTCCTCGCCGGTCCTCGCACACCCGGTATGCTCCGCCTGGCGCGCCCGAGGAGACCCGTCGCCGAGCTCGGCTGCGCTTTCCCCGCCCTTGGAGGTGAGAGTTGAGCGCGCTCGTCTGGATCGGCTTCTTAGCGGTCGTCCTGATCTGTCTCGCCTTCGACCTCGGCGTCTTCCACCGCGAGGCCCGCGTCGTCCGTTCGCGCGAGGCCTTCGTGTTCACGGGCATCTGGGTCGCCCTGGCCTGCCTCTTCGGCGTGGTCGTCTACTACGCCTACGCCGGCCCGCACGGCAGCGGCCCGATCGCGCTGCACGACTACCAGCCCTATGAGGCGGTGCAGCTCTACTTCACCGCGTATCTGGTCGAGTACAGCCTCTCGCTCGACAACATCGTGGTGATCGCGCTGATCTTCACGCAGTTCGGCGTGCCGCTCGCGCTCCAGCACCGCGTGCTCTTCTGGGGCGTGCTCGGCGCGATCGTGATGCGCTTCGGCTTCATCCTGGCGGGCTCGGCGCTGCTCGCCGAGATCGACTGGATCCGGTACGTCTTCGGCGCGCTGCTGCTGCTCGCCGCCGCGCGGCTCCTCTTCGGCAAGGACGAGGGGCTCGCCCCCGAGAAGAACATCTGGGTGCGGCTCGCGCGCCGCGTCGTGCCGGTGCACGACCACTTCGACGGCTCGCGCTTCTTCACGCGCCACAACATGCGTCTCCACGCCACGCGCCTGTTCATCGTGCTGCTGCTGGTCGAGGGCTCGGACCTGATCTTCGCCGTCGACTCGATCCCGGCCGCGCTCGCCATCACGCCGGATCCGTTCCTCGTCTACACCTCGAACATCTTCGCGGTGATGGGCCTGCGGAGCCTCTACTTCGCGATCGCCCCGCTGATCGAGCGCTTCCGCTACCTGAAGGTCTCGCTCGTCTTCCTGCTCGGCTTCGTCGGCGCGAAGATCATCATCCACGACCACGTGGAGATCCCGTCGGGCACGACGCTCGCGGTGATCACCGGCACGATCGCGATCGGCGCGATCGCATCCTTTCTCCGCCCCGGCGGAGGGGCCGAAGGCGTAGTCGACGAGCCCGGCCCGCCGCGCGTGCAGCGCGAAAGCGAGCGCACGTCTTCGTAACGCCCGTCACTCAGGTCGCGGACCTGCGTGGCCGATCCGTTCCCGACACCCAATCGGAGCGGACATGGCGCATCGCACCCGGTTCTCGATCGTCGCCCCTCTCGCGCTCGCGGCGGCGCTGCCGCTCGCCGCGTGCGTCCACGACCACGGCGGCGACGGCTCGCCCGGCGCGCAGGTCGTCGTCGCGCCGCCGCCGGCGCCGCGCGGCGGCCCGCCGCCCCACGCGCCGGCGCACGGCTACCGCCGCAAGCAGCACGTCGAGCACGGAGCGGACCTCCAGCTGGTGTTCGACTCGGGGCTCGGCGTCTACGTCGTCGTCGGCATCCCCGATCTCTACTTCTTCGGCGATCACTACTTCCGGCTCGGCGATGCGGGCTGGCAGATCTCGCTGCACCACGACTCGGGCTGGACGCTCGCCGCGCAGAGCCAGGTCCCGGACGGGCTGTGGAAGTCGAAGGGCAACGGCAAGAATGCGAAGGGCCCGAAGAAGGGCGGCCCGGCGAAGTATCGCTAGAACCCCTCGCGCGGGACGCGCTCGTCCCAGCGGCGCACGAAGATCTCGCGCGACGATTCCGTCGCGGAGAGACGCGCCTCGACGCGCATCTCGTCCTTCGTCGAGTGGATCGTCACGTCGGTCTCCACGGCGACCTGCCAGCCGTCGCGACGCAGCAAGGTCTGCTGCGAGATGGTCGCGCGCGCGCGCAGCGAGTCGCTCTCGTGGATGCGCGTCTCGATGCGCGTGCCGTCGCCGCCCTCGAGATCGATCGGATCGCAGCGCCCGAGCGCGACGTGCCCGGCCGCGCCGTAGCCGGCGCGCATCTCCGAGACGACGTCGCCGCTGGCGGCGTCGACGTCGCGTCGGCGCGTCAGCTCGGACTTCTCGAGCGGCTCCCAGCCCTCGGAGTGCGCGGACTCCGCCGGCGCGAACGCCGGCAGGGACGCGTCGCGCGGGTCGGGCGGCCGCAACGGCAGGACGAGGCGACAGCCGTCGCAGCGCACCGAGAGCGTCACCGGCTCCGGCGACGGCCAGGCGAGCGGCCAGTACGCCGTCGAGATCGCGAGGCGGATGCGGTGCCCCTTCGCGAAGGCGTGCGCGATGTCGGAGAGGCGCACCGTCACCTGCTGGAAGCGTCCCGGCACGAGCGGCTTCCAGTCCGCGTGATCGTCTGGATGGGTGAGATTGCGCAGGCCGTACGTGACCCGCGTGCTGACGCCGTCGGGCGACACCTCGCAGAGTCGCACGGCGACGAGCGCCAGCGGCCGGTCGCTCGCGAACGCGAGCGTCAGCGCGGGCGCGCCGAGCAGCTCGAAGCCCTCCGGCAGCGGATCGCTGTCGAAGCAGAGCGAGTGCGCGTCGTCCTCGACCTGGTCGCGCGCCGACTCCACGAGCCAGCCGCCCGCGGCGCCGCCGGTCGTCTGCGGCGAGCGGATCTCGAGGCGCGCCCCCGCTGACCCCGCCTCGGGCCGCCGCGCCAGACGCCCCGGCGAGAGGAAGTACGGCGTCGGCTCGATGCGCGCGGACGGCCAGCTCTCCTCCCCGACCCAGCGCCCGGCCGCGCGGTCGCCCGCCGCCGGCATCCACACGCGCAGCGCCGGCTCCGCCGCCATGCCGCGGACCTCGCCGCGCAGCCAGGTGTCCCACCAGCGCAGCGACTCCTGGAGGAAGCCGACGGGGTGGTGCGCGCTCTCGTGGGGATAGACGTGGCCCCACGGTCCGATCAGCCCGCGCGCCGGCACGGAGAGACCCGCGAGCAGGCGCGGAATCGCGTTGCGATAGGCGTCGGCCCAGCCGCCGACGGCGTAGACGGGGCACTCGATCGCGCCGTAGTCCTCGCACACCGATCCCTGTCGCCAGTAGGCGTCGCGCAGCGGATGCCGGATCCAGCGCAACGGGTGCGGCTCGGCGGCCTCGAGACGCTCGCGCCACATCGCGCGCCACGCATCGCCGACCAGCGCCGGGTCGGGCGGCTGCGCGCACAGCTGGAAGAACACCGCCCCCCACCAGAGGTTGTCGTTCAGCAGACAGCCGCCCATGTAGTGGACGTCGTCGGCATAGCGATCGTCGGTGGAGCAGACGCTGACGATCGCGCGCAGCGCCGGCGGGCGTCGCGCCGCGATCTGGAGGGCGTTGAAGCCGCCCCACGACTTCCCGATCAGGCCGACCGCGCCGCTGCACCAGGGCTGCGCCGCGAGCCACGCGATCGCCTCGACGCCGTCCTCCTGCTCGCGCGGCAGGTACTCGTCGCGCAGCACGCCGGACGACTCGCCCGAGCCGCGCAGGTCGATGCGCACGGCGGCGTAGCCGTGGCCCGCCAGCCAGCGGTGCATCGCCTCGTCGCGCTCGCGCGTCCCGACCCGCTTGCCGTACGGGATGTACTCGACCACCGCCGGCGCGCGCGTCACGCCCTCCGGCAGCCACATGCGCGCCGCCAGCCGGGTCCCGTCGCGCAGCGGAATCCAGGTGTGCTCGATCTCGCGCACGCCGTGGGGGAAGCGGTCGACAACGCGCATTTTTCATCTCCGCTCGCCTGCGGCTCGCTGCGCGCGGCGGCGTTGGAGAAGGTGCCACGCGGGCCTCCGCCGCCGCTTGCGGCGACCCGCTCGCTTCGCTCGCTCCCCCGTGCTCCCACCCACGAGGGGAAGACGCCTCGGAAGCCTCAAGACCTGCGCGCGGCCCTCCGATGCGCAGGCGTCGAGTCGCGGTGGGTGGGCCACTCGCGGCTCTCGAACGCTCGCATCGGGGACAGGGGCATGCGCAGCCGCGCATCGTGGACCGCGCTCGTCGCGCTCGCGAGGACCGCGCTCGTCGCGCTCGCGCTCGCGGGCGGACTCGCGTGCGCGGGAGCCGGCTCGGCGCCCGCGCCGGGCAAGTCGCGCGTGTTCGGCACCTTGCGCCTGGTTCCGCACGCCGGCGCGCCCGCGTCGTCCGGCGGCAAGGCCTACAGCAGCCTGCGCATGCGCGATGCCGGCCTGGTCGACTACTCGACGCCCGGCTTCGCCGTCGTCTTCGTGAACGCGGGGACGAAGCCCGGCGGCGCGGCGACCGTCACCATCCGCGACACCCACGTCGAGCCGCGTCTCGAGCCCGACCATCTCGCGATCGGCGACGGCGGACGCATCACCGTCGTCAACGCGAGCGCCTCGGCCCACATCCTCTCGGTTCCGGCCGCGAAGCTCGTGCGCCGCCTGGGCGCGGGCTCGCGCGTCGAGATCGACGTGGCGGCCGCCGGCGAGCAGGGCCTCTTCCTGCTCGACGTCCCCGAGGCGAGCACGACGGTCTTCGCCGCGCCGGGGCCGTTCGCCGTCGTCTCCACCACAGGCGAATTCGACCTGCGCGATCTCGAACCGGGCGCCGTGGAGCTGCGCGCCTGGCATCCCCGCTTTCCGCCCGTCGTGCAGACGCTCGAGCTCGCGCCGGACGCGAGCTTGCGCGTCGACCTCGACATGGGCGTCGGCATCGGGCCGGAGGCTTCCCTCAGATGAAGCGTTGCTGCGCAGGGGTCGTCGCGTTGTGGGTGGCCGGATCGGCCGCCGCCGCGGACGACGCCGCCCTGCTCGAGAAGATCCAGGCGCTCGAGGAGCGCGTGCAGCAGCTCGAGTCCGAGCAGGCGGCGGAGGTCGAGCGCGTGCAGAGCGCCGCCGAAAAGAGCCGCAGCGCGGACTGGACGCGCCGCGTGCGCATCAGCGGCAGCGCCGACGCCGGCCTCTTCGGAGGTCAGCCCGACTCCCTCCTCACGCCCGACGGCTTCAAGATCTGGGACTCGCGCACCTTCCTCGACGCGTCGCTCGGCCAGGACGTGCGCATGGGCGAGACCCTGCTCTTCCGCGACATCGGCTTCAGCTTCGAGTGGAACCTCGTCCGCCTCGGCGAGCTCGAGAACGACGTCGGCGAGCTCTACGCGGAGTTCCAGGGCGTCGCGGGCAGCGACTGGGCGAACCTCCAGGTCGGCCGCTTCCAGATCCCGCTCGGCGAGGCGTACCTCGAGTACAGCCGCGGCTACGCGTCGCGCTGGTTCGTCACGAACGCGTTCGGCCCGTGGTGGTGGGACGAGGGCATCAAGGCGTACGGCTCCTCCGGCGGCGGCGAGGACTACGGGAAGTTCGGCTACGTGGCCTCGGTCAGCGACGGCGACACGCCGTTCAACACGGAGACCGACGGCGACAAGGAGCTCACACTCAAGCTCTTCTGGGATCCGACGTCGTGGCTGCACCTGTCCGCGAGCGCGGGGCGCACGGGCGAGCTCGGCAACGACGACACCAACGCGTCCGGCGCGATCTGGATCGGCGAGACCTGGGCGCGCCCGATCGGCGCCGGCAGCGACCAGGACACGTTCCAGCACGGCGCCGTCATCGCGCCGGCGGGGCCGATCCTCCACGACACCTGGCTCGTCGGCGGCGACGCGATCTTCGACTTCGCGGATCGCCTGCGCCTCTGGCTCTCCTACGGCAACTACGAGATGAACGCGCGCGGCGGCGGGACCTACGACCGCACCCTCCACTACTGGCTGGCGGAGCTGATCCTGCGCGGCGCCTGGCTCGGCGAGGGCCTGCGGCCCTTCTACGGCGGCTTCCGCGCGCAGGCCATCGGCACCTACGACAGCGACAAGGGCTACGTGTTCGACATGAACCAGAACGACCGCATCGGATACAACATGGAGTCGCTCACGCAGTACTCCGGCGTCCTCGGCTGGGACATCACGCCGTGGCTGCGGCTGCGCAGCGAGTACACGCACCAGCTGATCGACCTCGTGCAGGGCGTGACCCAGGAGATCCGCGCCAACGCGCGCGACGCCGACTACTACTCGGTCGAGCTCGGGGTCAGCTTCTGACATGCGGCTGCGCCGGCACCTCGCGCTCCTGCTGCTGTGCGCGGCCGTTCCCGCGGCAGCGCAGGAGACCGCCGGCGTCGCGGGCCGCGTGACCCTCGGCGTCGAGGGCGTGCGCCTCGCCGACCTCGGACAGACGGTCGTGTTCGTCGACGACGGCGGGTCGGCGCCGCCGCCCGCGAAGCGCGCCACGATCCGCCAGCGCAACGCCTACTTCGCGCCGGACTTCCTGGCGATCGCCGCCGGGCAATCGGTCGACATGCCGAACGACGACCAGATCTTCCACAACGTCTTCTCCTTCTCGAAGCCGAACGACTTCGACCTCGGCCTCTACCCGGCCGGCCAGTCGCGCCAGGTGACCTTCGAGCACGCGGGCGTGGTGAAGATCTACTGCTCGATCCACGAGTCGATGAGCGGGACGATCTTCGTGTCGCCGTCGCCGTGGTTCGCGGTCGCCAAGGCCAACGGCGATTTCGAGATCGACGGCATTCCGCCGGGTCGACACACCCTGCGCGTCTGGAACGAGAAGCTGCCCGAGGTCACGCGCAGCGTGAACCTGGAGCCGGCCGAGCGCGAGCGCGTGGACATCCAGCTCGAGGCCGGGCACTGATGCGCTCGCTCTTCGCGCGTCTCCTCTACGCCATCTGCGGGGTGGCGACGGCGGCGCTCGGCCTGGCGCTCTTCCTCCAGGGCCGCTCGCTCTCGGAGGACCTGCGCACCGCCGCCGAACGGCGTCTCGACACCGCCGCCACCGCGGCGCAGCGCCTGCTCGACACCCATCTGCTGGCGCTCTCCGAGCGCTATCGCGCCATCTCCGGCACGCCGCAGTTCCGCGCGACGCTCGAGATCGACGACGGCCCGACCCTCGCGCACTACGCGCAGGCCCTGCTCGAGCAGAGCGGCGCGCTGCGCATCGCCTTCCTCGGCGCGGGCGACGACGTCGTGGCGGGCGCCGGCGATGCCTCGCTCGACGCGCAGGCCTTCGCGGTGAAGGAGCGCGGCCTGATCGCGCACGAGGGCAGGCCCTACGCGGTCGCGAGCACGCCCATCGCGGACGCGGGGCGCCTGGTCGCGATCGAGCCGATCGAGGCGGGCGTCATCGCCGGCTGGGCGGAGCTCTGCGGCGCCGAGGTCGGCTTCGCGCCGCGCGGCGCGGCGCGCCCGGGCGTGCTGCACCGCGAGCCGCGCAGCTTCGACGGCATGGTGATGCGCGTCTCGCAGGCGCTCGACGCCGAGCACAACGCCGTGGCCAACGCGCGCCTGAACCTGGCGCTCGCGGCGGGCCTCGGCCTCGCGCTCGCCTTCGGGGCCAGCCTCGTCGTCTCGCAGGGGCTCGTGCAGCCGATCCAGGAGCTGAAGGCCGCCGCCGGCAGGGTCGGCTCGGGCGATCTCACCACGCCGCTCCAGAGCCAGCGCACGGACGAGATCGGCGAGGTCGCGCGCGCCTTCGGCCGCATGACTCGCGACCTCGGCGGCACCGTCGGCCAGGTGGCCACCGCCGCCAACCGGGTCGAGAAGATCGCGGCGGACATCTCCGGCGCCGCCGACGGGCTCGTGCAGGTGGCGCAGGCGCAGGCGCTCGGCACCGAGGACACGGCCGAACGCCTGGCCCGCCTCGGCACCGACGTGCGCCAGATCGCGGATCAGGCGGAGGGCTCGGCGCGCGCGCTCGACCAGGCCGTCGACGGCTCCTCCGCCTCGTTCAAGGAGCTCGCGCACTCGGGCCAGGCCCTGAAGCAGAGCGCCTCGTCGCTCTCGGAGCGCAGCGAGGAGATCGGCGCCTCGATCGAGACCATGATCGAGAGCGCGGCGGAGGTCGGCGCCAGCACGGAGCAGCTGCTCTCGGCCGTGCGCGTGACCGCCGACAGCATGTCTGCGATGGAGACGGCGACCCGGGACGTATCCGCCCACGCGGAGAGCACGGCGCGCCTCTCGGGCGCCGTCGTGACCGCCTCCGAGGACGGCCGCCGGCTGGTGCGCTCGACCGTCGCGGGCATGGACTCGATCCGCAGCGCCACCGACGAGGTGCAGAAGGTCATCTCGAGCCTGCGCGAGCGCGCCGGCGCCATCGGGCGCGTGCTGGCCGTGATCGACGAGGTAACCGACGAGACGGCGCTTCTCGCGCTCAACGCCGCCATCATCGCGGCCCAGGCGGGCGAGCGCGGCAAGGCCTTCGCCGTCGTGGCCGACGAGATGAAGGCGCTCGCGAACCGGGTGTCGGAGGGCGCCAAGGAGATCGACGGCCTCGTCAGCGCGGTCCAGCAGGAGAGCCAGAACGCCGTCACGTCGATCGAGCGCGGCGCCACCAGCGTCCACCAGGCGGTGGACCTGGCCCGGCAGGCCGAGCGCTCGCTCGACCAGATCGCCGAGGCGGCCCGCGAGAGCGGCGACCGCATGACCGAGAGCGCGCGCGCCAGCTCGGCCCAGAAGCAGGTCGCGTCCGAGGTGGCTCGACAGATGGAGCTGGTGCGCCAGAGCGCCGAGCGCATCCGCGACGCCGCGGAGGCGCAGCAGAAGGGGAACGAGGTCGTGCGGCGCAGCTCGGGCGCGCTGCGCGAAGTCGCGCGCGAGGTCCAGACGACCATCAGCGAGCAGGCGCGCGGCGCGGAGCGCATCGGCACGAGCATCGAGGCGGTGCAGCGCGCGGTGAACGAGATCACGCGCGGCCTGGCCAGCCAGGCCGCCGCCCACCAGGGTGTCGCGGACGTGGTGAAGGGCTCGCGCGCCCACACCCACGCCCACGAGGAGTCGGCCGCGCGCCTCGGCACCGCCGCGGCCGAGCTCGCGCGCGAAGCTCAGACCCTCCGCGCCGCGGTCGAGCGCTTCAAGATCTGAGCGGGACCCGACTCCCGATTGCAACTCTTTTCGCGAAACCTCTTGCGATTGCTGCGGGCCAACGTATAAAGAGCGCGTGCATGGGTCAGGACCACCGGCGCGAGTGCTCGATGGCCTGCCTCGTTGGGGGGTAGCGGTCGTCGCCTCGCCGGACTTCGAGAGCTCCGCTGTCTGCGGTGCTTCCGCTCAGCCGGTGTCGGGAGAGCTGCGCCTCCGGAGTGACGGATGATCCACCCGGACACGCGGCTCGGGCACGTCAGCGAAGAGATCGGACTCGGCGTCTTCGCCACGAAGCCCATTCCAAAAGGCACGATCCTCTGGGCGCTCGACGACCTCGACCAGCGCCTCTCGCCGGTGCGCGTACGACGGCTCGGCTCGCGCTACCAGGCGCTGCTCGACCGCTACGCCTTCTTCAACGCGGAAGGCGACCGGGTCGTGTGCTGGGACATCGCGCGCTTCGTGAACCACAACTGCGAAGCCAACGCGATCAGCACCGGCTGGCACTTCGACATCGCCGTGCGCGACATCGCCGTCGGCGACGAGATCTGCAACGACTACGGCGCGCTGAACCTCGAGGAGACGTTCGCCTGCGCCTGCGGCTCGAAGCAGTGCCGGAAGCACATCCATCCGGAAGACTTCGACCGCTACACCGATGCCTGGGACGTGCTCGTGCGCGACGCCTTCCCGCACGTGACCCGCGTGCCGCAGCCGCTCTGGGACTTCGTCTCGCCGAAGCGGCTGGTGGTGGCGGCCGCGCGCGACCCGCGCCGCGCGCCGTCGATCTACCGCCACCGCCTGCAGGCGCAGCCGCCGGTGACGCCGCCGCGAGTCGCAGCCCGGACCTAGTCTCCGCTCGGCTTCGCCTCGCTGCGCGCGGCGGCGACCGCCGTAGCACCAACCGGGTCCTCGCCGCCGCTTGCGGCGACCCGCGCGCCTTCGGCGCGCTTCGCCGTGCCTCGTCGCACGTGAGGTGCGGAGCAGAGGTCCCCGAGGAGGAACAGATGGCCGCCGCAGGGGACCTCTGCTCCGCACCTCCTCGACCACCTGATCAACGTGACGTTGACGCCTCGCGCAGCGGGTTATAGGGCGGCCACGGCTCCGTGACGAGCAGCGCCGCGCGCTCGAGCCCCGCCACGCGGTGCGGGACGGCCGCGCGGTAGTCCGGGTCGGCCAGCATGTCGCGCATGTGGCGCCGCGACGGGTAGAAGACGAGCGCCACCTGGTTCCAGCGCTGGTCGAGCGCGCTGCCCGCCGCGCCGGCCACCAGCCCGATCGGCTGGCCCGCGAAGAGGATGCTCCCGCCGCGCCGCATCACGTGCCAGAGCGCGGTGCGCGCGTAGCGCTCGTAGGCCTCCTCGCCGGTCGAGCCGGCGTCCGCGTCGTCACCGGGCGGCGGCGCAGCCTGCGCGCGGAACTGGTTCAGGTTCAGCATCGCGAAGCCCACGTCGGGATCCGACTGATTGAAGGCCGCGATCGCCGCGGCGTCGGGCGCGATCGCGGTGCTGCCGGCCTCCTCGAGCTCCGGGAAGGGCGGCGGGTCCGCCGCCACCTCGCGCGGATAGCTCCCCAGCACGGACGCGGCGGCGCCGGCGACCGTCTCGAAGGTGGCGCTCCACGGGCGCACGGCGATCACCCACTCGGACTCGAGGCCGAGCGACGTGATCAGCGGGTCCACCGCGCGCATCGACTCGACGCAGGCGCGCCGGCTCGGGAACCAGTCGATCGCGATGGTGTCGACCGGAGGCGCGCCGCCCGCCAGCTCCTGCGCGACCTTGCCGCCGTAGAGGCGCTTGCCGCCGCGCGCGAGCACCTCCGTCTCGAGGGCCAGCAGGTAGCGCGTGAAGCCGGTCGGATCCTTGCTCTTCAGCAGGCGCACCAGCGCGATCGGCTCGTCGGCGTCGCCCTGCGAGAGCGTCTGTAGCTGCTCGAAGGTCGGCCCGAGCGAATCGGCGCGCGCGGTTGCGCCGAGCACGAGCAGCGCGCACGCCAGAAGAGACGTCGTCCTATTCGTCCGCATCCTTGCGCCTTCCGAGCGCGGCGCTGCGATAGCGGCGCGCGGCTTCGAGCGAGTCGGGGTCGAAGACGGCGCCGAGCAGCGCGTCGCCGTCTGCAAACGATGTGAGCCCCGCTCCCATCGCGCGGCTCACGGCGTTGACGTGCTCCTTCGTCACGATGATGGGGACGGAGGGCTTGGACGCGAGCTGCGCGGCGAGCTCGCGCACCTCCGCCTCGAGCCGGTCCGCGGGCACCACGCGGTTCACGAAGCCCATCGCGCGCGCCTCCTCCGGCGTGAAGCGCCGGCAGGTCATCACCAGCTCCTTCGTCAGCGCCGGGCCGATCTCGCGCACGAGCCGCGGGATGCCGCCCCATGCGAGCGGGATGCCGAGGTCGATCTCGGGGATCGAGAGCACGGTGCCCTCCGCCACCACGCGGAGATCGCAGGCCGCCATCAGCACCACGCCGCCGCCGACCGCGTGCCCCTGCACCTGCGCGACGGTGACGGCGCGCATCTGCTCCACGGCGTCGGACATGCGGAGCCCGAGCTGACCGACCTCGCGGCGCTCGGCCCACGAGCGGCCCGCGCCGAGCGCCGCCTCGGCGACGGGCGAGTCGCGCAGGTCCGCGCCGGCGCAGAACGAGCGGCCCTCGCCGCGCACCACGACGACGCGCACCTCGGGCTGCTCGTCGAACCAGCGCGCGGCCGCCGCGATCTCGCGCATCCCCTTCGCGGAGAGCGCGTTCAGGCGCTCGGGGCGCGCGAGCACCAGCTCGCCCTGCGCGCCCGACGCCGTCGCCCGGATCGTCTCGAACTCCATCAGGCGCGCACGCCCTCGACCAGCGCGATCGGCGAGCTCGTCGGCACGATCCGGCGCAGGCGCAGCCCGGCCTTCGCGAAGAGCGCCGCGAACTCGGCCTTCGTGCGCTCCTTGCCGGTCAGGAGCACGAACATGTTGAGGTCCATCAGCTTGCCGCGGTGCGGCGTGTTGCCCGGCGGGATCACGTGGTCGACGACCAGCACGCGTCCGCCCGGCGCCATCGCCTCCCGACACAGGCGCAGGATGCGCACGCAGCGCTCGTCGTCCCAGTCGTGGAGGATGTACTTCATCAGGTAGCCGTCTGCGCCGGCCGGCACGGCGGAGAAGAAATCGCCGCCCTCGATCTCGATGCGGTCGCGCACCTCGGGCGCGCCGATGAAGCCGCGCGCGGCGGCGCCCGCCACGACTTGCGTCTGGTCGTAGAGCACGCCGCGCAGCTTCCTGTGGACGCGCAGGATCGCCGCCAGCAGGTGGCCGTGCGCGCCGCCGACGTCGACGAGGCGGGTCAGCTCGCCGAAGGGATAGGAGGTCGCGATCGTCGGGTTCTCGGCGCCGGAGATGCTCGCCATCGAGGCCGCGAAGACGCGCTCCTTCTCCGGGTTGCGCTGGAGGTGCTCGAAGAACGGCATGCCGTGCACGCGCTCGAAGGCGACCGAGCCGTCGCGCACGCTCTCGAGGAGACCGCCCCAGGCCTGCCAGTTGTAGTCGGCGACCATCATGCGCGCGAAGTCGCGCAGCGAAGCGGGATGATCGCTCCGCAGGGTCCGCGCGAGGCGCGTCAGGGTGTAGCGGCCCTTCGCGTCGGCCTTGAAGATGCCGACACTGGCGAGCGCGCGCAGCACGCGCGCGAGCGCCACCGGATCGACGCCGGCCTGCTTCGCCAGCGCCTCCGCCGTCTGCGGCCCCTTCGCGAGGCGATCGGCCAGATCGAGCTCCGCGGCGACGTGGACGAGCTGCGCCACCCAGAAGCCGTTGATCACCGAGATCATCTCCAGCGCGTCGGGCTGCGCGACCGGCTCGAGCGGCGGGCGCCGCCTGCTCTTCGCGGCGGCCTTGCGCTTCCCGGTCGTCTTGCGGCGAGCTCTGGCCATGCGCTCCTCGTGCGAGGGCGCACAGCATGACCGACGAGATCGACCCTATCCACTATGCTCGGCCGCCATGCCGTACCAGAGCGGCTTCGTCCCCGGGCTCTTCCGCGAGCAGGTGGTCGTCGTCACCGGGGGCGGAAGCGGGCTCGGCCGCTGCATCGCCCACGAGCTGGTCGCGCTCGGCGCGAAGATCGCGCTCGTCGGGCGCACGCCGGAGAAGCTGGCGCGCGTCGAGCGCGAGCTCGCCGCCGAGGGCGGCGACGCCGCGAGCTTTCCGTGCGACGTGCGCGACGAGGCCGCCGTCACCGCCGCGGTCGCGCGTATCGTCGAGCGCTTCGCGCGGGTCGACGGGCTCGTCAACAACGCGGGCGGGCAGTTCCCGTCCTTGCTGCGCGATCTCTCCCTGAACGGCTGGAACGCCGTCGTCGCCAACAACGCGACCGGCAGCTTCCTCTTCTCGCGCGAGGTCTACCGCCAGTCGATGGAGGCGCGCGGCGGCGCGATCGTGTGCGTCGGCGCGGACCACGAGCTCGGCATGCCGACGATGGGACACGCGAGTGCGGCGCGCGCGGCGCAGGCGAACTTCGTGCAGACGGCCTCCGTCGAGTGGGCGCACGCGGGGGTGCGCGTGAACCACGTGATCCCCGGCTACTTCGCGTCGTCGGGCCTCGACGCCTATCCCGAGTCGTCGGCCGAGGGGCTGCGCGCGGTGGCGAAGCGCATCCCGCTGAAGCGTCACGGCACGGAGGCGGAGCTCTCGGCCGCGGTGGTGTTCCTGCTCTCGCCGATGGCCGCGTATGTGACCGGCGCCACGTTGCGCGTGGATGGCGGCCTGCACAATGCCGTCGGCGCCGCGGAGTACTACCGCGTGCCGGATCACGAGCGCGCGCGACGCTGGGAGGCGTTCCATCTGGCGGAGCCGCCGGCGGTGCTGCGCGCGGAACGAGCCGCGGAGCCGCGGCGTCCGTAGAGCTTTCGAACGGGCCGGCCCGGCCCATCAACCAGGGGGAGAAATCGCATGCTCAGCAAGTCAACCGCACTGGCGTCCGCCGCGGCGCTGCTCTTCGTCGCGGGAGCAGCCTACGCCGATCCGCAACAGGGCACCGCCGCCGGCAAGGTCAAGTGCGAGGGCGCCAACTCGTGCAAGGGCCGGGGCAGCTGTCACTCGGCCACGAACGAGTGTGCCGGTCGCAATTCCTGCAAGGGCAAGGGCTTCCTCATGATGAATTCGCAGGAGGAGTGCGACCAGGCGAAGGCGAAGATCAAGAGCGACATGGAAGGCGACAAGTAGTCGCAGCCCGTGCGCGGAGCGGGCCCTCTGCAGCCCGCTCCGTGCGCGATCGCCCCCCATGCGCGCCGCCCTTCCGCCGCGTCCGCCCGAGGCGCCGTATCTCGGTGTCGGCGTAGGGCTGCGCCCGCCGCACTACGCCGAGATCCTCGCGCGCTCTGCACGCGAGGATCTCGCTCCGGATTTTTTCGAGGCGACCTCGGAGAACTTCATGGTCGCGGGCGGGCGCCCGCGCCGGATCCTCTCCGAGGTGCGCGCGCTGGCGCCGGTCGTCTTGCACGGCGTTGCCCTCAACGTGGGCTCGAGCGATCCGCTGGACGCCGCCTACCTGGACGCGCTCGACGCGCTCTGCGCGCGCGCCCTGCCGGCTTGGATCTCGGATCACCTGTGCTGGACGGGCGTCGGCGGGCAGAACCTCCACGACCTGCTGCCGCTGCCGCACGTCGAGGAGAGCGTGCGCCACGTGGCGGCGCGCATCGCGCGCGTGCAGGACCGCCTCGGGCGTCGCATCGCCGTCGAGAACGTGTCCACCTACGCGCGCTTCGCCTGCGACGCCCTGAGCGAGTGGGAGTTCCTCGTCGCGGTCGCGGAGGCGGCGGACTGCGGGATCCTGCTCGACGTCAACAACGTCTACGTCAACGCCTGCAACCACGGCTTCGATGCGCGCACATATCTCGACGCCATCCCGCCGCAGCGCGTGTTCCAGATCCACCTGGCGGGACACGAGATCGCCGGGCCGCTCCGCATCGACACGCACGACGCGCGCGTCTGCGACGAGGTCTGGGATCTCTACGCGCACGCGCTGCGGAGACTCGGCCCCGTCTCGACCAGCATCGAGTGGGACGCGCGCATCCCGCCGCTGGCGGAGCTGCTGGCGGAGGCCGCACGCGCGCGCGCGCTGCTGGAATCCATCTGGGGAGAAGATGCTCGACGCCGCGCAGCGTAGGCTCCGCGCGCTCTTCACGGCGCCGGAGGGCGTCGCGGCGGCGCTGCGCGAGGCGGGCGACCCGGACGGGCGCTCGCTCGCGGACTTCGTCGTCGGCGATGCGCGCGCCGGGGCCGTCGCGCGGCTGGAGGTGTACGCGAACGCCTACTTCGCGCGTCTCCTCGAGGTGCTGACGGAGGACTTCGGCGCGCTTGCCGCGGGGATCGGCGCAGACGGCATGAACGACGTCGCGACGGCGTACCTGGGGGCGTGCCCGCCGCGCCGACCTTCGATCCGCCACGCGGGCGATCGGCTCGCCGCGTTCCTCGCCGAGCATCCCGCCGCCCTGCCCTTCCGGCGTCGCTGGCCGTGGTGCGCGGATCTCGCGCGGCTCGAGACGGCGATCCTGGACGCGTTCGATGCGGAGGACGCGCCGCTCCTCGCGCGCGAAGCGCTGGCCGCGACGCCGCCGGATGACTGGGCGGCGCTGCGGCTGCGGCTGGCGCCGTGCGTGCGCGTGCTGCGGCTCGCGTGGCCGGTGGTGGAGATGCGGGAGGCGCATGAAAGAGAAGAGGCGCCTGCTCTTGCGCC
>DASUFZ010000225.1:0-15471 GCA_036274295.1 Myxococcota bacterium
CACGAGGCATGGAGCACATGCCGCGATCCGCTCACGCGCGCGATGCGCATGTCGCGGGCTCGGGCCGCACGTGCGGCCCGCACCCGCGCGTCTTCCACCCCAGCGCGCGCGTTCGCGAAGATCGAACTCCAGCTGCCGAACTCGACGTGCCGCCATGACCAGCACTGTGACATGCAGGTGTGACAGGGACGGTCACACGCGCAACTTGATTTGCGCGATGTTCTTGGAACACGGAAATGTCGCCATGGCTCTCAAGTCGCAGCGCTATCGACCGAGCTTCTGGACGTGTCCTTCGCTGCTCACAAGCGAGTGAAGCTCGCGACGATTCTCGTCGCATGGGCTTGCTGGGCCGCGGCGCCGCTCACCGGCGTCTGGTGGCTGATACCCCTCGGCTTCGTCCCCTATCTGGTCTGGAATCAGGTCCCCCGAGACCCGAGCTGACACACGCAAAGCGAGCTCCACGCGCGCGCGCGGACCGCCGCCACCGTCTCACGCCGCCGCGCTCTTGTCCTCTGCGCTCAGCAGCGGCTCGAAGCGGGACTTGTCGGTGGCCTTGGCGTGGGCGTCGGCGGGCTTGACCTTGCCTTCCTTGGCGGCGGCGAAGAGGCCGTCGTCCATCGATTGCATGCCGATCGACTTGCCCGACTGGATGATCGACGCGAGCAGCGCGCTGTTGCCCTCGCGGATCACGTTGGGCAGGCCCTGCGTGCGCAGCAGGATCTCGTACACCGCATGGCGTCCCTTGCCGTTGGCCGAAGGCAGCAGCAGCTGCGCGACGATGCCGGCGAGCGAGTCCGAGAGCGAGAGCCGGATCTGCGGCTGGTCGGCGGTCGGGAAGGCGTCGACGATGCGGTCGATGCTGCGCGCCGCGCCGTTCGTGTGGAGCGTGCCGAAGACGAGCAGCCCCATCTCGGCGGCGGTGATCGCCATCTGCATGGTCTCGCGATCGCGCATCTCGCCGACGAGCACGACGTCGGCGTCCTGGCGGATCGCCGCGCGCACCGCCTCCGCGAAGCTGCCCGTGTGCGCGCCGACCTCGCGGTGCGAGAGCACCGAGCGCTTGTTCGGGTGCACGAACTCGACGGGGTCCTCGATCGTCACGATGTGCTTGACGTGGTTCGCGTTGATCGCGTCGATGATGGCGGCGAGCGTCGTCGACTTGCCGGAGCCGGTCGGACCGGTGACGAGCACGAGCCCCTTGTTGAGATCGGCCAGCGACGAGATCGCCGGCGGCAGCCCGAGCTGCTCCACCGACTTGATCTCCTCGGGCACCATGCGCAGGATCGCCGAGGCGCCGTTCTCCTGGACGAGGAAGTTGGCGCGGAAGCGCGCCACGCCGGCGAGTCCGTAGGCGAAGTCGAGATCGCCCGTCGACTCGTACTCGTGCCACTGCTCGGGGCTCACGATCTCGCGCATCGCGTCGCGCAGCTCGGCGTCGCCGAGCGCGGCCTCCCCGTCGATCTGCTTCAGCGCGCCCTTGGCGCGCAGGCGCGGCACCGCGCCCGCGGCGAGATGCAGGTCGGAGCCGCCCTGCTCCTTCAGCGCGCGCAGCCAGCCGTCGAGTCGGGCCAAGGGTGATCTCCTGCGCAGCTCAGGCGGCGAGCAGCTTCGGATCCGTGACGTGCTTCAGCGCGTCCTCGCGCTTGACCGTGCCCGCCTGCACGTGCGCCTTGATCGACTGGTCGAGCAGGCCCATGCCGTGCGTGGCGCCGGTCTGCAGGATCGACTGGATCTGGAAGACCTTGTTCTCGCGGATCAGGTTGCCGACCGCCTTCGTCACGATCAGGGTCTCGAGGGCGGGCACGCGGCCCTTGCCGTCGGCGCGCGGCAGCAGGCGCTGCGAGAGCACCGCGCGCAGCGATTCGGAGAGCATCGTGCGCACCTGCTCCTGCTGGTCCGCCGGGAAGGCGCCGATCACGCGGTTGATGGTGCGGAGCGTGTTGTCGGTGTGGAGCGTCGCCAGCACGAGGTGACCCGTCTCGGCGGCGGAGAGCGCGAGCGAGATCGTCTCGAGATCCCGCAGCTCGCCGATCACGATCACGTCGGGGTCCTCGCGCAGCGCCGCGCGCAGCGCGCGCGCGAACGAGTGTGTGTGGTGCTTCACGCTGCGCTGGTTGATCAGGCAGCGCTTCGCCGGATGCACGAACTCGATCGGATCCTCGATCGTCAGGATGTGCTCGCCGCGCTCCTCGTTGATGAGATCGACGAGCGCCGCGAGGGTCGAGGTCTTGCCGCTGCCCGTCGGGCCCGTCACGAGCACCATGCCCTGGTGGTACGTGGTGAGCTTCGCCACCGCACGCGGCAGGCCGAGCTCGTCGAGCGTCGGCGGTCGCGGCGGGATCACGCGGAAGACACCGTCGAGACCGCGCTGCTGGCGGTAGATGTTGGCGCGGAAGCGCCCGACGCCCTCGATCGCGTGGCACAGGTCGATCTGGCCGCGCGCGTCGAGCTCCGCGCGCGCCTCGTCGTCGAGGATGCCCATCAGCAGCGCCTGCGTCGCCTGCGCGTCGAGCGGACCGCCCTCGTCGCGGAAGCTGCCGGCGATGCGCTGGCGCAGCGGCGCGCCCGCGTGGAAGTGGACGTCGCTGGCGCCGCGCTCGACGGCGGCCTGGAGGATCGCCGCGAGCGACCCGCCCTGCGCCGCGCTCTTCGCGGCGGCGCGCGGTGCGGACGCGGGCGGCGGGCTCGCGGCCACGGACGACGTCGGTCGCACCGTCGCCGCGGAACCCGCCGCGCCTTTCTCCTGCGCGGGTTGCGCGGGCGCGGCCGCCACGGCGGGCTTCGCCGCCTGTGTCGGTGCAGGCTCGGCAGCACCGCCGGCCTTCTCGCGCTCCTTCGCGATCACGCGCTTCTGCGCCTCGACGAGCTTCTCGATCTGCCCCTGGTTCAGGAAGCCGAGCTCGCGGAACACGATGCCGAGGCTCCGCTCCTCGCCCGACTGACCCTGCACCCGCAGCGCCTCGTTGAGCTGCTCCAGCGAGATCATCTTCAGGTGGACGGCGAGTCGACCCAGGAGGGGAACCGGCTGCTTCGCGGACATCGAGACGGCCTATCGGCCGGTCGCCGATTTCCGTGAAGGCCCTGGGCCTCACCAGCCCCTGAGATCGATCGGCCACTCCTCCAGCACCGCGTCGCCGTCGACGAGCCAGGCGCGCGCGTGGTAGGCGACGGTCGGATCGACGTGCGCCGGCCAGATCCGGATGCGCTCGCCGACGGCCACGCGGCGCTCCCCGAACGTGACGTGCTCGTCCGAGCAGAACCACACCTTGGCACCGTCGATGCGGGGGTTGCCGTGGTCCATGCCGAGCGCCTTCAGGCCGCAGTCGGCCACGGCGAAGGCCGGCGAGACCGAGATGACGGTCGCGAGCAGCGAGAGCGCGGGCTCGAAGGGGAGCGCCAGCGCCGTGTAGCTCGTGTCCATCAGCGCGTAGGAGCCGGCCTGGATTTCCGTGGCGAGACCGTTCAGGTCGTAGGTGCCGGTGCCGCCCGCGGAGATCACCTCGCCGCCGACGTCGCGATGCGCGGCCGCCAATCGCTCCATGCTCTCGGCCGTGAGGCGCGCGCGCTCGGCGCGCTCGGCGCTGAGCATGGCGTGGCCCTCGTAGCCCATGACGCCGCGCACCGTGAGGCCGCGCTTGCGCGCGAGGTCGGCCAGCGTGCCGGCCCGCTCGGGCGCGCAGCCACAGCGCGGGAGCCCGACGTTCACGTCGACGAGCACTTCGCGCACGCCGCCGCGCGCCGCCGCCTCGACGGTCTCCGGCGAGTCGACGGCCACCGTCACGCGCGCGTCGAGCGCGCCGAGGCGGCGCGCGTCGACGACCTCGTTCGCGAGCAGCAGGTCGTCGCCGAGGCCGGCCGCCGCCAGGCCCTCGACCTCGCGCATCGTCGCGCAGGTGAAGGCGCGGTGGCCCTGCGCGGCCTGGCGCTTCGCCAGCGCCGTGCACTTGTGCGCCTTCACGTGGGGACGCAGGCGCGGCCCCGGCAGCGCCTCGCTCATGACGCGCAGGTTGTGCGCGAGCGCTCTCTCGTCGATCAGCAGCGCGGGGGTGGTGAGCTCCGAGATGCGCAACGAGGCCTCAGTCGATCGGGCAGTCCTCGCAGCGCCAGCTCGTCCCGACACCCTTCGGCGTCACGGAAGCAAAGGCCGAGTCGCCGCGCCCCATCAGGGTGCCGCAGCTCTCGCAGCGCTGCGGGCGGGCGAGCACGAGCGGCTGCCAGCCGATCACCTCGTCGTCGCGCGGCGGCGCGGAGGCGGCGGGCTCCTCGGCCGGCTCGGGCGCGGCCCGACGGGATGCGTCGCGGGTGCGCCGGCGTCGCTGGCGGCTGTGGATGCGGTCGCGCACCGCCTCCGCCTCGTCCATCACCTCCTCGATCAGCTCGCCGACGTTGCCGGTCACCGTCTCGACGACGCTGAAGGCTTCCTCGAGGACGTTGCGGACCAGGTTCGAGACGGGCACCCGCAGGTCGTCGGCGACGCGGCGCAGGTCCTCGGCCAGGGCCTCGGGGATGCGGGTGTGGAGGACGCGCTCCTTGCGGCGTCGCTCGCCGCTGCGCTCGCCGTTCCTGCGGTCGAACTCGTCGGCCGCGCCGAGCGGCTCGTCAGCGTTCGGGTCGGACTCGTCGTGCCACATCGTGATCCTCCTCGGGCGCGCGATGAGCCCGTTTGTATCACGATGTGTCACGAAGAGGCAAGCGCAGCTTGCCTCTTCGTGTCTTGATCCCCAGGGGGTGATCCCACCCCTTCTTACAGGTGGGTCAGCCAGCGCTCGTACTTCCGCTCGCGCCCCGTCACGACGTCGAAGAAGGCCGCTTGAAGGAGCGCCGTCAGCGGGCCGCGCGCGCCGGCGCCGATCTGGCGGCGGTCGATCTCGCGGATCGGCGTGACCTCCGCCGCGGTGCCCGTGAGGAAGACCTCGTCGGCCACGTAGAGCTCGTCGCGCGTGATGGCGCGCTCCTCGATCGGGATGCCCTTGTCGCGCGCGATCTCGAGGATCGTGTCGCGGGTGACACCGCCGAGCACGCTGTAGAGGCTCGGAGTGACGAGCACCCGATCTCGCACCGCGAAGATGTTCTCGCCCGACGCTTCCGAGACGAGGCCCTGCGTGTCGAGCAGGATCGCCTCGTCGTAGCCGTCGAGCAGCGCCTCGCGCTTGGCGAGGATCGAGTTCACGTAATCGCCGCAGGTCTTGCCCTTGGTCATCTTGGCGTTCACGTGGTGGCGGCTGAAGGTGGAGACCTTCGCGCGGATGCCGCGCTGGATGCCCTCCTCGCCGAGATAGCGTCCCCAGGGCCAGGCGATCACGGCGACGCGGATGGCGTTCCCGCCCGGATTGAGGCCCATCTCGCCGTCCCCGATGAAGACGAGCGGCCGCAGGTAGCCCTCCAGCAGATCGTTCTGGCGCAGCGCCTCGAGGCAGGCCTCCTCGACGACCTCGCGCGGGAAGGGCACCTGCATGAGGTTGATGTGCGCGGAGTCGTAGAGCCGCCGCAGGTGGTCGCCGAGGCGGAAGACGGCCGAGCGCCCGTCGGCGGTGCGGTAGCAGCGGATCCCCTCGAAGACGCCGAGCCCGTAGTGGAGCGTGTGCGTGAGCACGTGCACGCGCGCCTCGGACCAGTCGACGAAGCGACCGTCGAGCCAGATGCGTTTTCCGCTGACCGCGACCATGGAGCCCCCGTGCGAGGCGCAGGAGAATACCCGAGCCCGCCGTCGGGGCTCAGCGCTTGAGAATCTTGCTGATCAAGCCCTTCTGCTTGTCGCGGCGCATGTTGATCAGGCGTAGCTCGCGCAGGGCCTCGACGCACTCGGGCTGGATCTGCACGGCGCGCGTGAACATCTTCTCGGCCACCTCGTTCTGGCCCATCGCCTTGTGCAGGCGCCCCATGAAGAGGAAGGGCTTCTCGCGGTGGGTCGCGAGCTTGAGGCCGCGGCGCACGTGCTCGAGCGCCTCCTGGATCATGCCCGGGTCGGAGGGGTGACACAGGTAGAGGGCCCAGCCGTAGTGGGCGTGGTGGTCGCCCTCGTCGGGATAGAGCTCGAGCGCCTTGCCGAACCAGCGCAGCGCGCCCTCGTAATCGCGGGTGCGCAGCGCGTTCTCGCCGTCGCGGAAGGCGGTGGCGGCCTCGAGCGCCTTCTCGGCCTGCTTCTGCCGGGTCACCTCGCGCTCGGCCCGCTTGCGGTCGAGCGCGTGCTCCTGACGCTTGCGCGGATCGGAGAGCGTCTCGCGCGCCTCCGTCACGCGGCGGAAGACCTGCTCGGCGAGATCGCGCACGGTCTGGCTGGCGCCGAGGAAGCGGTCGGGGTGCACGCGCGCGGAAAGCTCCTCGTAGGCCTCGCGCACGACGTCGGCGCCGGCGTTCTCGGGCACGCCGAGAAGCTCGAAGTAGCTCCCGGCGCGCAGCTTCGAGGCGAGCGCCGCGAGCTCGGGGTGGTCGCCCGCGACAGCGGCGCTGGCCGCCTGCACGGCTTCGGCCTTGCGCGGCGGGAGCGGCACGTAGGCAACGCGCGGCGGTGTCGGCGGCGGCGGCGCCGCGGTGCGCAGGGCGGGCGCTGCGCGCGGCGGCGTGGCCTGCGGCTTCTGCGGCGCGGGCTTCGGCTGCGGCTTCGCCGCGACGGGCGCTGCGGGCTTCGGCGCCGCCGGCTTCGCCTGCGTTGCGGGCTTCGCCGGCGCGGGCGCGGGCTTCGCCTGCGGCTTCGGCGTCGGCTTCGCCTGCGGCTTCGGCGGCTCCGCGCGCAAGATCGGCGCGGCGGGAGCCGGGGTCGGCTTCGCAGTCGCCGTCGCCGGCGGATCGCCCTGGAGCTCGAGCAGGCCCGCGGCGAGCATCGCGTACACCGTCCGGCGGGTGCTCTCCTCCTCGTGCAGGAAGGAGCCGAGCGGCAGGGTGCCGTCGAGGCTTCGCAGCAGCGCCTCCTCGTTCGGATCGACGTGCAGCTCCTGGAAGCGGTAGAACGGGCTGGAGCCGTGCACGACCGCGCGCAGCGCGTGCGCGCGCAGGTACTTGTCGACGCGCCCGATCGGGAAGCGCGAGCGCACGCCCTCGAGGATCAGGTTCGCGGGGCTGCGGCCGAGGCCGAGCACGTTCGCGCGCTCGAGCTTCGCCATGCGCTCGAAGTGGAAGCGTCCCGTCTCCCAGGCGAAGAGCTCGAAGAGCTTCTCGTCGGCCTGGTCGCGCAGCGCCTCCGCGAGCTTCTCCTCCGAGAGCACCTGCATGGCGACGAGCACCTCGCCCTGGCGGCGCGCGCGCAGCTCCATCTCGTGGCGCGACTGCTCGAGCACGTCGCGCGTGATGCGCCCGGTGCGCTCGAGGAAGTGGCCGAGCGTCTCGCGCACGAGGTTCGAGCGGACGGCCACGGGATAGCCGTCGCGGTACTCGATCCACTTGCGCTTCTTCTCGGTCTCGAGGTGGAGGACGCCGGTGGCGCGCAGGCCGTGCAGGTGATGCAGCACGGCGGGAAAGGGAATCTTGTCGAGCTGGCCCGAGATGGTCGCGCGGCGCGGCGGCGGCGCGTTGCGCGAAGACTCCGCCTTGCGCGCGCCGGCCGATTTCGCCTCGCCGACCTGCGCGACGACGAGCTCGATCAGGCGGTCGAGCGGGACGGGCTTCACCAGCAGGTCGACGGCGCGCAGCGCGTCGGCCCGCTTCGAGTACGCCGGCGTCGTGGTGGAGCTCGAGAGCAGCACGGTCGGCAGCGCGCCGAGCGGGGGCGACAGCGCGCGGATCTGCTCCAGCACCTGGAACCCGTCCTTGCGCGGGAGCTGCAGGTCGAGGAAGAGCAGATCGGGGCAGTCCTCCTGGATCTGCGTCAGCGCCGACTCGCCGTCGAACGCCGTCAGCACCTCGTACCCCTCGCCGCGCAGCGCCCTCGCCACGATCTGGCAAAGGTTCCGGTCGTCGTCGACGAACAGGACGCTAGGCGCCATGCAGGGGAAACCCTCCGCTCCGACCCTCGGTTATCGCCCGCTGGAGCGGAGAACTTGACCAGAATCCCCTATTCGATCGGCGAGGTAGGCTGTTCTTCGGCCGGCGGCTGCGCGGCGTCCGGCGCGGGCTCGGCCGGCTGCTCTTCCTCGGCCTCGTCCTTGCGGTCGCGCCGTTTGCCGCCGAGCAGGCCGTCGAGGATCTGGATGCCCTGGTCGACCACCTGCGCGCCGTCCTTGCCGAGCGCCTTCTCCGCCTTCTTGCGCAGCGGGTCGACGTACATGGGCGCGGCGTAGGTCGACGCCAGATCCGCGGCCGACTTCGAGGAGAGGCGCACCTTCGGGTCGGTCAGGGTGCCCTTCACCGCGGCCAGCCGGATCGTGCGACTCTGCGGCGTGTAGTTCTTCAGCCCGAGCTCCTTGCCGATCGCCGCGTCGAGATCCTCGTCGAAGGTGAGCTCGCCCTCCGTATCGAGCTTCAGGTCCGCCAGCCCGACGTCCCCGCGCAGCAGCACCTGGTAGCCGCGGTAGACGAAGGTGAGGTCGTCCGTGTGCGCCAGGCCGTCCTTCACGTCGAAGGTGCCGCGCAGGGTCTCGAACTCGTCGCCGTAGAAGCGCTGGACATCGCGGCCGCCGAATGCGCGGCCGAGCGCGAGCGCCGTGGTGCCGGCCTCGCCGAGGCGCTCGAAGACGGCGCGCAGCAGCGACACGCCCGCGAGCCGGCCGTCGTCGACGCCGAAGCCCGCGCGCCCCTGGAGGTGCTGGAGCACGTCGCCCTGGAGCGGACCCGCGAAGCTCGCCTGCATGCCGAGCAGGCCGAAGAGCGCGTCCTTCTTGCCGGCGAGCGCCGTTACGACCTCGTTGGCGTCGGCGCCCTTGGCGTCGAGCGCCATGCGGTAGCGCGGCGCGCCGAAGAGATCCTCGAGCGCGGCGTCGAGGCCGACGTCCTGGCCGCCCGCCGCCAGCCGGCCGTCCTCGAGCTTCACCGTCTGCCCCGACGCGACGAGCGCGCCGCGCAGCGCGAGCGGCGGCCGCCCCTTCATGTGCGCCTCGACGCCGTCGAGCAGCACGCGTCCCTTCAGCGACTGCGGCTGCGCGCTGTAGGCGAGCGACTCGATGCGCGCCTGACCCGTCGGCGCCAGGGTGGCGAGTCCCGGGAAGATCGCGCCCGCGTCCTGGAGCTGGATGCTCTCGGAGCGCAGCTCGAGCTGGAGCGGCGAGAGCTTTGCCACCCGCCCGGAGAGCGCGAGATCGCGCACGCGCACGGCGAGATCCTCGATCGCGACGCCGCCGCCCTTCGCGTGCGCGAGCCGCCCCGAGATCTCTGCCGGTACGCCGGCGGGCTTGTGGAACGACTTGCCGAACGCGAGCTCGGCCGCCTCGGCGTCCGCGCGGAAGGTCCCCGTCGGCTGCTTCAATGGACTCTTCAGATCCGTCTCGACGCGCACGCGGCCGCTCGCGCGCAGGTCGCCGCGCTGGAGATCGAGCGCGTCGAAGTCGAAGACGCCGGACGCGCTCTCGGGATCGGACGCGCGGCCCGTCACGCGCGCATTGCCGCTGGCCTCGCCGACGAGGCGCTGCGTGCCCTTCACGTACGACGCGAGCGGCGCGAGCGCGAACTTCTCGAGCTCGAGCTCGAGATCGACGTCGCGCTCGCCCGTCAGCGCCACGTCGCCATCGACGTGCAGATTGCCGCCGCTCGCGACCGCCGCGGAGGCCTCGAGATCGACCTGCGAATCGAGCAGGTGCCCGCGCACGTCGGCGCGCAGGTCGCGCAGCTCCCAGGTGACGGCGGGCTCGACCGCGCGGTCGACGAGCACGAGCGTGGAGTCGCGCAGCGACACGCTGCTCAGCGCGAGCGAGACCCTGGAGCCGGCGTCGTCGTCGCCGGACTTCTCCGCGCTCGCGCCGGCGTCGCCCTTCGCCTCGGCGTCGCCGCGCGGCGGCAGCGGCAGCTCGATCCCGCTCTTCGTGCGCGTGAGCCGCAGGCTGGCGCCGTCGATCTCGAGCGAGTCGACCGCCACCGTGCGCGAGAGCAGCGGCAGCAGCGCCAGCTCCAGCGAGACGCTCCTGGCCTCGAGCAGCGGCGGCGCCTTCTCGGAAGCACCTGCGATGCGCGGCGCGACGACCCGCAGCGCCGGCGGGAAGAGCCCCGCCTCGAGCTTCTCGAAGCGCAGCTCGCGTCCCAGCGCGTCGCGCGCGGCGGACTCGATGCGCGAGCGCACCGCGGCGCTGCCGGCGATGCGCGGCAGCGCGATGGCCAGCACGCCGAGCAGGACCGCGACGAGCAGCGCGAGCGCGACGGTCACGCGCAGCAGCCACCTCACGAGCCGCTCTCTCCGAGGCGCTGCGCGAGCACGCGCCGCAGCGCGGCGGGATCGGCCTTTCCGCCCGTGCGCTTCATCACCTGGCCGATCAGGAAGTTCCTCACCTTCTCCTCGCCTGCTCGCAGACGCTCCACGTGGCCCGCGTGTTCCCGCAGCACGGCGTCCACGGCCGCCTCGAGGGCCCCCGTATCCGAAACCGCCTCGAGGCCGCGCTCCTGGATCAGACGCAGCGGGTCGCCCCCCTTGTTCACGAGCTCGGGAACCAGCGCGCGCGCGCTCTGCGCCGTGACGCCGCCCTCGCGCACCCGCTTCACGAGATCGGCCAGCGCCGCGGGGGCGAGCTTCGCCTGCTCGATCTCGAGGCCATGCTCGGCCAGCGCGTGCAGGACGTCGCGGCGGATCCAGTTGGCGAGCGACGCGCCGTCGCCGTGACGCGACGCCGCCGCCTCGAAGAAATCGGCGAGGGCGCGGCTCTCGCAGAGCAGGCGGGCGTCGTCCTCGGCGAGGCCGTGCTCGCGCTGGAAGCGCTCGCAGCGCGCGTCGGCCAGCTCGGGCAGGCCCGCGCGCACGCGCTCGATCTGCGCGTCCGAGAGCAGGAGCGGCACCAGATCGGGATCCGGGAAGTAGCGGTAGTCGTCCGCGTTCTCCTTGAGGCGGAGGATGCGCGTGCGGCCGCTCGCGGGATCGAATTGCAACGTCGCCTGCACGACCTTGCCGCCCGCATCGAGGATGCCGGCCTGGCGCAGGATCTCCGCCTCGAGCGCCGCCTCGACGAAGCGGAACGAGTTCAGGTTCTTCAGCTCGGTGCGCGTGCCGAGCTTGCTCTCGCCGTGGCGGCGCAGCGAGATGTTGGCGTCGCAGCGGAAGTTGCCGCGCTCCATGTCGGCGTCGGAGGCGTCGACGTAGCGGAGGAGCGAGCGCAGGGCGCGCAGGTACGCCGCGGCCTCGGCGGGCGAGCGGAGGTCGGGCTCGCTGACGATCTCGAGCAGCGCGACGCCCGCGCGGTTCAGGTCGACGTGCGTGGCGTCGCCGGCGATGGCGGCGTCGTGGATCGACTTGCCGGCGTCCTCTTCCATGTGGATGCGGGTCAGGCGCACGCGGCGCGCGCCGCCGTTCTCGTCGGGCATGCGCACGTCGAGCCAGCCGCCGGTCGCGAGCGGCTCCTCGTACTGCGAGATCTGGTAGCCCTTCGGCAGGTCCGGATAGAAGTAGTTCTTGCGCGCGAACACGGACTGCGGCTGCACGTGGCACCGGCTCGCGAGCGCGACGCGGATGGCGAGCTCGACGGCGCGCCCGTTCAGCACGGGCAGGACGCCCGGCAGCGCCAGGCAGATCGGGTGCACGGCGTGGTTGGGCTCTGCGCCGTACGTGACCGGCGCCGGGCTGAAGAGCTTCGAGCGCGTGCGCAGCTGCGCGTGCACCTCGAGGCCGATCACGACCTCGTAGACGGGGTGCGGCGCGGCGCTCACTGGGTCTCCGGCGGGCGCGCGCGGTGGTGCGCGGTGGTGCGCTGGTAGGCATCGGCGACGCGCAGCAGGCGCGCCTCCTCGAGCGGCGGGCCGAGCAGCTGGAGCCCGACGGGCATCCCCTGCGAGAAGCCGCAGGGCAGCGACACGCCCGGAATGCCCGCGAGGTTCGCCGACACCGTGTAGATGTCGGAGAGGTACATGCGCAGCGGATCCTCGGTGCGCTCGCCGAGGCGGAAGGCCGTCTCCGGCATGGTCGGCGTCGCGATGACGTCGCAGCCGCGGAAGGCCTGCTCGAAGTCGCGCCGGATCAAGGTCCGGACCTGCTGCGCCTTGCGGTAGTAGGCGTCGTAGTAGCCGGCGGAGAGCACGTAGGTGCCGAGCAGGATGCGCCGCTTCACCTCCGCACCGAAACCCTCGGAGCGCGTGCGCCGGTACATCTCGGAGAGCGTGTGCGCGCCCTGCGCGCGGTGCCCGTAGCGGACGCCGTCGTAGCGGGCGAGGTTGCTCGACGCCTCCGCCGTCGCGATCAGGTAGTAGGTCGCGACGGCGTACTCGGCGTAGGGCAGCGAGACCTCGCGCAGCTTCGCCCCCGCGCGCTCGAGCTGCGCGCAGGCCTCGCGCACGGCGCCCTGCACGCCGGGCTCGATGCCGTCGCCGTAGTACTCGCGCGGCAGGCCGACGACGAGACCCGCGACGTCGCCGTCGAGCGCGTCGGCGCAGCGCGGCGCCGGCTCGGGGATGGAGGTGGAGTCGCGCGGATCGTGGCCGGAGATCGCGTCCAGAAGATGGGCGGCGTCCTCCGCGCTGCGCCCGAACCCTCCGACCTGGTCGAGCGACGACGCGAACGCGACGAGACCCCAGCGCGAGACGCGCCCGTAGGTCGGCTTCACGCCGACGACGCCGCAGAAGCAGGCCGGCTGGCGGATCGAGCCGCCCGTGTCGCTGCCGATCGCCAGCGGGACGATGCCCGCCGCGACCGCCGCGGCCGAGCCGCCCGAAGATCCGCCCGGCGTGCGCGCGGGATCCCACGGATTGCGGCTCGGCCCGTAGACCGAGTGCTCGGTGGACGAGCCCATCGCGAACTCGTCCATGTTGGTCGTGCCGATCGAGATCGCGCCGGCCGCCTCGAGGCGCTCCATCACCCCGCTGGTGTAGGGCGACACGAAGCCCGCGAGGATGCGCGACGCGCAGGTCGTCTCCTCGCCGGCGCGCACGAGGTTGTCCTTCACGGCGAGCGGGATGCCGTCGAGCGGCGAACGGCGTTCGCCGCTCGCGCGGCGAGCGTCCGCGGCCTGCGCCTCGGCGCGCGCGCGCTCGGCGCGCAGGCGCACGAACAGGCGCAGCTCGGCGTGCGCCTCGGCGCGCGCGAGGCTCTGCTCGACCAGCGCGGCCGAGCTCGTCCGCCCCTCGTCGAGCGCCTCGCGGCACTCGCGGAGGGTGCCGAGGGGAGCCGCAGCCACTACCCCTCCTCCTCGGCCTCGATCACCTTCGGGACGACGAAGCTCGAGCCGTCGCTCTCGGGGGCGTTGGCGAGCGCCAGCGCGGGGTCCATCGGCGGCGCGGGCGTATCGTCGCGCAGCGGCGTCGCCAGCGGCACGACGTGCGCGGTCGGCGGCACGTCGCGCGTGTCGACCCGCTCGAGCGCGGCGACGTAGCCGAGCATCGCTTCGAGCTCGCGCGCCATGCGCGAGAGCTCCTCTTCGCTCAGCGCGAGGCGGGCCAGCGCCGCCACGCGCTCCACGTCCTCGCGCAGGGTCGCCGACACGGCGCCGACGGTAGCATGGGCGTTGCAGCGCCTGATGCACGGGGATAGGCTGCGCGCGCCCATGTCAGAGGAATTCTCCTTCGACGAGCTGCCGGAGCTGCTCCAGGCGGGCATCCGGTCCCTCGGTTGGAAGGATCCGATGCCGGTGCAGGCGCGCGTCGTCCCGCTGATGCGCGAGCACAAGGACCTGATCGTCCAGGCGCAGACCGGCAGCGGGAAGACGGGCGCGTTCGGCATCCCGCTGGTCGCCGAGCTCGATCCCGAATTGAAGGCGTGCCAGGCGCTGGTGATGCTGCCGACGCGCGAGCTCGCGGGTCAGGTCGCGGGCGAGATCCAGACGCTCGGGCGCCCTGCCGGCATCCAGTGCATCGCGGTCTACGGCGGTGTCGGCTACCAGCAGCAGCTCGAGGCCTTCGAGGCCGGCACGCAGGTGGTCGTCGGAACGCCGGGCCGCATCCTCGATCACCTCGGCTCCGGCCGGCTCGATCTCTCCAAGGTGCGCGTGCTCGTGCTCGACGAGGCCGACGAGATGCTCTCGCTCGGCTTCTGGCCCGACATGCGCGAGATCAACACCTACCTGCCGAAGAAGCGGCAGTCGTGCCTCTTCTCCGCGACGATCCCGGAGAAGGTGCGCTCGCTCTCGCGCGTCTTCCTCGTCGACCCGGTCTACGTCTCGCTCTCCGAGGGCCAGGTCGCCCCGCAGCAGATCGAGCACTTCTACGTCGTCACCACGGCGCAGGAGAAGGAGTCGAACCTCGCGCGCATCCTGGAGTACGAGGAGCCCGAGAGCGCGATCATCTTCTGCAACACCAAGGACGACGTCCGCTACGTGACGGCCTATCTGAAGAGGAAGGGCTTCGACGCGGACGCCATCTCGGGCGATCTCACGCAGTCGGCGCGCGAGCAGGCGATGGCGCGCATCAAGAGCGGGCAGCTGCGCTTCCTGGTCGCGACGGACGTCGCCGCCCGCGGCATCGACATCTCGGATCTCTCGCACGTGATCGGCTACACGGCCCCGGATTCTCCGGAGGTCTACGTGCACCGCACGGGCCGCACCGGGCGCGCGGGCAAGGCCGGCATCGCCATCTCGCTGGTGTCGGGCTTCGACATCGGCAACTTCAAGATGATCCAGGACGTCAACAAGATCCGGATCACCGAGCGCAAGGTGCCGAGCGAGGCCGACATCGCGGCGCGCATCGGCGAGCGGCTGGCCGTGAAGGTGGAGCAGGAGCTGCGCGCGCTGCCCGACCGCGAGCGCGCCAATCTGCTCGAGCGCTTCGGCGCGATCGTCGAGCGGCTCGGCAGCACGCCGGACGGCCGTCGCGATCTCGCCGCGATCTGCGGCTTCTACCTGCGCGAGCACCGGCCGCAGACCACGGTGGACCCGAGCGCACCCGTACCGATGCGGGCACAGGCGCAGGCGGACGCGGAGCCCTCGCGCGGCGACCGGCCGCGCGAGGGTGGAGGCGGCGGGCGACGCCGCGGCCGCGGCGGGCGCAGGGGCGGCCGCGGCCGTTAGTCGAGCCCGGCGCGATGCGCATCGCCGTCTACTGCGGCTCCTCCCGGCGCATCGGCGAGCCCTACCTCTCGGCGGCGCGCCAGCTCGGCGCGGCGCTCGCGCGCCGCGGTCACGTCATGGTGTACGGCGGCGGGCGCACGGGCCTGATGGGCATCGTCGCCGACGCCGCGCTGGCAGCGGGCGGGCGCGTGCACGGCGTGATCCTCGAGGCCTTCGTCGCCGAGGGCGTCGCCCACGAGGGGCTGCACGAGCTGGTGCGCGTCGAGACCATGCGGCTGCGCAAGCAGGGCCTCGACGAGCGCGCCGACGCCTTCGTCGCGCTGCCGGGCGGGCTCGGCACGCTCGAGGAGCTCGCGGAGATCCTCTCCTTTCGCAAGCTCGGCTTCCACGCGCGTCCGCTGGTGCTGCTCGACACGGCCGGCTACTGGGCGCCGCTCGTCGCGCAGCTCGAGCTCGCGATCGTGGAGGGCTTCGA
>DASUFZ010000226.1:0-2865 GCA_036274295.1 Myxococcota bacterium
CCAGAAGGTCGTCGTCTTCGCCGACGAGTACGGCAGCGGCACGGTCGTCGGCCGGCTCGCCGCGTCGGATCTCCACGAGATCGCCGTGCGGCGCGAGGGCCCGCGCGTCGGCGAGGTCGTCGTGCACTTCCCGCGCGAGGAATATGGTGTGATGGCGATCACCTGATCCTCGATTGACGCCGCTCCGCGCCGCGTGAAATGCTCGGCGCCGGGAGCGGGTTTGGCGGTCGAGCGGACCGATCGGAGAGGCCGCGCATGGCTCCGGCCGCCGGCCATGGCCGATCCGGGCGACGCCCGGATCGCCGCGACCGTCCACATCCTGAGCCTCTCCTTCGCCGCAGCGATCATCGGCTTCGGCGTCGCGTCGCTGCTCCTGCTGCGCCGTCCCGCGCTCGTGCCGATCCCCGTCTCGCTCGGGCTGGTGCTCGTCGCTGCCTACTGGCTCGCGCACCGGGGCTCCCCGCGCCTGGCGGCGCGCGTGCTCGTCGTCGGCACATGGCTCGGCACGACCTGGGCGGTCGCAATGACCGGCAGCGTGAACAGCCCCGCGCTGGGCGCGTACCTGATCGTCGTCCTCGCGACCGGCCTGCTGATCGGCAGCGACGCGGCGATCTCGGCGGCCGTGCTCTCGGGGCTCGCGGTCCTCGCGATCGCGGCGCTCGAGACGCGCGGCATGCTGCCGGAGCGCGTCGTCCAGACACCATGGAGCGTCGTCGCGACTGCGCTGACCCTCTTCGTGGCGGCCGCCGGTCTGCTCTCCGACGCGCTCGGCCGCCTTTCGGCCGCGGTGACGCGCGCAGAGCGCAGCGAGGCGCGCACGCGCGCGCTGATCGACCAGGCCTCCGACGCGATCATCGTGCTCGACGCCGAGGGTCACGTGCTCGAGGCGAGCGCGCGCGCGGGCGAGATGAGCGGCTACGCCCGCGAGGAGCTCGCGCGCACGTGGGTCCCGGCGCTGCTCGGCGTCGACAATGAGGCGGAGCCTCCGCTGGGCGCCTTGCAGCCGGGCCAGGTGTGGGTGCGCGAGCGCAGTCTGCGCCGCAAGGACGGGAGCGAGCTGCCCGTCGAGAGCTCCATCGGCCGCCTCTCCGACGGGCGCATCCAGTGCATCGTGCGCGACGTCGGCGCGCGCAAGCGCGCCGAGGCGATGCAGGAGCGCCTGCGCCTCGCGCTCGACGAAGCCGGCGAGGGCATCGCGCTCCTCGACGCCGAAGGGCGTCTCCTCTATGCGAACCGGGCCTTCCGGCGGCTCTGCAGCGGCGACGGCGCGCAGCGCGAGGGCGCGCGCATCGACGAGGTCGCGGCGCCGGAGCTGCAAGCGGTGTGGCAGCGGGCGCAGCCGGAGCTCGCGCAGGCGCCGGGATTCGCGTCCCGCTTCGAGCGTCGGCTCCCGGCGGATTCGCGCGCGGTGCACCACGTGACATGGACGCGCGTCGAAGGCCTCGCAGGCGAGAGGGCCGGTCTCGTCGCCATCGTGCGCGACGTCACGCGCGAGATGGAGCTCGAGGAGTCGGTCCAGCTGACGCGCAAGCTCGACGCCGTGAGCCAGCTCGCCCGCGGGCTGGTGCACGACTTCAACAACCTGCTGACCGTCATCCTCGGCTCCGCCGAGGCGATCCGCGCGCGCTATCCCTCGGAGGACGTCGACGAGATCCTCGAGGCCGGCCAGCGCGCCGCTGCCCTCACCACGAAGCTCGCATCGTTCACGCGCAACCAGGCCGTGCGCCTCGCGCGCGTCGACTTGAACCGCGTGGTGCGCGACGTCGAGGGCATGCTCTCGCGGCTCGTGCGCGAGAACGTGTCGCTCGAGCTGGGCCTGGCGTCGCACGCGTTGTGGGTGGACGCGGATCCGAACCAGCTCCATCAGGTGCTCGTGAACCTCGCCACGAACGCGCGCGACGCGATGCCCGAGGGCGGCACCCTGGAGATCTCCACCGCCTCGGTCGATCTCTCGCGCGCCACACGCCCCGCGCGCGTCCTGCTGCCGGACGGCCCCTACGCGCTCCTCTCCGTGCAGGACAGCGGCGCCGGGATGAGCGAAGAGGTGATCGAGCGCGTCTTCGAGCCGTTCTTCACGACGAAGGAGCCGGGCCGCGGCACCGGGCTCGGTCTGGCGAGCGTCTACGAGATCGTGAAGCAGATGAAGGGCGCGATCGACGTGCAGAGCCAGCTCGGCAAGGGCACGCGCCTGCGCATCTACCTGCCGCGCGCGTCGGCGCCCGAATCGCTGCGAGGGCTGCCGCGCGCTGTCGAGTCCGCGCAGGCGTCCGTCGCGCGCATCCTGGTCGTCGACGACGAGGCGCTGCTGCGCGGTCTGGTCGCGCGCTCCCTCGAATCGCGCGGACACCAGGTGGTTGCGGCGCGGAGCGCGAGGGAGGCGCTGGAGCTGGCGCGTTCCGAGCCGCCGGATCTGCTGGTGACGGACGTGGTGCTGCCGGATCTCGACGGCTCGCAGCTGACCGCGCAGCTGCGGGAGCGCTGGCCGCAGCTGCGCGCGCTGCTGATGTCCGGATACGAGCCCGAGCGGGTCGCCGACGCCATCGGAGAGGATGACCGCACGCTCTTCCTGCCGAAGCCGTTCACGCTCGCGCAGCTCGCGGCCGGCGTGGAGCAGCTGCTCGCGAAACGTTAGGCGTCGCGCGTCGGAACGAGCGGCACGCAGTCCGCACACAGGTCGTAACGGATGCGCGTCGCCGGCGCGTCCGGCGCCGGCGCCCCGTCGATCCATTTGTTGCAGAGCGCGCAGCGGCGCAGGACGCCCGAGCCGGGGACGGGGAGAACCCCCCCTTTGTCCTTCCCCGCCCCGGCCGGGCCTTCTCCCTTCGTCGCGTGCGCGTGGAGCAGGTGCTCGACCTCGATCGCCGT
>DASUFZ010000227.1:0-3011 GCA_036274295.1 Myxococcota bacterium
GGTGTCGGCGTCGATCGCGCTCGCGCGCGAGCAGGTGACGCGCAACGAGACGCCGGCGCAGTCGTGGCTGCCGAGCTTCCACGCGGCCTCGCCCTCCTACGAGATCGTCGTCAGCCGGCGACAGACCGTCGTGTACGAGCGCGTCGCGCTCGCCATCGAGGTGTTCGACGCGGAGACTCGCCAGCTCGTGTGGCGCGGCGTCCACGAGGAGCGCGTGCGCGGGAGCTTCGCTGCGCGCGCCGAGCGCGCGGTCAGTGAGATCGTCTCGCGGCTGCCGGCGCGGCCGGACCCGCGGACACCGGACCCGTCCGCGGTCGCGAGCGCAGCGCCTGGCCCGGGAACGCCCCCGTGACGAGCGCGCCACCGCGCACGACGAACTTGCCGCCGACCAGCACGTAGGGGATGCCTTCCGAGGCACGCGGCGAGTCCTCGTAGGTCGCGCGGTCGATCACCGTCGCCGGGTCGAAGACGACGAGGTCGGCGTCGGCCCCGAGCTTGATGCGGCCCTTCTTCAGGAAGGCCGGCGCCGCGAACTCGAGCCGCCGCGCCGGCAGGAAGCTCATGCGCCCGACGGCATCGAGCAGGGTCAGCACGCCGCGCTCGCGCACGTAGACGCCGAGCACGCGCGCGTGCGTGCCGGCGCTGCGCGGGTGCACGCCGCCCTCGCCCGCGTAGATCGGCATCGCGTCGGACGCGACGAGCACGAGCGGATGGCGCAGCGCGTCCTCCACCCACTCCTCGCGCATGCCGTGGATGATCACCATGCCGCCCTTCTTGCGGTATTTCGCGAAGCTCTTCTCGTCGAGGCGCTCGCCCGTCGCGGCCCACTGGAGATCGCCGTAGTCGAGCCCGGTGCGCTCGCGCCAGCCCGGCGCGAAGAGCGCCGACTCGATCGCCGTCGAGCCCGCCGTGTAGGGATAGACCTCGGTGGTGACGAGCAGGCCGTCCGTGCGCGCGGCGTCGATGCTGGCGAGCGCGCGCGGCGTGGCCGCGCGCATCGAGCTCACGATGTGCACGACGTGCAGCGAGGCGCCGGTCGCGCGCGCGTGCTCGAGCGCGGTGTCGAGCGGCGAGAGATCGTCGGGGCTCTGCTGCTCCGCCATGTGCAGGAAGACCGGCACGCTGCGGTCGGCGGCGAGGGCGAAGACCGCGCGCACCTCGTCCGGCGTCGCGCCCGGCGTGTAGGCGAGCCCCATGCCGATGCCGATGCCGCCCGCGTCCATCTCCTCGCCGAGGATGCGCACGAGCGTGCGGATGCCCTTCGAATCGATCGGCTCGAAGGCGTAGCCGGTCGGCTGCCAGATGCTGCGGAGCATGCGGCTGAACCAGCCGCCGCGGGTCATGGGATGCCCGACCGAGATCCCGTGCACGACCTTGATGCGGGCCGGGAGGTGTCCCGCCGACACGCCGAAGTTGATGCGCGATTCCCCCTCGCGCTCGCGCAGGAAGCCCTTCACGCCGTGCGCGCCGAGCTCGAGGTCGAGCGCCGAGGTCACGCCGTCGCGCGCGAGGTAGTCGTACGAGAGCGGGTTCTGGCCGTGCGCGTGGATGTCGATGAAGCCCGGCGCGACGGCCAGGCCGCCGACGTCCACCACCTCGCGTCCCGTCAGCGGCTGCGACGACAGCAGGGCGATGCGGCCGTCCTTGATGCCGAGCGACATCACCTGGTCCATGCCGCTCTCGGGATCGAGCACGCGCCCGTTCTGGAGCACGACGTCGTAGAGCACGTCGGTGTCGACGGGCTCGGGCGGCGGCTCGTACGGCGCCGGGATGTGCGCCGGCACGGGGGCCGGCGGCGACGCGTCCTGCGCGCGCGGCGTCTCCGCGTCCTGCGCGCGCGCCGTCAGCGCGAGGAGCAGGCCGCACAGCGCGAGCCGAAACGCGCGAGCGCGCACCGCGTCAGCCGATCGCATCGACGAGCCCCCACGCGAGCGCCGTGCGCGCGTCGACGCGCGCGCCCGAGAGCGCCAGCCACGCCGTGCGCTGGCGCCCGATCCGCCGCGGCAGGCTCACCGTGCCGCCGGCTCCCGGCACGAGGCCCATCGAGAGCTCGGGCAGCCAGAAGCGCGCGTCTTCCCGCGCGACGACGCGCGCGGCGAACGCCGGCAGCTCGACGCCCGCGCCGACGCAGGCCCCGTGCACGCGCACCTCGGCGCGCGCGGCGCAGGCCGCGAGCAGGCGCGCGGGGCTGCGCGTCGTGCGGATCGCGTGCGCCGTCGCGGGATCCGGCAGCGAGCCGAACTCGTCGAGATCGCCGCCGCTACAGAAGTCCGGCCCCTCGCCCGCGAGCTGAAGCGACTCGATCGACGGATCCGCGACGGCGACGGCGAGCGCTTCGCAGAGGGCGTCGCGCAGCGCGGCCGAGAAGGCGTTGCGCTTCGCCGCGTGCGTGAGGGTCAGCTCGAGGCGCGCGCCGGCGCGCACGATCCGCAGCGGCGCCGGCGGCCCGGCCGCGGGCGGCTTCGGCGCGCCGCGCTCCGCGAGCCAGGCCGCGAAGTCCGGCCCCGCCTGCAAGGTCGAGTAGACGAGCGACTCGGCGACGAGCCCGTCGGCCACGGGACGCCCCTCCGAGAGGCGCAGCAGCTGCACGAGCGCCGCGGCGGCCAGCGGCTGGCGCGCGCACGCCTGCACGAGCGCGGCGCAGGCGTCGGCGGACTCGACCACGACGTCGAGTCCTCGCAGCAACGCGGCGCGGCCCGGGTCGAGATCGCCCGCAGCGGGCGCGATGCCGACACTCGGACACGGCAGCGAGGCCAGCGCCAGCGCGGCGGCGTCGCGGCGCGGCGCCGACACCGATTCGGGTCCCGCGCCCGCGCCGAGATCGATCGCGAGGAGCGGCTCCTCGCCGAGCGGGCCGAAGCGCTCGCCGGCGCGCGGATCGGCCAGCCGCTCCAGCGCCTCGGCCGGCGCGTGGAGCTTCAGCGCGTGCCCCCCGAGCCGCCCGTCCCGGCCAGCCATGCGCGCACCTCGCGGCGCAGGAGCTTGCCCGTCTCGTTGTAGGGCAGCTCCAA
>DASUFZ010000228.1:0-2341 GCA_036274295.1 Myxococcota bacterium
CGGCGCGCACTGGTACCAGGAGATCCGCCACCGCGAGCGCACCGACGACGCCTTCATCGAGGCGAGCCTCGCGCTGATCTCAGCCCGCGTCGGCGGGACGGTGATCGAGGTCTCCGTCGACGAGAACCAGCAGGTGCACGAGGGCGACGTGCTCGTGCGCCTCGACCCGACCGACTACGAGGTGAGCCTCGCGCGCGCGCGCGCCAACCTCGAAGAGGCGCGCAACCGCCTCGCCGCTGCGCGCGCCGACGCCGAAGCCGCCGAGGCCGAGAAGCGCGCCGCGGGGATCGAGCACGAGCGCGCGAAGGGAGAGGCGAAGCGGGTCCAGGGACTGAAGGATCGCGGAGCGACGAGCGACCAGCTGGTCGAGAACGCGGTCGCCGCGCGCGACGCCGCCGAGGCGCGCATCCGGGCGCTCGAGCAGCGCGTGCTCGCGGAGCGCGCCGTGCTCGGGAACGAGGCGCCGCTGCGCCAGGCGGAGGCGGCCCTGAAGGAGGCGGAGCTCGCGCTCTCCTACACCGTCATCACGGCGCCGAACGACGGCATCGTCGGCCGCAAGAGCGTCCACGTCGGCGAGAACGTCGCGCCCGGCAAGCCGCTGCTCGCGCTCGCGCGCGACGAGGCGAGCTGGATCGTCGCGAACTTCAAGGAGACGCAGATCGGCCGCATGAAGATCGGCGACGCGGTGCAGGTCGAGATCGACGCCTTCCCGGGCCACGCCTGCGAGGGCCACGTCGAATCGCTCTCGCCGGCCACCGGCGCCAAGTACGCGCTGATCCCGCCCGACAACGCCACGGGCAACTTCACGAAGGTCGTGCAACGCGTGCCGGTGCGCATCGCGCTCGACGCCTGCGACGCCGACGGCAACGGCGGCGCGCCGCTCGACCCGAAGCGCCTGCCGATGGGCCTCTCGGCGCTGGTGTCCGTGCGTGTCGGCGACAACTGAAGCCGCGCCGCAGGAGGATTTCCGCCTCGACTTCCGCCGCGTGATGGTGCTCGTCGCCGTCATGCTGGCGATGATCCTCGAGCTGATCGACACCAGCATCGTCAACGTGGCGCTGCCCGAGATGATGGGAAACCTCGGCGCGACGATCGACGAGATCGGCTGGGTGGTGACGGGCTACATCGTCTCCAACGTCATCATCATCCCGATGACGAGCTGGCTCTCGACCCGCTTCGGGCGCAAGCGCTACATCACGGCGTCGATCCTGCTCTTCACGGCGGCCTCGGCGCTGTGCGGCATCTCGACCACCCTGCCTCAGCTCGTGTTCTTCCGCGTGCTCCAGGGTCTCGGCGGCGGCGCCCTGATCTCGACGGCGCAGACCGTGATGGTCGAGAGCTTTCCGCCGTCGCGGCAGGGCCTCGGCCAGGGCCTCTTCGGCATGGGCGCGATGCTCGGCCCCTCGCTCGGCCCGACCCTCGGCGGCTGGATCTGCGACAACTTCTCCTGGCCCTGGGTCTTCTACATCAACGTGCCGCTCGGGCTCCTCGCCGCCGCGCTGTGCGTGCTCTACCTGGAGAGTCCCGCGCACGAGCGCGTGCGGCGCGCGCTGCGCGTCGACTGGCCGGGCATCGCGTTCCTGGTGATCGGCATCGGCGCGATCCAGACGGTGTTCGAGCGCGGCCACCGCCTCGACTGGTTCGAGAGCAGCGTGATCGTGACGCTCACGTGCGTCGCGGTCGTCGCCACCACGCTCTTCGTCTGGCGCGAGCTGACGACGGACGAGCCGGTCGTCGATCTCACGGTGCTGCACCACCGCAATCTGTGGGTCGGCTGCATCCTCGGCGTGGCGATGGGCGTCGGCCTCTTCGGCGTGATCTTCCTCTTCCCCGTCTTCTCGCAGAGCCTGCTCGGCTGGACCGCGTGGCAGACGGGCATGGCGGTGCTGCCCGGCAGCATCGCCACGGCCATCACCATGTTCATCGCGGGGCGGCTCGTCTGGCGCACGGGCCCCGCGCCGCTCTACATCGCCGGCGCGGTCGTCTTCACGGTCGCGCTGACTGGCATGATGAGCTGGAACCACCAGAGCGGCTGGAACGACGTCATCCCGACGCAGATCGCGCGCGGGCTCGCGATGGGCATGATGTTCGTGCCGCTCTCGACGGCGACTCTGCGCATGCTGCCGCCCGCCGACGTGCCGAAGGCCGCCGGCCTCTACAACCTGTTCCGCCAGCTCGGCGGCAGCTTCGGCATCGCCGTCCTCGGCACGATGCTCGACCACCGCAGCAAGGTGCACAGCGCGTATCTCTCCGAGTATCTGTCGGCGCTCTCCCCGCTCTCGCGCGAGCGCGAGGCCGCGCTCCAGGCGATGTTCGAGTCGCGCGGCATGGACCCGTCCTC